>CAZVHW010000164.1:0-13246 GCA_964626835.1 uncultured Enterobacterales bacterium
CAACGCGACAAGGGCCTGAAAGCCTACACCCCGAGAAAACGCGCTGGGGTGCGGGGTGCCCCCGTGTCGCGCGCCAGGACGGCAAACCACGCAGGATCGACGTCGGGTACGGGCTGGCCGACTTGACACAGGCCGTGCTCCTCGAGGAGCGCCGCCTGCTGGTCCACCTGTGAGCTCGAGAGCAAGCCCCGCCGAGCCAGCTCGAACAACCCAGCCTCGAGAGCGCCAGCGGAGACGTCGTGCACCCGCAGGTTGCGTGCCACGCGCATGACACCGTGATCCGACAGGCTGCCCTGATCCCACAGGGCGAGGGCCATCTGGAAGGCATCCTGGCAGGGCACCAGCCATGGCCAATAGCCGATGAACGTCTCCGGTTGACCCGCCCGCTCCATGCGGATGAGGGCTCGGCGGACACCGCCCTGGATGTTGCCCGCCCGAAGCTTGAGCTCTACGACACCCTGCGCGTCCTGGGGGCTCACCCCGTTGTGCGCCAGCACCTTCGGCAGATCCCGCGGTGGCACACGCCCCTCGAGGATATCGGCATACAACCCGTAGACCAGAGAGTCGACCTCGAGGTCGTCCCCCAACAGCACCTCTTGAGCCCCAGGCGGCAGCGCGGAGCGATTTCCGAGCAGGGCGGCCAGCTTGAATGCCACCTGCTTCTTCAATCCCCGCAGCCTGCCCTTGCGGAGTAGGCGCCCCCAGTCCTTGAAGGTGGTGCCGTCGAACTCAATGCCGTCCAGGAGGAACTTGCGCTCGAGCACCCGCCGCAACTGAGTAGGGCTGGCGGAGACGAAGTAGATGGGAGTGTGGCGCGAGATGTCATCGGGGCCCCGCCGCACTTCCTTGAGCAGCTGAGCCATGCCCGGGATGGTCACCTTGTCCAGGGCGCCCTCGAAGGGGATGCGCGTCAGGCCCTTGAGCGAGCTGAAGCGAGTATCCAGGTAGGTGCGGTCGATGTCGCAGGTGAAGACCTCTCCGGTCCAGCCTGGCGGATAGTCTCGCTTGCTGACGGTGTGGACCGGGAAGCGGCTCGGGGGACGGGCCATGGCTACCAGCTGAGCTCGACGAGCTCGTGGCTGGCGGGAATGGCCATGAGGTCCTCTACGGCACCCGAGACCGAGCGGCCTTCGTAGATCACCGCGTGAACGGCACGCACGATGGGGAGATCGAGGCCCTTGTACGCGGCAAACTCGAAGGTAGAGCGCGTGGTCTTGACGCCCTCGGCCACCATGTGCATCTCCGCACCAATCTGTTCGAGGGACTGACCACGAGCCAGCCGCTCGCCCACTTGATGGTTGCGGGACAACGGCGAGGCGCAGGTGGCCATGAGATCGCCGATACCAGCGAGGCCACCGAATGTCAGCACGTTGGCCCCCATGGCGGCACCCACGCGAGCCATCTCGTTCAAGCCCCGGGTGAGCAGCAGGGCGCGGGTGTTGTCGCCCATGCCCATCTCGTCCACGACACCTGCGGCGACGGCCACGATGTTCTTGAAGGCCCCGCCCACCTCGGCGCCCACCACGTCATCGCCTGCATAGACCCGGAACCTGGGACCGTGGAGCAGCGCCTGGGAGCGCTCGAGCACCTCTCGATACTTCGAGGCCACCAGCGTGCCTGCCGGCTGCCCTCGCATGATCTCCTTGGCCAGGTTGGGGCCCGAGAGCACGCCAATCTTGCGCACGCAGGTTTCCTGCCGGAGCACCTGTGACATGCGCTGGAAGCTCTCCTGCTCGATTCCCTTGGTGGCGTGAACGATGACGTGCTCGCCCGTGAGGTGGTCGCTCATGGCCCGCGCGGCCTGGCGCAGCCCGTGGCTGGGGACCACCAGGAGGATCCATGAGCCGTGATGACAGGCACGCTCGAGATCCGTCGTGGCCGAGATGTTGGGCGAGAGCTCGAATCCAGGCAGGTAGCGCTCGTTGCTGTGGCGCTCCGAGATCTCCGTGCAGCGTTCCTCGTTGCGACCCCACAGCAAGACGTCGTGGCCGTTTCCGCCCAGGACGTTCGCCAGGGTGGTGCCCCAGGAACCAGCACCGACAACGGTGACCTTTTCCATGCTCATGCCTCCGCGCTCGAAGGGGCCAGCACTCGGCCCAGGTCGTATCCCCGCAGCCGATTGCCGTAGAAGAGAAGCAGGTTGCGATCGCGGTGGAAGATCCGGTCGCCACGGCGCTCGGCGGCATCGTGCGTGTGGTAGATGGCGTAGTGCTTGAGCGCGTCGTTGACGATCTCCGGCACATCACCGGCCTGGACCACGCCCTCGAGCACCGGCCCGTCGGGTAGGGCCGACACCGCATCGAGCACGCGCTGCACCTCGCTATGTAGATCCGCCATGGGGAAGGAATCCTGGGAACCTCCGCTGCGGAGCAGCCGGTAGCGATCCATGCCGGGATTGGCCCGTTCGAGCATGTTGTTGAGGGCAAATCCCACCAGGTTGGTGGACATGATCACGTTGCTCGAGCCGTAGGAGGCCGCGATGGCATCGGCCAGCTCGGTCGTATACTGCCGGTCTCGCTGGTCGTCTGTCACCACGACCCCACCCCGACTGACGTAGCTCCGTGGGTCCACGACCCGCCCGCTGGGATCCAGGCTGCGGCCCTCCCGATCGACCGGGTTGCCAAATACGTCCAGAGGCTTGCCGAAGTGCACGACGATGCGCGCGTCGAGGGAGAAGAGGTTGGACATGAAGTTCAGGATGCGCCGCGGCTTGGAAAACTCGTCGTCGGTGATGATGAATCGAGCCTTGCCTACCTCTTTCAGGTGGTCCTCGATCAAGGTCTCGGCCTCGAGCACCAGCTTGTAGTTGATGGTGCAGGGCACCACGAACACGTCGGGCTTGCTGCGCCCGGCTCGCAAGTTGCTGGTGTAGGCCCGAACCGCCGTGCCCAGCAGGCCTTTCTTGAGCTTGCGCTCCACCTCGCCGCTTCGGCTGCGGGTGCCACCAGGGAAGAACAGGCTGTGATAGCCGAGCTCGAGGGCACAGGTGCTGTACTCCTTGAGCACCGCCTTGTACAACGCGGCCTTCTTCTTGCGGTCCACCTTGTAGGCGCCCAGGTTCGACATGAAGAAGGACAATACCGGGTTGGTGAACAGGTTGAGACCAGCGCCGTAGGTCAGGGGCGGGACACCCATGAGGTAGATGGCGTAGCCCAGCACCGGGCTGTCGAGGTTCGAGCCGTGGGTGGGGGTGACCAACAAGGTGCCCCGCTCTGTCAGGCTCTGTACATGCTCCACCTCTCCTGCGACCTGGACATGCTCCTGCAGTCCTCGACGGAGGAGCACCTCGCGGCTGGCCACCTTTCTCAGGCTGGCTCCCTTGAGCAGCGCGGACAGGCCATGGGGCAGGGCGCGAGTGGCCACGCGGTACACCCGCTCATCGAAGTTGCCCACCACCTCTTCGGCGTACTGCCGGGTGATCTGCGTGAGCATGGCCTTCTGACGGGAAGGTGAGGCGACACCCAGCTCCCGCCGCACGTCACCGTAGAGCCGCCGGTAGGCCTTGGTCGCCGGGTCGGAAGGATCCTCGCGCTCCAGGCGCAGGCCTTCGTGGTACAGCGTGTCGCTCAGAACGCCCTCGAGGTATCCATCACGCTCGTTGGCAGAACGGACGAACCCGTCCACCACGCGGGAGGTCACCTCGATCAGCGCTCGCTCCTGGTCTTCGCGCTTCATGGAAACTCCAAGGCTCTCGGTGCTTCGGGCCGAACCCCGCATAGCACGTCGGCTCCCGCCGGAGAGGCGGGCGGCGCCACCAGGGAGAGGATACCTGTCCACCTCGACCGGCAACCCAAAGCCGGCGGTGAGCATCCTCCCCATGAAGGCCCCACTCAAGCGCAGCGTGCTCGCAGGACGCTTCATTGCTGGCAGCGGAATCATCGTGGTGGTGGCCTTCTTCCTCCCCATGGTCCGCGGATGCGGGGCCGAGGTCAGCGCCTACAAGGCCACCCAGGTCAACTGGCTCTTCTGGCTCTACCTGGCCGCTGGCGTCGTCCTGCTCGCCTGCGGCCTGGCCCTGTTCAAGCTCGGCAAGAAGGTCCTGCTCTACCTGGCCAGCGGTGCCGCCGCGGTTCCCCTACTGCACTTGGTCTACAAGTCGCTACACGAGCTCGTGGACGGCGGCGAGCTCGAGCCCCTGGTGGGCTACTGGATGTTGCTGTTTTCCCTGGGCTTCGCCACTGTCTTCCCCTGGATCGCGCGCCGCTCCATGGCCCGCGGCGATGCCATCGGCACCGCCACTTCCAGCGGGGGCAAGGTGAGCTTCTCCGTCGACGGAGACGCCGCCACCGGCACCGCCACGGGTCGTGGGGGAAAGGTCAGCTACTCCTTCGACGACGACGGGGACGAGGACGAGGACTGAAACCCCGGGCAGGGGATCACGGCTCTCGTCAGCTACTTCCCCGCGCTGAGCTTCCACAAGAGCGTACGTGCCCGCGCTTCGTCCGCTGGCAGATCCATGCTCGAGAAACGGCAGAGCATGGAGGCACTGATTTCGAGCGCCTCTTCCCTACCCGCGTGGGTCGAGCCCAGCTTGCGGGCCAGGGCGAGATAGGCTCGACTGCGCCAGGGGGTGAGTTCAACCAGGTCGACACAGGCCTGCTCCAGGGCCTCGCGCTCGCCATCCGGCCGGTCGTGGCGGGCCAGGAGGGCTCGGCCGCGGAGGGCCATGGCCCCCATGCCTCCCGCAAGCTCCGCGGCACGATCGAGATGCCCAACAGCGCATTCCGGGCTGCGCTGGAGCAAGCAGATGCCATTGGCCAGGCGAAGCTCCGCCTCGAGCAGGAGCATGTCGCGCTCCTGGGCCACCGAGATGCTGCGGTCCAGCCCGCTGGTGAGCATGTCCACCGCACCCATGGTGCCCAGCAAGCGCATACGCGCGGCTTCGACCCGCATCACACCCGAACCTCTCCCCGCGCGCTTCCAGGCCGCGGATGCGCGGTCGAGCAACGCCAAGGCTTCATCGTGTTCCTCCCGGAACAGCGCGACCTCGGCCAGCTCGAGCACGGCGGCTCCCAGGGGCCCATCGTAGCCTTTCTCCCGCTGTACGAGCGCCGAACAGGCCGACAATGCGTCTACGGCTTCGGTGAAGCGCCCGAGCCGCGAGGCGATCTGGCCACGCCGGAACAGGAGCACCGGTGTGCCGATCGTGGGGACCAGCGACTCGAGCAGCACCAGGGCATTCTGCGCCCTGCCAACCCGACCCCGCAGCAGCTCGATGGCCATGCGAGTGTCCAGCAACACGAGAAGCAGCTCGCGCGGCGGATCGTCCTGTTCGGCTTCGTCCAGCAGCAGCGCCGAGGAGTCCAGCTCCCCGAACTCTACCAACACACACGCCATCTGCACGGCACGAACCGCGCGCAGAGGCGAACCTTCGGGCAACAACTCGCGGGCCCTGACGAAGCACCGCATCGCGAGATCCAGCAGGTCCGCCCTCCACGCGGCATCGCCACCCGAAGCGTAGGCAGACTGCGCTTCGACCGAACGCCCGCTGACTCGCAGCTCGGACGCCGCCGATGCGAAGGCCTCGGCAGCATCGTACCAGCGACGCTCAACCACCTTCGAACGCGCCTGGGCAAGCAAACTCTGGTGCCTCTCGTCACTCACGGCTGTTCACGACTCCGTCTTCTTTCATCAAGGCTACCACAGAGCGGGGACCGCGGACCGCCCCTGCCCTATGCCCCTCCTCGAGCGGCGACACCCCGATGCCCTCGGCCCCTGGAGACGCCCGGTGCCCCCATCCAGTCGGCTCTCGGGGAGTTAGGTTGCCACGATGTCCCACCCCTCCCAGCCGCGCCCACGCCCCCAGGGCTGGTACCGCGGCACAGCAGCCGCGTTCCTGGTTCTACCCCTGGTGACTGCGCTGCTGCTACGCCCAGGCGCCGGTACCGGCCGGCTCGTTGGCCTCATGCTGCTGGCCGAGCCCCTGGCCATCGGCCTCGCGACCTATCTCCTGCTGTGGCTGCTCGGTCGCCGGTGGTGGCTGGCCTCGCTGACACTCACCACCAGTACGGTCGCCGCGGTTGCCTTGCTCCACGCCCCCGGGACTCCCGGTCCACCGTCGGACATCACCATCCCTTGGGCAGAGCAAGTCCAAGCGTGCACCGCCCAAAACGAGCTCCCCAACGCTCCCCTCAGGGTGCTCTCCTGGAACGCCTCGGATGTCGCCCTCGACGCGGACGCGCTCGACCAGATCGTAGACATGCGACCTGACCTGGCGGTGGTCTCCGGGCTTCGAGACGAGAGATTCCTCGAACGGCTGTCCGACCTGCTCCCTGGAAAAACGCTGGCATTCGGAGGAGCTGGCGACATGGTGGGACTGTATGTACGCGGTGTCTTTCAAGACTGCGGAGCCGGCGAAGACGCCTGGCCGCTCTCCGTGTTCGGCCAAGGCGAAGGGCTCATCCTCACCGAATATGCGTTGGATCAAAGTGACCAGGACCTGCTCCCAGCCGACCACGCGGCGCGAAGGACGCTTGGGCAGCTCGTGTTCGCCTTTCCGCGGGTTCAGGGTGTAGGCACCGTACCCATGGTGGCCTTCCAGCTTCCGGTCCAGGCCAGCCGCATGGGGAGCGAGGCATGGCCGGCTGCGGTCCACGACGGTGCGCGGGTCCTCGCGGCCGCGTCACTCCTGGGGGGTCCCAGCCTGATCGCAGCCGGGCACCTGGGCGTCCCCCACAGCTTCCAACACACCATCGCAACGCTCGAGGGCTCGGGTCTGCGCGACGCGGGGGGCCCTCCTACCTGGCCCACTCACCTCATGGGCGTACCCTTCCTCCCGATCCACCGCCTCGACCGTGTCCTGTCGGGCTCGGGCTGGCGGGTCCGAAGTACGGAAACGGCGGCCTCCAAGGGAGGAGGTAGCCACCAGCCCCTGCTGGTACAGCTCGAGCGAACGGATGACGATGCACCCTTTGGACTCGGAGAGACGCACCAAGGCCCATGAGGCCGCGCAACAACGGGACTCGTCAGTCTTCTCCCCGACCCTAGAACGTACCGCCTACGCTGACGCCCCATGGCGTGACCGCGACATGCGTGAACTGTACGACGGCGCCACCCGCCAGCGCACCCAGACCAACACCCATGAGGCCAACGGTGACCATTCGGGCCGTACCATAGCGCTGGCTGATCTCTTCCGCATCGGCGCGCGTGATGGTGGCAGGCGCGTCGTTGGCGTCGGACACCGCGGAGTAGGCCGGATTGACCCACGCAAAGTAGAGCCCGGTACCCACGGCCAGGCAGCCCGCACCACCGCCGAGCAGGGAGTAGCCCAACATGGAGGAGCCGCCACCGTCGCCGCTGGACCCACCCGCGCGGCCGTTTTCGCGTCCGCTACGCCCACCATCACCGGCATCCGCCACGCCGTCGCCATCGTCAGGCTCCGGCACGGTCTGCACAGACTCAGGCTCGGGCTCGGGCTCGGCAACCGGCTCGGGCTCGGCAACCGGCTCGGGCTCGGGCTCGGCAACCGGTTCGGGCTCGGGCTCGGCAACCGGTTCGGGCTCGGGTTCGGGCTCGGGTGCGGCAACCGGCTCGGCTTCGGGGTCAGCGGTGCCCCCTACACCTGTGTCGATAGCCGGCCCGAAGATGCTCTCGCTGCCGCCGCTCCCGCCGATGATGGGGTTACCGAACTCGTCGAATTCCACATCGTCGCTGCTGTCGGCCACCGGCTCGGCGGACTCACCAAAGCCCATCGGGCAGAGTGATTCGTAGTTGGGGGCCTTGCCGTACTTCCACCACTTGCCGTAGGTGACCCCATCGGGGCAGAGGGCCTGGACCAAATACCGGCCTTCCGGCAGGCGAGTCGTGGAGTCGGCCCGCTGGCCAGCGATGAAGATGGTGGTGGCGCCGGTATCGATGGGGACACCGAGGCCGATGGCGGTCTTGCTGCGCATTTCCCGCCGCAGCCCCTCGAAGACCGACTCGGCATCGTCGAGGGGGAAGGTATCGATGTCCCAGGGATAGCCATTGTCGATAGCCAGGCAGACCCGCCAGACGCCCATGGCTCGGTCCATGTCGTCGCCAACCCAGAGCGCCAGACCCTCGAAGTAGCGCACTCGCGCCTGGGAACGCGTGCTCACGGGGCTCTCGGCGTCGGGCGCCACCTTGTCGATGCGCTTGATGAAGCGGGCGACCTCGTCAAGGTCTTCGGCCTCGAGGTGTTCCTGTGTGGCCACGAGCAGGTCTTCGACCGCGCCCGCATGAACCGTGGCGGGCAGGAGCAAGCCCGCGAGGAGCAGAAGAGAGGAACCTATTTGCATCCGTCGCTGCGCCATTCCTCGGACCCTCCAGCGAGATCGAATGTGTAGATACAGGTCTTGTCCTGCTGCACGTCAAAGGTCGCGCGATGGGTGACACCATCGGGATCCTTGACCTTGGTGCGGTAGGTGCCAGCGGGGATACCCTTGCGCACCCAACCCCCCATGCCGTTCCAGGAGTCCTTGAAACCCAAGGCCGAAGTGATGGTTACGGCACCACCGCCGCTGGGAAGGATGACCAGCTCGACGTCTCCGACCGTATCGGAGGCGACAGGTACGCTTGGCGTGGATGGCGTGTTGTTTGGCTGGGCGACCGGTGTCGTCGGCGAGGTGGTCGACGGGTCGGTCTTCGAGAAGGCGATGATCCCAACCCCTACGCCGCCGATGACCACGACCCCGAGGAGCCCGATGGCTGCAAACACCAAGCCTAGGCCGAGCTTCGAGGATTTCTTGGGAGGCGGGGGGGTTGGCGAAGCCACGGGCCCGCTGACCTCCGGCATGGGTGCGGAGGCATCAGCTGGTACCAGGGTGTCTTGGACCGGACCGGAAATCGCTGGTTCGGACACGGATTCGTAGGGTACCGAGCCCGAACTGTCCTGTGGTGGAAGCTCGCCAGTCCCGGACCCGTCTGGGGCCGATTCGGAATGGAGTTCCTGGGAAGGCGCTTCTTCGAGATCGGCGGGGATGTCGAAGGAGTCCTGGGCGCCCATGGGTCCCGAGCCCGTGTTGTCGGATGGGGGCGGAGCCTCGGCTGCCGCTTGATGGGGCTGAGAGGAGTCGAGTGGCTGGACGGCTTCGTCTTGCAGCCACGACCCGGACACCACTTCGTCGGCTGGGGCGGCGGGACCCGCCAGGGAGGCGCTGGAGCCGACATCTTCCTGGGCTTCGTCGGACCAGGTGTCGCCACCATCGGGGCGCACGAACGCAGAGCTGCGGTCTTCCACGAGGGTCGTACCCGTCAGTGGATCTTCCACGACCTCTTCGTGTACACGGCCGCCCATGGCTTCCTTGACGTACTTGCGGCACAGGCGGCGCAAGCCCATGTCGGGAGCCTGCTCGGCGAACTCTTCGAGCTTCTCCATGACTTCGCCCGACGTGGGACGAGCCGTGGGCTCGTAGTCCATCATCTGGAGCATGAGCTCACGGACCTGCTCGGCCATGTCGTCGTCGAGCATCGACAGATTGATCTGAGCCACGCGCTGCTCGAGGGCGGTCTGGAAGCGGGCCTCGCGGATGAAGATCTTGCCGTAGCGCTCGCCCGCGAGGACTTCCCACAGGGTGATACCGAGGCTGAACACGTCGGCGGCGGGCGTGTCGGGGTCGCCCATCATGCGTTCGGGGGCCATGTAGGCCTGGGAGCCGAAGGCCAAGGCTTGGGTCTTGGCTTCTCGGTCCTCGAAGTTGGCGCGGGCGGTACCAAAGTCGAGCACCTTGACCATCCCGGCCGAGGTGATCATGGCGTTCGAGGGCTTGATGTCGCGGTGGATTACCCGCAGAGGCTTGCCACCCTGGAGCGGGCGGTGGTTGTACGCCGCATCGAGAGCCGAGCCGATGGCGGCCGCGGCTTCGAGGGCCGCGCGCCGTGGGAAGATCTCACCTCGCTCGGTGAGGAAGGTGATCATGTTCTTCAGGTCGACACCCTCGAGGTACTCCATGATGACGGCGCACTGTCCGTTGATGGAGGACAGATCCTCGACCCGCACGATGTTCTGGTGGCGCAACAAGCCCAGCAGACGGGCCTCGTCGCGCGAGCGCATCACGATCTCTTCATGCCCGAGCCACTTGCCGTGGAGGAGCTTGATGGCGACAACGGTAGAGAAGTTGTCGCCCGTGACCATCTCGGCCAGGTAGACCTTGCCGAAGCTCCCTTCGGAGATGGCCTTCAAAAAGCGGAAGCGGCGGCGAGGCTCCATGGCTGTCGCGATCCTCGATGTGGCTGCGGGCGCGTGCCCGGGAACTATAGCAGGATGCTGCCAGGGCGGAAGAGCGGAAGCTTAACCCGACTGCAGACCGATCCCCTCCCTGCAGGCTCACTGATTGCAGAAACCGCCTTCGTAGTTGGCGACTTCGAGAGTCAAGTGCATCAGCGCGATGTACTCGACCACCCGCTGATCGACACCAGGGTGTTCCTTCTTGACCTTGTCCCAGCTCCAGCGACCGCGCAGACCCTCGCCCCAGTGGGAGCTGTGATCGATGACATCCTGTTCCCGACTCAGCAGGATGGCGGCCAGGCCCATGACCGTTGCGTCTGGCTTTCGCTCGGCCGCCAGCTCGAGCTCCCCATAGACCTCGGCGATACGCGCCGTCTGGGCCCACCCCTCGTACTCCAGTCCACTGACCCGCCTCAGGGAGAGCGCCTTGCGCTTGCCGCCCTCTTCCTTGATGAGGTAGGCCATCGCCGCATAGCGCGGCCGGACCTGTCCGCTACCGCAGAGCGCCTGGTCCAACCGGTGTTGATCACCGGCCTGGTCGAGGAACATGGCGATCATGTCGCGCTCTCGCCCGTCGGCGCCATCGAGATCTTGCAGACGCGTGAGACACTGGTTCAGCTCGGACTCCGACAGCCCGAACTTGGACAGGTTGCTCTTCCGCGTGGCCTTGACGTACTGGAGGCCGAGCAGCGGATCTGGACGTTCCACTCCATGTCGCACGGTCTTCTCGGACTCGACCACGCGCTCGTCGGCGATGAGGTAGACGTTCACGCCTACCCCAGCCAGAAGGAAGGCGCCGAGGATCCAGGGTCGGAGCTTCATGGAGACCTCTACAAGCCCAGCTTGCTGCGCACGGTTTCGCGGTCGGGCACGGCGGTTTGCGTACAATAGCCGTCTCCCCGGACGTACCGCTTCCAGTCCCGGAAGGCCACCTCGTTGCCATAGTTGAGGCCGTAGTAGCAGACCGCCAGGAAGTGGATGGCAATGACGCCAGGGGTGTAGTGCTGGCTCTCGCCGGGGATGTAGCCGCCGCAGGAGTCGTTCTTGAAGTTGGTGGACGTGCAGGTGAGGGTATCGCCCAGGAAGTAGGGCCCTTGGTTGAGGTTCTTGTCCTTCAAGTACTGCTCGTAGGCCGGCAGCACGTTGGTCTTCTTGACCCTGTCCTGGAACCTGCTGTCGTCATAGCCGCAGTTGTGCGAGGTGATCGCCAGCTGGACCACGGCCCCGGAGTTCTTCAACTCCGCGTCCTCGTACGCTTCCCTCAAGGCCTCGATGGCGGCATCGGTCGACAGCCCGATGTCGGTGCGATCGTCCACGGCACACTTCGTGATCTTGCAGGTAGTTTCGTCCTTCTCGGAATCGTAGGACACGTACTGGGCACGCTTGCGGGCGTTGCGCGGCGGCGCCAGCTCGGTCGGGGTCCACACCACGTTCGAGCCCCTGAACTTGCAGTCGCGCACCACCAACCCGAGCCGATGCGCCGACTCGGGCATGAACTGCCAGTAACCCTGGGCGCAGACCGGTGAGCTGATCTCGGACCGGTAGCGGGACTCCTGGTAGGGAATGGCAGCAAAGACTTCCGGCAGGCCTGCCTTCTGCAACGAGCGCACCACCTGGGCGTAGTCATCGCTGATCTGCTCGAGCCGTTTCCAGAAGGACCAGCCCGTCTGCGTGAGCTGATAGGTGCGGGTGACCTGGTCCATCAGCTTCTGGTCCCACTTGCCGGGCTTGCCCTGGATCTCCGGCCAGCGAGCCGCCGTGGCGTTGTAGGACATGACGAACTCTTCGAAGGGCTGCTGCAGGCCGTCGCGCAGTTCGGAGTTGACCACGGTGGTCATGGGGACGAGGTCGTAGTACTCGACGCCTTCGTCCACCGGGCCAAGCCCGGCGATCTCGCGCTCGTGCGCCTTGATGAGCGAAGCGAGCACGGCCACGACCGTGACCAGGCCGACCAGGACGATGCCTCCGACAAACCAGGTGGGGATTCCGCCCTGGGTGCTCAGCTCTTCGATGTTGGTGGGCTGGACCTCGGGCGTAACCTGGGCGGCGTCGGAGAGGATTCGCCGCTCTTCCCATACACCCAGGCGCTGGGCCTTGACGAAGGTGAAGGTGATGCCGCGACCGGGCGCACCCAGATGTACCGCGTTTCCATCGGTGAGATAGACGGCGCCCACGAGGGCGTCGACATCGGCCCAGTCCAGGTTGGCGTGGGCGGAGACACGCACCTGCGCGTTGCCCACGGGCGCGATGGCCACCGAGCCGCCATCGTAGGCCGTGATGACCGCGTGGCGGCCGTTCAACCCACGATAGCCCTTGAGCTCGACACCGCCGGGGCCGGGGTTGGCCCCCATGCGCACCACCGGCCCACGGTAGACCTGATCTGGCTGGGTGGCCAGGGGCCCGTCCAGGTAGTGGACGACGACATCCCAACGCTCTTGGCTCATCGGCGGACCACCAGCTCGACCGGGTCGCCTTCGGGCAGGTCGGCGAGGAGCTCGTGTGGGTTCAGGCAGCGGTCACCGACGTGCAAGCGCCAACGCTCAGGCGGAAGTGCCAACATGCTCGCGACGCAGTCGACGATGGCGCAAGCGGGCACCGCCGTACCCACCGACAAACGCAGCTGGACGGTGCCCTCGTCCCCATCGACCTGCACGGGCAGAAGCACGACCTGGTTTTCCACGAACCGAAGCTCGATGGGCTTGGACTTGTCGAAGCTCGCCATGGTGTCGCAGCCCGAAGGGCGTACGTCTCCCTGTGTGAAACGGTACCAGCCAGCCAGCCGACCCGTGGCATCGGTCCGAAGCGGCAAGAGCATTCCAACGAGCTTGGCCACAGCCTCCGAGACCGGCTGATCCAGCGGTAGGCGGAAACGCCTTTCCTTGGCCTTCTTCCCGAGCTTCAGGCGGTAGAGCTCCAGGTCTCCCTTGTAGGTCTGAGCCGCTACGGGTTGGGGATCACGCCACGTCAGGTCCAAAAGGGATTCCGGCGCAGCGTCCTCGACCGGTTTGGGCTTGGGCTTGGGCTTGGGCTTGGGCTTGGGCTTGGGCTTGGGCTTGGGCT
>CAZVHW010000165.1:0-4235 GCA_964626835.1 uncultured Enterobacterales bacterium
TGCTTGCCCCGAGCGACGAGGTCATGGTGAGCCACCCCTCGGAGCGGGGGGGGGCACCGCTGGTCGTGGACCGGGCCGCGGGTCGGGCGGGTGCCGGGGCGTTCGTTGACGGGCTGTCCGTGGGCGGGGTCGCGCTGCGTCATGTTCTGTACGAGGAGCCGCAGCGTGTTTTCCTCGACGAGCTCCCCTTCGACGCCTCGCTCCTCGCACGCTGCGACCTCCGGCGCCACGAGAACGGGCTCTGGTACGCTTGGTGCCCCGACGAAGGGGCGCCGTGGGTGGTACGGGAGCGATGACGACGGTGGAGCACGACATGCAGCTGGATTCCCATCGAGATGCTGACGCGGATCGGATGATCGAGGCCCTCGAACCTCGCCATGGCCCCCTCTTCTCGGTTCCCGGATACACGCCGGCCGACCGCCGAGCCATCCTCCGCTACCTGTTCTCGCGGCGACCGCGGAAGCTCCCCCCCTCCTCTCGCAGTCGGCTGATCGCCCTGTACGATCCCATGGCGGATCGCCGCCGTCGTTTCCCCGACGGGCTTCGCTGGTGCCTGAACGTCTATGTCGGCTGCGATCACGCCTGCGGCTACTGCTACGTCAACGGCTACCTGGGTCGGAACGTGGCCGCGGGTCCCCACGCCAAGAGGGCCTTCCTGACCCAGCTGGATCGGGACCTTCGCGACATCGAGGCCCTCGGCGTGCCGGTGGTGCCCATCCATCTCAGCAACTCGACCGATCCACTTCAGCAGCGCCTGGAGGCGGAGTACGGTCACCTGCAGGCCGCCATGAGCGGCATCGCGCGTCGGCGTTCGTGCTTCGGCCCATTCGTGATCCTGACGAAGAACCCGGCTCGCCTTGTCAAGGGGCCGTACCTCGAGCTGCTGGGAGGGCTCGCTCCGGCGACGGTCCAGGTGTCCTGCGCTTTCTGGCGTGACGAGGCTCGGCGTTTCTACGAGCCGGATGCCCCGTCGGTCGCCTCCCGCCTGAGAGCCATGAGGGCTCTGGTCAAGGCGGGCGTGGACGTCGAGCTTCGCCTGGATCCGCTCTTCCCGGCCAGCTGGGCGGGTGAGCAGCTGGGGGTGCATCCGCCTCTGGAACACTACGGGCTCCCCGAAGCACAGACACTCCAGGATCTGGCGGGGCTCGTCAGCGCGGCCCGCGATGCAGGGGTCCGGCGGGTCGTGACCAGCCCGTTGAAGGTGCCCATCGCCTCCGCCGGCGCACAGGCCAAGCGGTGGTTCGCCGTGCTCTATCGGGACGCAAACGGCGGCCTGCGCCGGGAGCAGCGGGGTGGCAGCTGGCGGCTGCCCGAGCGCTACCGCCGGCTGCTCGTCCACACGGTGGTGGACCTCTGCAGGAGTCAGGGCATGGCGGGATCTCACTGCCGCCACGACCTGTTGCAGAGGCGCTAGAAGACGTCCTCTCTCGGCCCCATCTGGTGGGTGTCGCTGGCGCGGGGCCCGCCGGACGATAGACCCTGTGGATGCCTCCTCGCCACGGTCCACGCCTCTACGAGCACCCGGACGACGCCGTCGTCGTGCCGCCGCGCGCCTTCGACTGCTGGGCCTACGAGCACTGCCTGCTGCGGGCTGCTCGCAACAAGTGGCGCTCCTGGACCTGCAAGGGCTGTCCCAAGTGCCCCGACGACGCCCGGCTCGAGGTCTGGAAGTCCAGCCGCCCGCCGGACCGGGCGGTGCTGCGTGGTGGGGTGAAAGGCTGAAAATGGGTGGATCGCGGCCCCTGGCCTGGTGATCGCTCGCCCGGTCGAGTGGCCGGCGCACTCGTCTGGGCACCCGATCGAGGGTCGACGACGCAGCTTCGGCTCTCTCTACTTCAGCTCGAGGGGTTCGTTGATCTCGACGCGGTTCCGGCCGCGCTCCTTGGCCTTCTTCAGGCATTGGTCCGCGCGCTGCAACACGAGGGCTGCGTCCTCCTCGGGGCGGGCCATGGCGCAGCCGACCGACACGGTGACCTGCAAGCGATGCTCATCGTGGACGAGGCTGGAGCGCTCGACCATGGCGCGTAGCCGGTCACCGGCGCGGCGCATGGATGCCGGGGTGGGGCTGGGAAGCAACACAAGGAACTCCTCGCCCCCCCAGCGGCCGAGCAGGTCGTTGCCGCGCAGGTTGTGCTCCAGAGTGCGCGCCACCAGCTTCAAGACCTCGTCACCTGCGTCGTGACCGAAACGTTCGTTCACCCGCTCGATGTGGTCGATGTCCACGATGAGCAGACCGAAGCCCCATCCGTAGCGTTCCAGAGCCTCGGCATGGTTCGCCAGGGCTTGGTCGAGGTAGTCGCGATTGGGCAGGCCGGTGAGGGCGTCGAGGCTGGAGCTCTCCTCGGCTTCGCGTAGCTGCTGCACCAGGTCGAGGAATGCGGTGTTGTCGGAGAACAGCTCGACGGCACCCTGGATGACGCCTTCCGTGTCGCGTACCGCGGAGACCCGGACGCGCACGGGTACGCGATGCCCTTCCCGATGTCTGAGGAAGATATCCAGCTCGCGCCGTTGGCCGTCCGCCAGGGTCGCTGCGACGGGGCAACCTTCTCGGCAGAGACGTTCGCCTGCCTCGTCGACGTGCACCAACACGTCGTCAGAGCGGCAGACCCCCAGGACCTCGCCCCGGGGGTAGCCGGTCAACTGCTCGGCAGCGCGGTTCCAGAAGGTGATGCGGCGCTCGGCGTCCACGAAGTACAGGCCCTCGTGGAGGGAGTCAAGGAGGTGCTCGTACTGCTCGTTCTTCTGTGCCATGGGATGCCCGAAGGGGGATGGAGACTGCATTTTAAGGCAGCCCCCACCATGTTCGTCAAGCCTCGGGCCGGCGTGCCGTGATGCTGGCCGCCGCGACCCAGTTTTCGATGCCGCGACCCGGGGCGTGCTCCTTGATGAAGTCGGCACTGCGGGGATCGAGATCGATCCGCACGTCTTGGAAGCCTAGCGCCTTCAGGATCTCCTCGAGCTCTTTGACCGGCGCACGCTCCGGCTACGCAGCCAGCCAGCATGGCCAGGTCGTCACGGATGGCCGGGGGAAGGGGGGCCAGCGCCACCACGTCGGAGATCGCCAGGCGGCCGCCGGGCTTCGAGACCCGGAACGCTTCGGCGTAGACCGCGCGTTTGTTCGGGGCCAGGTTGATCACGCAGTTGGACATGATGACGTCGGCGACGTCGTCGGCCAGCGGCAGGGCCTCGATCTCGCCCAGCCTGAACTCGACGTTGTCCAGGCCCGCCTCGGCCGCGTTCTTGCGGGCCAGGCTCAGCATGTCGGGGGTCATGTCCACCCCGATGGCGCGGCCGGTCGGGCCCACCTGACGGGCGGCCAGGAAGACGTCCAGGCCACCGCCGCTGCCCAGGTCCACCACGGTCTCACCGGGCTGGAGGGAGGCCAAGGCTTGTGGATTGCCGCAACCTAGGCCCATGTTGGCGTCGGCTGGGATGGAGGCCAGGTCGTCCTTGGAGTAGCCGAGGGCTTGGGTGATCTTGTCCGAGTCGGGGGTCCCGCAGCACGAGTCGGGGGCGGGGCCACAGCAGGACATGCCCTTGTCGCGGGCGATGGCGCCGTACTGCTTGCGCACGGTGTCGAGAATGGAAGAGGGGTTGATGGGGGTCATGTCAGCTCCTTGATAGTTCATCGTCGATAAACGATGATTGGGAGTCGAAGAAAGGCGCGCCCTGGGACGCGCCGGGGGGGGATCAGAGAGTGGTGACGAGGGTCTCGAGGCGGTCGATGGTCGTGCGGTCGAGGCAGTAGCAGGTGCGCGGACCGTCCACTTCTCCCTGGATCAGCCCGGCGCCCTTGAGGACCTTGAGGTGCTGGGACACGGTGGACTGTGCCAGAGGGAGCAGGTCGACCAGGTCGCCACAGATGCAGGAGCGGCGCGCCGCCAGGATGCGGACGATGCGGACCCGGATGGGGTGAGCCAGGGCCTTGGCCAGGCTGGCGAGTTCTCGGTCCGTTGGCAGGGCGTCGCAGCAGTCCGGCTCGCAGGAGCCGGGAGACGGTGGACAGCAGGAGCTTGGCAGGCGGAGTTTCATCGTAAGCTTACGATTAGTCACGTGCGGGGTGGGCGTCAACCCCGTTTGTTCTCGGCTGGCGGATCCAACAACGTGTTCAGGCTCCGAGACGGGCGGTAGTGACTACCCTTGGCCCAAGGGTGCCGGGTTGCGCCTGCCCTGGGGCTTGGAGACGGGCGGTAGTGACTACCCTTGGCCCAAGGGTGCCGGGTTGCGCCTGCCCT
>CAZVHW010000165.1:4335-4493 GCA_964626835.1 uncultured Enterobacterales bacterium
GGGGCTTGGAGACGGGGTTCTTGGGGCTCATCCGGATCCCGGTTGGTGGAAGACAGGCAGCCAGAGAGATCATCCTCGGCCGCGCCATGATCCACACCCGCATCTCCGCGGGCGGAGAGCCCGTAGCGGTCCGCGCAGGCGGACCGCGGTCGCAACTC
>CAZVHW010000165.1:4593-13239 GCA_964626835.1 uncultured Enterobacterales bacterium
GCGCAGGCGGACCGCGGTCGCAACTCCGCGGGCGGAGAGCCCGTAGCGGTCCGCGTAGGCGGACCGCGGTCGCAACTCCGCGGCTGGAGCAGGTCATCCTCGTCCGCCTGTCAGAGGCCGTGCGGGACTGCTCCACGCGTCGGACAGCTCTCGTTCGAAGTCCTCCGGGCGATCGCGAGCTTTCACCCTACCGCATGCCCCCTGCGTCTCGAAAGCGTCCCACCGGGATCCGGAAGACCCGTTCTTAGTCGCGGCTGGGTAGTCGTAGCCTGGGCATCAGCCGGCCCGTCCGCCTGGCCCAGGCCCTGTATTCCTCCTCGAACTGCCTCTCGAGCATGGCTTCCTCGTCGGGCAGACGGAACACGAGCAGGACGAGGAACATGGTCGTGGGGCAGAGCAGGACCAGGGCGTTGGCGGTCAGCAGTCCGCACCCGAGGATGATGACGAATCCCGCGGTGTAGATGGGGTGCCGCACCCAGCGGTAGGGACCTTCGGTGGTCAGGCCGTGCTCGTTCCTGATCTCGAGCCAGGGGGAGAAGTTGGCGCCCAGGGTGAACTGGGCCCAGGCCAGCAGGCCTACGCCGAGCAGCGCGGTGACATAGCCGATCCAACCCAGGGCCTCGGGCAGGGGCAGATCCGCGAAACCCAGGGCCGGAGTACCCAGCCAGCCGACGGCCGGGAGGATCACCGCCGCTGCCACTGCGCGGGTGAGCCAGCGCTCCCGAGCGGGCTTGACGGCGCTGCGGTCTTGGCCGGCACGCCTGCGGAACGCCACGCGGACCACCACGAAGCCCAACAGGACCATCAGGAACAGGCAGCGGCTCATCAGACCGGGCATCGTGGCGAAGGCCTATCCCGCGGCCGACTCGCAGCCCCCTTCCTGGCCCATGGCCCGCTGCAGGTTCTTGCAGACCTGGCAGCCGGCTCGGGCCCCGCGCATGCGCTCGACCAGGACGCCCACGGGCTCTTCCTGGACGTTGCCCACAGTGTCGCGCAGGAAGGGGCAGGCCATCACGTCGCCCAGGGGACTGACGTAGAAGAACTCCTGACCACCTACGCAACCGCGGAGGGCTTCCCAGGCGTCGGGAGAGTAGGCCAGGGGGCGGCGCCGCCATGCGCGACCCCGGCGGGTAGCGTCGATCATGGCCTCGACGTGTCGTAGGGACGCTGCGGGTAGGGGAGTGAGGCTGTCGTCTCCCGCCACGGGGTGGGGTGAGTTGAGGCTGACGAAGTGGGCGCCCAGGTCACCCAGACCGGTGATGACGGCCTCGAGGGCCGGGCGTTCTAGCAGCGCCGGCCCCACGATGCAGTTGATACCCACCACCAGCCCTGCGTCGCGGCAGCTGCGGATGGCTTCGCAAGCCTCGTCAAAGGCGCCCGGTCGGCCCTTGACCGCGTCGTGGGCGGTGGCGTCCAGGCTGTCCAGGGAGATCATCACCCCCCGGAGACCGCGCGCGGTCAGCTTGGCCATGACCCGTGGCTTCATGCCCTGGCCGGTGGACACCAGCCACATCCCCATGCCCTCGCCTGCGGCGAGCAGCGCGGGCAAGGCGTCGAGGCGGAGCATGGGTTCGCCGCCGGAGAGGAACAGGTTGCGTACACCCGCCGCGGCCATGCCGCGCACCGTGGTGACGAGCAGCTCTTCCGAGAGGACCTCGCGCTCCGCGCGATCCCGAGCGGTGTAGCAGTAGGGGCAGCGGTGGGGACAGCGAGGGGTGATGCAGAGCATGGCCAGGGACAGGGGCGCCAGGCCGCCGTCCAGCAGGGCGTCCATGTCGTCCAGCAGGTGCTCCACGAAGGCTGGGCCGTCCGGGGGGGGGCGGGCGGGGATCGCGAAGATTCGGCCCCCAAGGGTCAGGTAGCGGTTGCCGCCTCCCCGGGGGATGGCCCGGGGATCGGTCAGATAGCGGCGCAACCTCGACACGCCTTCGAGCAGTCCATGCCGCTGTCGGGCGCCTCGCAGTGCGCGCAGGTACAGCTTTGCGTCCACCCCCAGCTTGCGCGGACCGTGGATCCAGTGAGCCGGTGTCTGGGGTTTGCGAGCGGTCGGCACGGCCCCATGGTATCTCGGGTCTTGTCGTGTGGCGCGCCTCTGTCGCGTGCGGAGGGAAGGCATGGAACGCATCCCGTGTCCTTTCGTGGCTGGAGCCGTCATGTCCCCCGCCACGTTGCTGCTCGTCCTCTTCACCGGCTGCGCGCCGAGCATCGAGGAACAGCCCGTTCCCCTGCCAGTGCCCGCCCAGGACCTGGGGGTTCCACCCGTCGTGGGCTGGCCCATGGAGGGCTCGGATCTGGTCGTCCTGCAGCCCGCGATGGGCGCTCCGCCCGCACTCCGTGTGAGCCTCGACCCCGGGCACGGCGTCGGCCGCAACTCCGGCAACTTCTCCAGCCTCTGCATCGACGAGCAGGACCACAACCTGCGGATCGCTCATCACTTGGCGGCCTCCCTCCAGGGTGCGGGCTTCGAAGCGCCGCGCCTCTCTCGTATCGACAACCGCGGCCCGGCCTACAGCACGCGCATCAGGGACGCAGGGAGCTGGGACGCAGATCTGCTCTTGAGCTTGCACTCCGACGTCCGCGGTCACGGGCGCGAGTGGAGCCCGGAACCGGGCTGCTCCGCTTGGTGGAACGACGCCAACCCCGGCTTCTCGGTGCTGTGGTCCGACGAGGGTGAGCCGGAGCTGGCGGCTGCGCGCCTCGAGCTGGCTCGTGCCATCTCCGCCCGCCTGGCCGAAGCCGGCTTCCTGCCCTACGACGGCTACGAGTACCAGGGCATCTACGAAGGGGATCCCGACCACCCCGGCGTCTTCGTGGATCGTCACGAGCCCCGCCGCCGCATCCGCATGCTGCGACGGCCCCCCATGCCTTCGGTGATCATCGAGACCCACAACGCCTGGGACCGGCGGGAGGAGTCTCGCTGGCAGCAGGAGGAGACCCTCGAGGCCTTCGACGCGGCGGTGGTGGCGGCGCTTGGGGACTTGGCGGAGCCCGGCGCGGCGTCGCTCGCCCCCTGACCGTCGGGCCGTCTACGGATTGTCCGCTGTCTTCGAGCCTGGGCGTCCAGGGAGTATGGTCGAATCTTCGTGGAGCACCTCATGTCCGATCTGGCCGAAGTCGACGCACTCATCGCAGCCGCCCACGTGGCGGCGTCCAAGGGGGACTCGGACAGCGCTCTGGCCCGGCTGCTGGAAGCCGCCGAGATGGATCCCCTCGACGGCGAACTTCACGACGCCCTCGGGCAGGTCTGCCCGTTGATCCCGCTGGTCTCGAGCGAGGACGAGCGGGAAGACTTCACGGTGTGGACGCAGCTCTGGGACGCGTTCCGGCGAAATGGCTCGCGCAAGGAATACCTGTTCGAGTTGCTTCCGGAACAGGGGCGCGTGGACGAATCCCTGTTTCGGCTGTCGTCCAAGCCCGATGGCCCCGAGCGTTGGCACCGGGTGCGCTTGGGCGTTCCCGGGACCCTGGCGGAGCACCTGCCGCTGCATCCGGAATCCCACGGAGGCTACACCACCTACGAATGTCCCAGAATGACCGTTGTCGACGGCGTGCTGCGGGTGGACCAGCACTCCCGGTTTGCGATCAAACCCTGGGAGATCAGCGTCGAGACGATGGTGTTCACCGCCTACCGCGTGCGCGGCTCGCTCTTCCATGCGCGCTGGTCGCGGTTTCAGTACTACCACTACCGCCGTTAGCGAGGGGTTCTTCGCAACCAGGGCCGAAACGCGGGAGCGCGGGGCCGAGGCCTCGAAAACGACACACGTGTGTCGTGGAGCTGGCCCGCTGGACAGGTATCCGCGGGGCCGCCCGGTCTTCCGGAACGGCGACGATCAGCGCATGGCGCCGGCGTGGATGGCGCGGAACCCGAGGATCCAGGGCGTCGGGACCGTCTCGCGCCGTCGCGGTCCGTGCCCTTCTGGACCGGGGCGCGAGGGCACCTGTCCTCGACCTCGCCATGGCGCGCATTGGCGTCCTCGTGGCCCAAGGACAGCGCGGGCACTCCCAGCGCCGTGCCGCCCATTCCAGCTCGCTGGCCAAGTCGTGCTGGTCACCCCCCCCCACAGGTCTCCGTGTCGCCATCTCCTGGGATGCATCCACCAAGATCGGTCACAAGTCCCGGTTCAACGCGGTGAGTGGCGAGATGTGACCGGAAAACGGTCATAAGTCCTGGTTCAACGCGGTGAGTGGCGAGATGTGACCGGAAATCGGTCACAAGTCTTGGATCAACGCGGTGAGTGGCGAGATGTGACCGGAAATCGGTCACAAGTCCTGGTTCAACGCGGTGAGTGGCGAGATGTGACCGATATCTCTACCATCCCGGATACTGGCGATGGTAGACACCTTCGGAGCCTCCTGGGCACCTAGGCCCGACTCCGGTCCCCCCAGCGGCCAAGGCCAGCGCCAATTGATGCGCGAGGCCTCGGGATTGCTGGCGACCTGGGTGAAAGCAGATCTTCTACGGCTGCCGACCGTCACCACTGTGGATGCACCCATGGCGCATGCGTTCATCACACCGATGTCGTTCGCCACGAAGCTGCCGAACGGGGCCTCGCATTGTCCGAGCTTGTGCCAGTTGGATTCGCGTCCCCCGAGCGACCTCCAGCTGCAGCGCGCCTGGATCGAGAGCGCAGCGGAGCCGGCCCATGAGGAAGGCTCGCCGCAGAGCCCCGAGGCCGTGCTTGCTCAGCTCACCGAGCTGATGGCGGCCGGCTACGGCGAGGACACCTTGGTTCAGCTTGCTGCCGGACTCCGCCTCGAGCGGCCCTTGAACACCGAGGACCTGCTGGCCTGGAAGCGCGCCGGCATCCCCGAGAGTGTAGTTCAGCAGCTCCTCGCTCCATCGGGTTCGGAGATCCCGACAGCGCCACGGTCGCCTGCACATCGCCCTTCGGGCACGTAGCGGACAACACCGACTGCGACGATGACGACCCGGACACGTACCCAGGGGCCCCGGAGCTCTGCGAAGGGGTGGATCACGACTGCGACGGAGAGGTGGACGAGGATTGCGACATCGACGAGCTCGTCTTGGTGCAGCTGAGCGGGGGCAGCTGGCACAGCCTCGCCCTGGACGATCAGGGCAGGGTGTGGGCCTGGGGCTTGAATGGCTATGGTGGCCTCGGAGACGGCACGACGGACGACCACTATGACCCTGCGCTGGTGCCGGGCGTGGAAGGTGCGGTCCAGGTTGGTGCGGGAAATCACCTGTCGGCCGTGCTGTTGGACGATGGTAGCGTCCTGGCTTGGGGAGCCGGTACCGAGGGCCAGCTGGGAAACGGAGAAAGCGAGGACTCCTCGAGCCCCGTCGTCGTCCAGGGCGTTGAGGACGTGACGCAGATCGCGGTGGGTGGTGCCCACGTCCTGGCATTGTTGGAAGACGGGACGATCATGGCCTGGGGGAGCAACACGTCGAGGCAAGTGGGGAAGGAGAGCGGGGACTACCACTCCACCGCCGTGGCGGTCGCTGGTCCACGGCAGGTGCAGTCCGTCGCGGCGAGCGCAAACCATTCCCTCGCGCTGTTCGAGGACGGCAGGGTCGTGGGCTGGGGGAGCAACCACGACGGGCAGCTCGGGCTGGGCGAGGGGGAGGTGTTCACGATTCCCATGCTCGTGCCGGATCTCTCTGCAGTGGTGGGGATCTCCACCAGCTGGTTCCACTCCCTGGCCGTGTTGGACGATGGCACGGTGATGGCCTGGGGAACGAACGAGTACGGTGAGGTTGGCAGCGACGACAGCAGCCGGGTGGATTCGCCCATCGCCGTCTCCGGGGTCGAGGGGGCGTTGGAGGCGGTGGCGGGTGGGTACCACTCCTTGGCCTTGCTAGGCGACGGCAGCGTCATGGCCTGGGGTTACAACCGCTACGGGCAGCTGGGGGATGCGAGCGCCGTGAACAGCTCGGTCCCGGTAGCCGTGGATGGGCTGGATGACGCCGTCTCCATCTCGGCGGGCGGGTACCACGGCCTTGCCGTCACAAGTCTTGGTCATGGCCTGGCCTGGGGGTGGAACGCCACCGGCCAGCTCGGCGATGGGACCCTCGGCGCGGCCATGGAGCCAGTGGTCCTGCCCGACGTGGCGGGTGTGGTGGCGGTCGAAGCCGGGGGGTACCACTCCCTGCTGCTCACCGATGACGCAGCCTGCTGACCCTGGGCAACAACGGCGGCGGCCAGCTGGGCAACGGCTCCTTCGACACCTCCTCTACCCCCACGGCGGTGGTGGGGCTCAGCCCAATGGTGAGCGTCACTGGCGGGCGCTATCACTCGGTCGTTGCCCAGGAAGACGGCGCTGTCGTGGCCTTCGGCTACAATCGATACCACCAGCTCGGTGACGGCGGCAACGACAGCAGCTCGACGCCTGTCCTGGTGCAGGGTGTGCCGAGGGAGGTGGTCTCCGTCTCGAGCCAGTACGACCACAACCTGGCGCTGCTCGCCGATGGCCGAGTGGCCGCCTGGGGCGAGAACGGGGACTACCAGCTGGGATGTGGGGACAACGCGTCCCAGGACACCGCCGTCCTGGTGGTGGGGCTCGGGGACGTGGCCGCGGTAGCGGCAGGTGGTGACTACTCAATGGCCCTGCTCGAGGACGGCACTCTGGCGGCCTGGGGCGGGAACACCTATGGCCAGCTCGGCGACGGCAGCCAGACCCGTCGCGAGCACCCCGTCGCCGTCCTCGACATCGAAGACGTCGAGAGCATCGCGACGGGGGACCGGCACTCCCTGGCTATCCTGTCCGGCGGCAGCCTCTGGCTCTGGGGGGACGACTCCTACGGCCAGCTCGGGCTGGGTGCCGAAGACGACGTCGAGAGCCCACAGGCGCAGCCCGACCTCGCCGGGGTGGTGCAGGTCGCGGCCGGGCACTACCACACCCTGGCGGTCCTCGAGGACGGCAGCGTCTGGGCGTGGGGGCGCAACGACCTGGGCCAGGTGGGTGACGGCAGCTACGATGACGTCTCCTTCCCCGTAGCCGTTCCGGGGATAAGCGGGGCCGTGAGTGTGTCGGCGGGTATGGAGCGCTCCCTGGCCCTGCTCGGAGACGGCACCGTGGTGGGCTGGGGGTCCAGCGAGTTCGGTCAGCTGGGCTTCGACAGCTGGACGCCCCAGGCGATCCTCTTCCCCTGATCGAGGTCCGTCCGCCCCTCCCGGACTCTGGCCCTCGGGCCGGGCTGCCTGGCCCGCGCCCAGCGAACCTACTCGCCCCGGATCCTCCCCACCAGATCGTCGCTTAGCCGGCCCGTGCGCTGGAAGTGCCGCATCGACAGGATGGGCTGGGTGCCCCATTCCGCCAGGGGTCGGCCCTCGAGCTGCTCGTGGTAGCGCTTGGGCTCGAAGGACTCGAGCTGGTCGTCAGTGGCGCCGTCGCGGATGCGTTCCAAGAGGGCCACGAGCGTGTCGAGTGAGTTCATCTTCATGTAGGGGCAGGTGGCGCAGCCGCCCATGGCCGAGCAACCCTCGCTGGAATCGACGCCCGGGACGATGACCAGTTCTTTGTCGTCGGTGGTAGCCACGGCTTCGTCGGCCACGGGGAAGACGATCTCGACGCAGATGTCGGGTCCGCCTGCGGCCACGTGATCCCGCAGCTTGGCCTGGACCGAGCGCACGATGCTGGTGATCATGCCAGCCTCGGTGCCCAGGATGACGCTGATGGGCTGGTCCAGTGCGCGGCCCGCTGCCACGGCCTGGTCTACGCGGTCCTCAATGAAGTCGAGGATGTTGGAGGTGGAACCGACCACCCCTCGGCCCCCTGCCTGGGCCTCGAGGGCCAGGTCGAACATCTCGCCTGGGACCTCGAGGTGGGCAGCCACCAGCGCGTGCTGGTAGTGCTCGCGGATGACCCTGGCCACCTCGGAGCCGAACACGTGGTGCACGATGCAGTTGCCGTCCTGGAACGCATCGTAGCGCTCGAGGGCGGTGGCGACGGTGCCTGCGGTGACGCCTGGGTGGACCTGGGCGATCTGCGCGGGGCTCATTGCGGAGAGTCGCTCGAGGTAGATGCGCAGGTTCCGGCCCATGTAGGTGTCGGGGCCGAAGTGAACAGCCACGTCGGGGACCTGATGGATCGCCTGGAGGATGGTCTTCAGCGCGTTGGACGAGGTGCAGGTGATGGTGGGGACCTTGACCTCGGCCTGGGCCTTTACGTCCAAGCCCGTGTTGATGTAGATGACGTGCAGGGCGTTGGGCGTACCCGCGGCGTCGTCCAGCCAGCCGTCGTAGGCCGGGGAGGCCGCGGCTTCTGCCAGGGAGCAGCCGATGGGCTCGGTCGCCACGCGGTGGACGGGCACGTGGTCCAGGCCTTGGGCGTCGAAGACGGCGCGGACGTTCTCGGACATGAAGTCCACTCCCAGCACCACCACCCGCTCGGCGCCGGCCTCGAGCATTGCGATGGCCTTGTCGGCCATGGCCAGGGAGTCGGAGACCGAGGTGTGGGGCCAGGTCGAGGCCGCGAGCACGCCCTGCAGCTGGGGGTCCATGTAGAAGTGGGCGGCCACGGCGGTGCGGGTGGCTTCGAGCAGCGCCGTCAGCTTGTCCACGGCCACTGGGTCGGGCAGCAGGTACTCCGCCTGGGCCTCGGCGTAGGGGCCGCGGGGTTCGAGGCTGGCAGCGCGGATGCGAAGAGCTGGAATCCGTCTTGCCAAAGCTTGTTTCGCCGACCTAC
>CAZVHW010000166.1:0-13225 GCA_964626835.1 uncultured Enterobacterales bacterium
TTGTAGATCTTCTGCAGCCCGCATATCTCGTTGGCCCGATCGGGCTTCGCTGTTCGCTCGTGGTTCATGGCGAACCGGGTGGGAAGGGGGTGGGGGAACCTATTCGTTTTCGGCTTGGGGACCAGCCCCGCCCTCTCCCGATTCCGTGCTGGTGTCGGTGTGCGCCAGGTACTCCGCGACCTTGTCTGGCGGGTAGCTGCCCGCACTGCGCCAATTGCAGCGGCTGCAGAAGGGCCCTGAGTCCTCGAAGCGCGCCTCGATCTGGGCGACGCGCCAGCTGTGGATGGTTGGCCCCCACCACAGCTCTGCGAGGGTCTGGTCGCACAGGTTGCCCAGGACGTTCTCCAAGTGCTCGTCCAGGCAGCAGGTGGTGAGCCGACCGTCGGTGTGAACCATGGGGGTGTTCCACAGGCCTGCGCAGGGAGGTCGCCGCGGTGAGGTCAATAGACAACCCCTCCCGCGAGGCCTGTTTCCGTGTCGTCTGGTGGAGTGCTGCCGCTCTCGAAGAGGTCCAGGAAGTCGAGCAGATTCACTTCATCGGCTGGGCAGGATTCGGTGACGAAGCTCCCCGAGACGTCCAGGCTTTCCAGGGAAAAGCGTCCCACCAGGGCGTCTCCGTCTTCCTCGATCTCCACGCTCCCAGGGCTCTCGACGGGCATGACGGAGTCCTCGACCACCGGCTCGTATTCACGGTACAGGCCGTCTTCCTCGGAGACCTCTGCCTCCCAGACCGCGTGGAACGCCGCCATGGCGGCCCGGGGCTCTACTTCGTCGAGGGCTGCAGGACTCGCGGCTTCGTCCACAGGGTAGGTCCCTTCCCAGCCCGGGCTACCGTCGGTGTACAGGGCGAAACCGACCAGCAGGGCTCCTTCCCGGTTCCAGGCCATGTAGTAGTCCTGCTCGGCGCTGGTGATGGCATCCGGATCGGGTTCGGTCGGCAGGCCGCAAGAGAAGTGGCTGTTGGCGAGCACGACCACCTGGTAGGTCCAAGGGCCCGTGGTGGTGGCGATGCTGTAGGCGGTGCGGACTCGCTCGGTGCTCCTGTTGGTGCGGATCCAGCCCTTGGGGGAGCAAGCCAGCATCAGCAGGGGCGCGAGCGCGACGGAGAGACGGGGTGACATCAGAAGGACTCCGCTGCGCGCAGGATCTGGCCTTCCTCCGCGATGCCCAGCTGAGTGCAGATGCGGGCGTGGAGGGTGTCGGCGGTGGGCTGGTCGGCGCAGTTGAGGGGGCGGAAGTAGATGGCGTCGCGTTCCTGCGAAGGCCAGTCGGCGGTGAGGTCCCACGGCCGTCCTGTCTCTTCCAGCAGGGCACCCCAGGTGCTCAGGAAACGCTCGGCGTCGTGCGCGTTGTCCGGTTGGACCACGAACGCGATGTGGGCCCGTGGCCAGAGGGATCCCTGTCGTTCGCGGCAGCGCACGAAGCCGCGAAGGTTGCGGGCCACCTGCTCGTAGCGGTCGGCACCCTTGACCTTGGCGTAGGTGGCCGGCGATGCGGCGTCGAAGCTCCAGTGGACCGTGGTGAAGGTGTCGGGCGCGTGGTGAGGGCTGGTGGCCAGGCGAACCATCAGGCGCGCGCGGGAATCCCCCAGCAGCACACCGTTGGTGTGGAGCTTGAAGCTGCGGAAGAGCCGGTTGTCTCGGTTCATGGCGAAAGCGTACTCCACCATGCGGTCGAAGTCGGGGTGAACCGTGGGCTCGCCAAGCCAGTGGGGGCAGAGGTGGACTTCCTCGGGGGCTCCTTCGAGACCCGCCAGTACGCTGCGCCAGGCATCCCAGGACATGAAGCTCTTGGTCTCACCGTGGGCGAGGTGCCTGAGGGACTGGCTGCACATTGGGCAGCAGACGTTGCAGTGATCCGTCAGCTCGAGGTTGAGGTAGACCGCCATGGCTGTCAGAGCTCCAAGCGAATGTCTCGCTCGAGGGCGAGGATGTTGGCGGAGCACTCGGCGCAGCGGGCGGGCGGTGTTCCGGCGAGCATGGCCGCGCGGATCTGTTGGACAAAGGAACCTGTACGCCAGACTTCCACCAGGCTGCGATCCGCCACCGACTCGCCCAGCCCGGCGAGCACGCAGCACGGGCTGGTGTGCCCGTCCGCCTGGACCACCATGTAGTGCCATGCCTTGAGGCAGGGCGCCCGGCGGAGCTGGCTCAGCAGGTCGTCATCCTTGGCGGACTCGCGCGGCGCTGCGTGGTCCGTACGCCGCCCGCTGCCACGCTCGAGGTTGCGGGTATCCAGGAAGTGCTCGAGCGTCGTGGCGATGCCCAGCCGCTCTGCGAGCTTGATGGCCCGGCGGGCCAACATCGGCACCTCGGCCTGCTGGTCAGCATCCAGCGCTAGCTCGAGTTGCTCGGGCCGATAGGCGATGAGGGCGTCGAAGTCGATCCGGAAGGCCCCCAGGACGTGGCCCAGGCGAACCATGTCTTCGAGGTTTCGATGGTTGAGCTTGGTGAGCACGAAGTGCAGGGCGATTCGGGGTAGCTCGGCTCCGCGGCGCTCTCTCGAGCTGCGAAGGCGGCAGATGTTCGTGACGACGCGGCGGAAGCAGCCGGGTTGGCCCCTCAGGCGGTCGTGGATCTCGGCCGTTGGACCGTCGATGGAGAAGTGAACCTCGTCCCAGCCGGTCTCGACCAGCTGGACGCGGAGGTCTGGTCCCAACAGCGTGCCGTTGGTGGTGAGGATGCCCTCCATGCCCAGGGCCTTGGCCTTGGCCATCAGGCGCGGGGTGAGGTGATGGGCGGCCAGGGGTTCACCACCGCCCAGCAGGAACAGGCGCTCGACTCCCAGTTCCGCCGCTTCGTCAAGCAAGGCCAGCTGTCGCTCGGCGCTCAGCTCGGGCAAGCCGGGCCGGTGGCGGTCCGTCGTGTCGCAGAACCGGCAGTCCAAGTTGCAGCGTAGCGTGGGGTAGAGCTCGAGGGTCAGGGGACCCTGGACGCCTTGGGTCGGCCAGCGCCGCAGGCGCGCCGCTATGGTCCTGGGATCGGGCACTCCCGAAACGTAGCACGCATTCCGAGGTCCCGTTGTGGTGGGGCCCACCGGCATTCCCCCACCGGCGGATCCGGCGTTGGGAAGCTCCGTCGAGGGACACGGGTCGAAAAAGAACGCGGGCCATCGAATGAGACCTGACCCCACTTCGTCCGAACGCGCGCCGCTGGCGAGCATCGTCTCCCCTTGGAGGAACTCATGGCTACGAGAACCGTTCGAACCTTGCTTTGCGCCTTCGCTCTGCTCCTGTCGCTGGCCCCGGCCGAGGCCGACGCCAGGCACCGCGCGGACGCACGGGCGCACGCTGGCAAGCGGCAGCCCCCGCCACCACCCGTGCGGGTCCACGTGCGGCCTCGCCAGCGCCGGGTCGTCGCTCCGCAGCACTGCCCAGGGCCAGACCAGGTCTGGGTGCCAGCCCACCCGGGCCGCGGCGGCCAATGGGCCACGGGACACTGCGAGCAGGTGGGCCCCGCACCTCGCACGGGCTGGCTCTATGTGTCCGGCTACTGGCGTACGGGCACCTTTGTTGCCGGATTCTGGCGCCCAGGCACGCGGGTGGGCTTCGTCTGGAAGGAGCCTTCGCTGAACGAACAGGACGAGTGGGCTCCCGGCTATTGGGAGCCAGAGGGAGAAGCTCCCGATGGGATGATCTGGCGCTCGGGCTACTGGGACGGCCAAGACTGGATTGCCGGTGGCTGGGTACCCTCGGAGTCCTACATGACCTACGACGACAACGGCGAGATCGAGTTCTTCGTCGTGGGTGATGGCCACGTCGAGGAGCTGGCCATCCCCGCCGCGGGGGACGATCTGACGGTCGTGGAACCCGAGGTTTTGGCCGAGGACGAGGTCATGGAGCGGCACGCCGAGGTGCCGCAGTAGGGATCAGGGACCACCCGCTGGCCCAGCTAGTCGCGGGGGCCTCTCGGGTGCCTCGAGTGGCAGCAGGACCGTGAACCTCGCGCCCCCTCCGGGCCGCATCCCAAGGTCTATCTCGCCGCCGTGGGCGTGGACGATGCGACGGCAGAGTGCCAGGCCCAGACCGGTTCCCCCGGCGCGGCGGGTGTAGAAGGGGATGAAGAGCTTGTCGCGGTCTTGCTTGGGGACTCCGGGGCCGTTGTCCTCGATGACGAGATCGACGGTCGAGGGTCCCAGCCCGTGCCCAAATGCATGGCCGAAGCGGGTGTGCAAGCGGATGCGGGGCTGACCTTTGTGTTCTCGCTGCTGGCTGAGGGCCTGGACCGCGTTGCGCAACAAGTTCTCGACGACCTGCAGCAGCAGCGTCGCATCGCCGGGAATGGTCGGCAGGGGCTCGGTGAGGGCGCGCTCGATCTCGATCTCGTCCGGAATGCCTTGGCGCCGCAGCATCTCGATGGCCTTGGTTGCCACCCTGTTGACGTCCACGGGGTGTGGATCGATGTCCAGGGGGCGGGCGTAGTCCAGGAACCGGCTGACCACGTCTTCGAGACGGTCCACTTCCTCGACGATGATGCCGAAGAACTCTTGAGATTCGTCCTCGGAGTCGTGGTCCGCGGGTTCTCCGAGGTACTGGGCCGCGCCCTTGATGGCTGCTAGGGGATTGCGGATTTCGTGGGCCAGACCGGCGGCCATCGTGCCCAGGGCCGCTAGGCGATGTTGTTCTTCGAGTTGGTGGAAGCCGTGGACGTTTTCGAGCACCACGGCGAGCTGGTCGGCGCTCTGGCGCAGTCGTCCGAGCTCTTCCTGTGAGAAGCCCTCGGACCAGGGGTGGTCTCCCAGCCCCAACCAGCCGAGGACCAGATCGCCGCAGGTGAGGGGCAGCAGTACGTCCAGGCTCATGGCCTTCATCAACCGGGCACGCTGTCCCGCCAGCTCGGAATCCGACAGGCCACGACGAGCGCGGCGGACCAGGGCGTGACGTTCGAACCAGGGTGCCACGGCACCTCTGGCGTCCGCCAGGTTGATCGGGGGCACGGCTTCCAGGGGTTCGGTCCTTCGCTCGCCGCGGGCGGCGGCCAGCACGAACTGACCCCGCTCTTGATCCCAGAGGTGAATGGCGGAGTAGGGCACCCGACCGCTGGTGGTCAGGGGTTGGAGTACGGCTTCGAAGGCGGTGGCCAGCCCGATCGCCTTGGGCAATGCCTCGTCCACTTCCCGGAGGGAGCGGTTCAGGATCGCGCCCCGCCGGTTGAACCAGGCGCTCAAGTGGCGCTCGACACCGCGGCGTAGGGGATCGTAGATCGCCAGGAACATGATGGTTGCGACCAGCATCAGCCAGGTGCCGTGCACGGGGCTGTGGGAGAACGTGTCGTTCCAGACCACCGCCAGGCCTTCGACCAGCACGAGCAGAGCTGCGCAGATCGCCAGCGTGAGGGTGCGGCTGAAGATCTCGTGCAGATCCAGGAGCCGGTAGAGCACCAGCACCTGGTGCATGAAGTAGACCAGCACGCCCGACAGCAGGACCGCCACGGGGGGGAGGGCACCGTGGAGTAGGACCGGGGTGCTGAAGAGGTCCAGGCTGGTGGCCTCGGGGACCCCTTGCAGGTTGCGGACCGCGATCTCGATGGCGCCGATGCCCATGGAACCGCCCATCAGACCTATGAGATAGGCCAGTCGGGCGCGGGTGACGCGCTGTTCGGTGCGGCGGAAGTGCTCGATTACGAGGAACAGGTCGAAGCCCAGCCCGCTGAACACCCAGAGCCCGAGTATGATGGCGGCGGGGCTGCCGTGGGGATCGTCCCGGAACAGGGTGCACTGGGCCAAGACAAAGGCCAAGGCCACCGCCATGGCACCGCTGACCAGATACCTCAGCAGGCGGGGATCGTCGGGAGTTGGGCGGCGGAGGAGGCGCGTCAGGAAGGCATAAAGCGCCACAGGGAGGAAGGCGCCGCCGACGCCATAGGCCAGGTCGAAGGCGGGCAAGCCTGTCGCGAGAAAACCAGCGAAGGTTGCGTAGGTCCAGGCCAGGACGAGGCCCAGCACGGCGAAGGAGGCCCGCATGCGGTTGCTGCGGTCCTGCAGCCAGGCTCTCAGGGGCAGGGCCACGGAGAGCACTGCGACGGTAGCGTAGATGAGGGTGTTCATTGTGTGGGTCCAGCCTACCTCCTATCCACACGGGAAGGGGTGGGGATCCCGGGATATGTTACCCCCATGTCCGCCTCGAAGCCTCCCCTCGCCTCACTGCCCTCGGTCGATCGCCTGCTTCGGGCACCTTCGGTGGCTGCGCTGCCTCGCACCCTCGCGGTCGCTGCGGTCCGGACCGCGCTCGCGGACATCCGGGAGCGCGTCCTTGGAGACGGGGCTGGCGTACCTTCGGCCGATGAGATCGCGGCTGCGGTGGTGTCCATGGTCCAGAACCAGCGGGCGCCGGCCATCCAACCCGTGCTCAACGCCACCGGAGTCGTTCTTCACACCAACCTCGGGCGTGCCCCCCTGGCGCCCGCGGCTCGCGCGGCACTCGCCGATGCGGCCCAGGGCTACGGCACGGTAGAGTTCGACCTCGTCGGCGGGGGGCGAGGCCAGAGACTCGAGCGGGTTGCGGCCCTCGCCGCGCAGCTCTGCGGCGCCGAGGATGCCGTGGTGGTCAACAACAACGCCGCTGCGGTCCTGCTGATGCTCACTGCCTTGGCCCGCGGGCGCGGCGTCGTGGTCAGCCGGGGAGAGCTGGTGGAGATCGGCGGATCTTTCCGCATCCCCGACGTGGCCGAGGCCGGTGGCGCTCGCCTGCTCGAGGTTGGCGCCACGAACCGCACCCGCCTGGCCGACTACTCCGATGCCATCGACGGTTGTGTCCTGCGCGGCGAGGCCCTCCCCGCGGGCTTGCTCAAGGTGCATCGCTCCAACTTTCGCATCGTGGGCTTCACGGCGGAGCCAGAGCGCCGGGAACTGGCCCAGCTCGCCCACGAGCGTGGCCTGTGGCTGGCGGAGGATCTGGGCAGCGGCAACCTGTTGCCGGAGGTCCCCGACGAACCCACGGTCGATCAGGTCGTAGCGGCGGGGGTCGACCTGGTCTCGTTCAGTGGAGACAAGCTGCTGGGCGGTCCCCAGGCGGGCATCATCGTCGGCAAGCGCGATCTGGTTCGCAGGCTTCGGCGTCACCCCCTCTACCGTGCCCTGCGCTTGGACAAGCTGGTCTTGGCTGCCCTGGATGCCACCCTCAGGCTCTACGCCGAGGGGCGCCAGGACGAGCTGCCGACAGTGGCCATGTTTCGAGCCAGCGCGGCGTCTCTCGCCAGCCGCTGCCGAGCCATCGTGGCCGCCGTCGGTCGCCCCGATCTCGAACTCCGGGTGCGTGAAGTCGAAGGCCGGGCGGGGGCTGGTGCCCTACCCGGGCGCCCCCTGCGTTCGGCCGCCGTGGTGGTGGCGGGCATCCCGCCGCACGAGCTGGCGCGGGCCCTGCGGGGCCACCGTCCCATCGCCATCGGGCGCCAGCACCACGACGAGCTGTTGCTCGATCCCCGTACACTCCTCCCCGAACAGGACGCCCTCCTGGCCCAGGCTCTGCGCTGCGTCCTCCACCGGCTCCGGCCCCCCCCCGTTTCTTCCACGGACTCCCCATGAAGACCACGCTCTACGAGATCCTGCTGGTGCCACCCGATGCTGACGAACCGTTGCTTCAGCACGCCTACGAGCAATCGCTGGCCACGCTGGCCAAGCGCCTGAGGGCGGCTCGGCAGCGCGGCCTGGAGACCACGGGTCTCGAAGAGGAACGCCTCGGCCTCGGGGAAGCCTGGAGGGTGTTGTCCGATCCCGTTCGACGCGCGCACTACGATCGTTTCCTCCAGCTCGTGGGTGAACAACCCGCCCAGGAAGCGGACGAGCTCTGGGCCCGCGTGTCGGTCTCCCTGCTCGATCCCGCCGCTGAAGCCACCCTCGATCTCGTTCGCCTGCTCACGGGCTTGCCGGTGGGTGATGCTCCACCCCGACCATCGCCAGCGCCAGCGCCTCCTCCGCCCCCAGCTGCGGCAGCGGTGGTGCAGAGCGTGGCCAAGCCCGTTGTCGCGCCTCGGCCCAAGAAACCGGCTCCACCAGCCGGGACGGAGCCGACCCCCGGCCCCAGGCCAACGGCCTCGTCCTCCGGTTCCTCGGCGATCGGGGGTGACGGCCCGTCGCCGAAGAGGGCGCAGCTGGGCGACGATCTACCGACCATGATCTTCGAGCTGGGCTACTCGGGTGCGCTCATCTGCCAGATTCGGGAAAACAAGGGGCTATCGCTGGACGACGTCGCTTCGTCCACCCGCATCGCCAAGCGCTACCTCGAGGCCATCGAAGAAGACGCCTTCTCGCGGCTGCCCGCGGCCACCTTCGTGCGTGGCTATCTGCGATCCCTCGGCCGCCTGCTGGGTGTGGATCCCGAGCGCCTCTCCGGGGGCTACCTGGCCCGCATGGGACGCTGAGCGTGTACAGTGCCCGAACCTGACGAGCAGCTGCTCGAGGCACCCCCGAACGCCGGCCGGTTGGACCGGTTCCTGGCCCGGGCCCTGCCCGAGCACTCCCGCGCCAAGCTGCAGTCCTTCATCAAGAGCGGCCACGTGCTGGTGGACGGCCAGCCCGCGCGACCTTCCACTCGGCTGTTCGGGGGTGAGCGCGTTGTCGTTCGTGTCCCACCACCTACACCCTCGCCGCTCATCCCCGAGGACATTCCTCTCGAGATCCTCCATCAAGATCCCGATCTGGTGGTGCTGGTCAAGCCGGCCGGCATGGTGGTGCATCCGGCTCGTGGGCACCGCCAGGGGACGCTGGTTCACGCCCTGCTGCACCTCCTCCCTGAGCTCGAAGGACACAGGACGGGTGAGCGACCGGGCATCGTGCACCGGCTCGACCGCGGCACCAGCGGTGTCTTGGTCGTGGCCCGCCACGAGCTGTGCCTTCGCCGCTTGCAAGCCGCCTTTGCGGTTCACGACGTTCACCGCGAGTACCTGGCGGTGGTCCACGGAGAGCCGCGGTTCTTGGAAGGAACCGTGCGATCGAACCTTGGCCGGCATCCCCGCGACCGGATGCGTTTCGCCAGTGTGCAGCGGGGGGGAAAGCACGCCGTGACACATTGGCGCCGCCTGGCCACGGGTTCCTCCGTCGCGCTCGTGTCGTGTCGCCTCGAGACCGGTCGCACCCACCAGATCCGTGTTCACCTCTGCGAGCAGGGCCACCCCATCGTGGGGGACTCGCTCTATGGGCGTGGCCGGCACCTGGGCTCTGGGCTGGAGTCCTGGCGTTCGCAGCTGGACCATCAGCTGCTTCACGCCGCGCGGCTGGGATTCGACCACCCCGTCACGGGGGAACGCATCGAGGTCTTCGCCCCGCCACCGGACGACTTCCGGGCGCTGTGCGCCGACGCTGGCCTGCCGCTGCCCACCAGCTGAAGCGCGAAGCCCGCCCGCGCCAAGGCGCGAGCGGGCTGCTGGGCGTGACCGGTTGTTCTGCGCTTCTATTCCACGCAGTTTTCGTGCGTGCCTTCTTCGGTGACGACCTCGAGGGTCTGGCCGGAGTTCTGCTCCGCGATGATCTGGTCGGCGCGCAGCGCGAGGCAGGCCTCGATGGCGTCGTCGCAGGCGATGCAGGGGGCGCCGAAGGAGGCGGTGAGGTTGCAGGCGTCTTCCCAGGAATCCACTTCGTCGATCATCTCGACGATGTCGCGGGCGTCCACCATGCCGGCGAGGACGGCGCCGCCGAAGTAGGAGCCATCGGACGCCATGGTGCCGGAGACTTCCATGTCCTGCAGTGGGATCTCGTAGCCAGCCACGCTGAGGTTGATCTCGTCCGCGACCACGGCGAAGTAGGGGGACTCGCTGAAGTCGGCGGCCGGGAAGTCGAAGGTGGGCGTGCAGAAGTCTTGATCGGTGCCGCCTTCGACGGACAGCGCGCCCATCATGGTGATGGTGGAGTCGTCTACGGCGGTGACGCCGACCAGCACGTTCATGGTGACGAGCTCGCCGATGAGCTCACCGACGCCGGCGGGCTCGACGAAGCGGGCGGAGGTCAGGTCGATGAGGTAGGTGTTGCCCACGAGGTCGGCTTCGACGTCGTCGCCCAGGTCGCTGGTGGTGAAGCTGATGGGGGCGTCGCCCGTGCAGTAGCTGAGGGTGGCCGTGTAGGAGGTGGACGGCGTCAAGGCGGTGTCGGGGGTGAAGTAGACCGTCTCGAGGTCTTCGGAAATCCAGGTGGTTCCGGAGACTTCGGTGTCGCCCTGGGTCAGGGTGATGGTGGGACCGGTCTCGTCGGGGTCGTCCAGCTCGAACTCGATGTCAGCGCGCCAGTAGGCGCTGGTCGAGCCGTCCTCGGGGATGGTATCGTCGATCGTGACGCCGCAGGATTCGTCTACCATGCTGTCGCCGGTGTCCTTGGCGGGGGGGCAGCCGATGCTTAGCACCAGCGAGAAAGCCAGTAGGCCAGTATTGAGGTTCGAAGCCATGATTCCTCCATCGACCGAAGCCTCCATGGCCCCGGGGTACATAGAACCGAGCGCAAGATACCGACGCGGGGACTGACTGTCAACCGCGAACCTGGCGATCTGCCGCTCTGGAACGGCAGAGGCGCGGGGTTGGGTTGGTGCTTTCTGGCCTGGTTTGGCTGGGCTGTTAGCCCGCTTTCTCCTGGACCCCGAGGTACTGCATGCGGACCTCGTACAGAAGCGTGGAGAGGAGCTTGGCTTCCTCGTCGTCCAGGTTGCCTCGGGTCTTGCACTCGAGCATCTCGAGCAGGTCGATGCTCTGCTTGGCGAGGGTGAGGTGGTCCGAGGCGTCGTCGGGCGCGGCCTTGATGCGCTGCACCTGGTCCATGACCGACTGGGCGAGGCTCAGGACGAAGGTGGCGAAGGTGATGGGAGGGGCCTTGCAGGTCCCGCAGCTTTCGGAGTGGGTTGGGTCGGACATGGGAGCTCCACTGGGGAGTGATGGGGATGTTAGAGGGAGACCTCGACGTGACCCCGGTAGGGGCCTCGCTGGACCGAGAACAGGACCGAGACGCGGTGGGCGGCGGCGGCGTGCAGGAGCGCCGTCTCGAGGGCTTCCACCGTGTCCACGCGCTGGCCGTGGACCGCTTGGATGACGTCACCGGCCCTGAGCCCCGCTTCGGTGAAGGCAGCGCCAGCCTTGGTGGTGGTGACCAAGAGCCCGTTGCTGCTGCGCATACGCAGGCGGCGGGCCGTCGCTGCATCGAGGGGCTGGACTTCGATGCCTAGGCTGCCTACGAGCAGGGCTGCCCCCAGGGTGTCGGGGCACGACACGGTCGTGATCTCGGCCTCGAAGGGCTGGCCAGCGCGAAGACCGGTGAGCCCAACGGTGTCGCCGGGCTGGTGGGAGGCAAGGCGCAGGTTGAGATCCGCCCGCGAGCGAATGGGCCTGCCTTCGAGCTCGAGGACGATGTCACCCACCTCGAGGCCCACCGCCGTGGCGGCTCCGTCGGGGTGGAAGGCCTGGACCATCACCGCGCCTTCGGCGATGGGTGTGCCGGTGTAGCGGCTGCCCCCCACGTCGGTGACGGCTATCCCCAACCAGGGAGCGCGCACCGAGCCGTAGCGGAGCAGATCGCGCGCCACTTTGGCTGCTCGGTCCACAGGGATGGCGAAGCCGATGTTTTCGGCGTCGCGTCGGATGGCGGAGTTGATGCCGATGAGCTCGCCGTGGATGTTCAGGAGCGGTCCGCCGGAGTTTCCGGGGTTGATGCCCGCGTCGGTCTGGATGTAGTCCTGGAAGGCTCGCTCGCTGACTTCGAGGGTTCGGGACGCGGAGCTGACCACACCGGTCGTGACCGTGTGGCCTAGACCGAAGGGGTTTCCGATGGCGATGACCGTCTCGCCCAACAGCAGGTCGCCCGAGCTGCCCAGGGGGATTGTGGGCAGTTCCTTGGCGCCTTCGAGCTGCAGGACCGCGAGGTCGAGATCGGAGTCGAGCCCCACCACCGAGGCTTCGTAGGAGGTCTCGTCAGGGAGCGTAGCGGTGATGCTCACGGCACCTTCGACCACGTGGGCGTTGGTGAGCACCACGCCGTCTTTGCGGATGACGGCGCCGGAGCCCTGGGACGTGCTGGTGGACGGGCCCGTATAGAAGAAGTGGAAGGGCGACTGGGTGGGGACCTCGCAGCCGATGCTGACCACCGCGGGGGAGACGCGGGCGACGGCGTCGACCACGGCGTTTTCGCGGCTGACCGCTGGCGTCCGCTGGGAGTTGACCGGGAGGACCTGGTCTTCAGCGGTGGGATGGTCGTCGGTGTCGGCTGCGTCGGCGTCGTCGCCTCGGAGGCCTGGGCAGCCCAGCTCGTGCCCCCCGAGCGAGAACGCCACGCCCAGCACGAAGCCTGCAAGGGCCGTGGTGGTGACGCGCCAGCGCTGTCCTCGCTCCGCCATGTTCATCGGGCCTGGTTCGAAATCAGTGACGCCACGGGCACGCCCGAATCTACCCACGCAGCGGTCCATGTCAAACCTCACGCCCAGCTGGCACACCTCGCGCCGCAGCGGTGTTATGGGCAGGCTCCCCTCGAGGTCCGCCGTGCTCTTGCGCCCTATCACAGCCCTGCTAGCCCTCATGGTGACCTTCTCGGTGGCCACCACACCGGCCCACGCCGAGCGTGGCAAGCGCTTGGGGCCCGCCGAGCGCTACGAGCTGGGCCAGCGCTACATGAAGCGCGGCTACTACACAAAGGCGCTCGAGCAGTTCAACCGCGTGCGGAACTACCACCGAGACGATCCCCACGCGATCCTGGCCGAGCTGGCGATCGCCGACCTGTACTTCAAGAAAGCGGAGTGGGACCAGGCGCGCCTGGCCTACGAAGACTTCCAGCGCATGCACCCCCACCACGACCAGAACGACTACGTCGTCTATCGCACGGGGCTCTGCCTGTGGCGCAAGGCGCCTTCCATCGCGGCCCGCGACCAGGTCTGGACCCGCCAGGCCGTCAACACCTGGTCCGGCTTCGCCGCCCGCTACCCCGAAAGCGAGCTGCTCCCCGACGTCCAAGAGCAGCTGCAGCAGGGTCGCGACCGGCTAGCCCACAAGGAATTCATCATCGGTGAGTTCTATCTGCGGCGCCAAGCGTGGCGTGCGGCGGCGGGACGCTTCGAGGGGCTGCTGCGACAGTACCCCCAGTCCGCCGACAGGTCGCTGGCCTTGGCCATGCTGGGGTTGTGTCAGTTCCACGAAGGTGACGTCGAAGCGGCACGGGCCACCCTGCGGAAGATCGAAGACGAAGAGATCAAGAACCGCGACGTGCGCGAGCTGCAGAAGCTGCTGAACTAGCCGGGGGTCCCCGGCTGACGGTCGCCGCGGGACGG
>CAZVHW010000167.1:0-4681 GCA_964626835.1 uncultured Enterobacterales bacterium
AACGGCGGAGGCGTGGGTTGGGGCGAAGTGATCAACGGCGGCTTCGGCATGGTGCTCGACGGCAGTGACGATGCGGCCCGTCGCGCCCGGGAGATGCTGGGCTGGGACGTGGGCAACGGGCTCGCCCGTCGAGCCTGGGCGGGCAACAGCGGTGGTATCTTCGCATCCAGGAAAGCCATGAAGACCACCCCCGGCCTGCACATCACCCTGCCCGAAGTGGCCGCCACCGATCTGGTCGCCCAAGCCTTGGCGGACGTCGAGTGAGCGACAAGCGGCCAGACATCGACCGCCTCCAAGCGGGTGGACAGCTGCGCGAAGCGAACCTCGAGGGTGCCGATCTCTCCGGTGCAGACTTGTCCCGCGTGACCCTCGAGCGGGTCTCGCTGAGGGGCGCTGACCTGTCGGGTGCTCGGCTCTGCGGCGCCGATCTGGTGCGCGTCGACCTGAGCGGCGCGAACCTCGAGGGTGCCGACCTTCGGGGCGCCACCCTCGAGCAGGCGGACTTGGACGAGGCCATCCTGCACGGGGTGGACGCCCGGGGTGCCACCCTGCTCAAGTGCAGCTTGGGGAAGGTCGAAGGGCGGGACGTGAACCTCGGTGGCGCGGCCCTGGCCAAGCTCAACCTGGTGGGCGCGCGTCTCGAAGGCCTGGTCCTGGATGGTGCCAGTCTGGACGACGTGGGCTTGCTGGACGGCTCCTTGGTCGGGGCGTCCTTGGTCGGGGCGCGCATCTCCGACTGTGTCATCAGCGGCACCAGCCTCGAGGGCTGCGATCTCACGGGAACCAGCGTCGAAACCTCCGAGCTGCGCGACACCAGGCTGATCCGATCCACCGGCCATGGCCTGCTGTTACGCCGCTGTCGCCTGCGCGGCCTGGCGCTCGACGCCTGCACGCTGCCCGGCTGTGTCGCGGAAGGGTGTCGAGGCCTGGGACGCGTAGGCGAAGAGGCTCTCTCGGCCGTCGGAGCCACCATCGTCCTCCCGCCCGCACAGCGGGCCTTCCGCAAGCTCCGGGGAAGCCGACCCCTGCAGATCGGCCTCGTTGTCCTGCTGATGGTGATGACGATCTTCGTCATCCTGCTGCTGCGTACACCCTCGTGGTGGCCCACCTCGTTGCTGTACTCCCGCTTCGAAGACGTGGAGAGCCGCAACGATCTCGAACGTTGCGAGCCCTTGCTGGAGCTGGGCGGCGTGCTGCTGGAGCGCGATGGCGTAGACCGCTCCAGAAAGCAGCGTTTCGTGCAACGCATGGCGGAGTGCGAGGTCCTGGGTGGCCGACCCGAGGAAGCCCAGGCCCTGCTGCGTCACCAGGTGGAGTTGGCCGTCAACGACCGAGACGAACACCGCTCCGCCCTGGGCGTGCTCGGCCGCTTCTTGGTGGAGCAGCGAGACCTCGAGGCAGCCCAGGGCGTGGTCGAGGAGATGGAGGCGCTGGCCGACCTGCCCCACGAGCGCCTCGAGGTCCTGCGCTTCCAGGCAGAGCTGCTGACCGCTCGAGGCCACGAGGCCCAGCCGGGGCACCCCGACGATCCCCCCGTCGACCCCGATCCGTGGAGGTCCCTTCAGCTGAGCATCGCCGACACCCTCGAGGCCATGACAGAGCTGGCGGAGCACCACCTCGAAAGCACCCCGCGCGAGCTGTACGTCGTCGGCGAGTGGGAGCGGGCAGATACCCTGCTGGCTGCAGCCGGACCCGAGGTCGAGGAGGAGCAGGCCTGGCAGTATGCCAAGGCCGCCGTAGAACGCCTGCTGGCCGCCGAACGAGCGGACCTGGCCACCGCCCTCGTCGCGCGGCTTCGCGAGGGAGTCGGCCTGGACAGCCCGACGGCCCTCGACCAGCTCCGCACCCATGTCTCCTTGCTGGCACGGCTGGGCCAGCCCGAGCTAGGCGAAGCCCTGCTCGATGCCGTCCAGACACCACCGGATCCCTCCATGGCCATGGAGCTCGAGCTGCTCCGCGCCGAGGTCGCCATGGACGCAGGCCGGATCGAGCAGGCCCGGATCCTGCTCGAGGCGACCACCCCGCCCCCCGACGCCCCCTTCGATCGCCTGGCTCGCCACGGCTGGCTGCTGGCGGAGGCTCGCCTTCTCGACGGCGACGAGGCTGGCGCCGCCCAGGCCCTCGAGCCCCTGCTGAGGACCGTGCCGGACAAAGAGCAGGCCGAGGGGTTGCTGCAAGAGCTGGTGAGCTGGATGGGTCGCCTCGAAGACCCGGGAAGGGTGGCCACCCTGCTCGAGTCCGTGGAAAACCCCATGCTGCAGAAGGCCGGCCAGGGGCAGGAGCTGGCGCTCACCTCCCTTCGGGCGCGGGCACGCGATGGCAGCCTGTCCCCTGACGACCCCGCACTGCTGGCGGTGCTCGAGCGCGGCACCGTGGACCAGATGCGTCAAGCCGCGGGCCTACTCCTCGACGTGGCGCGCCGCCAAGGCACCCAAGAGAACGCCATCGACACCCTGCTGCCCCGTGCTCGAAAGCTGTCCGACGCCCGCAGCCGCGAGGGGCTCGGCCTGATGCTGGCGGATGCGGCCATGGGGGCGGGCCAGCCCCTTCGGGCCGTGGAGATCGTCCGTACCCTGGACCTGGCCGACAGCGACTCCTCCGACACCCGCAGCCGGGCCTTGGGTCTCGAGGTGACGGCGGCCCTGAAGCAAGGGGAGCTCGACCGAGCCCATGACAGCTTCGTGCAAGCCCTGACGAGGGGCGGCGGTCTGGAAGACTGGGTTCGTCGAGACCTCGGCCACAAGCTGGTGGACGCGTTGCAACGCGCTGACCGGTGGCAGGACGCGATGGGCCTCGCCCGAAGACTGCTCGCGCTCGACCCTGGCACAGAGCCCGAGCTCCGCCGCGAGATCATGGCCTGCGCGGTGGCCCTGGGCGACGGAGACCAGCTCGAAGCCGAGATCCGGGCGGCCTCCGCCGCTGGGACCGCCTGCCAGGCTCGCACCCTGGCCGCTCGCGCCTGGATGGACCTGGGCAAGCCCGCAGCCGGGCTGGACGACCTGAGCGCAGCCTGCTCCCAGGAAGACGCGGAGCCCGTCCACCGTCTCGCCGCCGCCTCGGCCCTGGGTCATGCCGGCCTGGCCCAGGCGGCCCTCGATCTTGTTCAGGGCATTCCCGTCGGGGGGCTCGCACCCGCGCTGCGCCTGCAGGTCGTGCGTGAGCACGCGACTTGGCTGGCCGCCACGGGCGACAAAGCCGGGGCGGCCGAGGTCCTGGAACGGGGGTATGCCAGCAGCCAGGGAGCCCAAGCCCACGAACGTCTCACAGACGCCCTTGTGTCCAAGCAGGCCGCCATGGGGGATGCCGCAGGTGTCGCGAGCTCCTACCGACGATTCGTCGAGGACCACCCCACCCATGACAGCCAGGCCCTGTGGAAAAATGCCGCGGAGACCCTGATCCGCATGGGCCACCAGGACATGCTGGAAGGGCTGGGCGGTCAGTCCGGCTGGCTGCGCCTGGTGCAGGACGCGGCCAATCAGGCCCGCTTCCAGCAGCTGCTCGAACAGCAGGCCCATGACGAAGCATGGGCCTGGCTGGACGGGCAGCTCGAGCGGGAAGAAGACCAGGACCAACGTGCCAGCCTCCTCCAGAAGGCCGGCACCTTGGCCGACCGTAGCGGCCAGCACGGGCGGCTCATGGTTTTCCTCGACGCGCTGGAGCGGGACCTGCCCGAGTCCTCCGAGCTGGCCCAGCGCACCCGGTTTCGCCGCGCCCAGGCCATGGCCGCCAACGACCGCGGTGCCGAGGCCGCCGAACAGCTGGGCGAGCTGCTCGCGGTAGATCTTCCGCCCGAGCTCCGCCGCCAGGCCCTCCAAGCCTACGGCCGCACCTTGGGCCGCCAGTTCGAGCCGGCGGACATCGAGAGCCGCATCGCCGCTCTGGGCACCGGCGGGCTCACCACCGCGGAAGCCCAAGAGCTCCGCCACCGCGCCGCCCGGCAGCTCCTCGAGCGAGGCGAACCGATGGGCGCGTTGACCGTCCTGGAGCGTCTGGTGGACCAGCCCCTGGAAAGCGACTTGGCCGAGCCCGTCCAGGAGGTGCTGATTCGCGCCAACGTGGCCAGCGGCGAGCTGGACGCCGCACTCCGGATACCCCTGCACTACCCTTCCACCGACGGGAGCTGCCAGGCCTGGCTCTTTCTGGTCCAGAACCTACCGGGGGATCGCCCCCAGGCCGCCCAGGCCCGCGACGGCGCCTTGGCGGCCTGCCAGCCTGGCAAAATCTCGGTGGACAAGGCCCTGATCCTCGCGGGAGCCCTGGCGGCACCCCAGCCCGAGCAGGCGCTGGCCTTCCTCGATTCTGCCCGGCAGGCCCCTGGGCTCCTGGCCCTGGACCGCGCCAAGCTGGACGTCCAGCGGGCCCAGGTGCTGGCCAGCCAAGGAGAGTTCGACCAAGCTCGGGTCGCGCTCCAGGGCATCCTGGACCAGACCGACGAGCCGCGAATCGCCACCCGCGCTTGCGCACAGCTGGTGCGCCTGGCCCGCCAAGAGACCGACTCCACCGCCGCGGAACAGGCCTCGAGCACCGCCCAGGCCTGCGTAGACCGCGTGGAGTCCAACCGGCCTGCCGTCAAGGAGATCGTCCTCGAGACCGTGGCCACCCTGCGCGCCCTGGAAGCCTACGACCAAGCCGTCGTCTGGCAACGACGCCTGGTGGACGCCCAGCCCGAGCCCAGCGAGGA
>CAZVHW010000167.1:4691-13142 GCA_964626835.1 uncultured Enterobacterales bacterium
CTACGCGCTGCTCCAGCTGGTGCACGTCGAGCTCGACGCCGCAGGGGGCGACCCCTCCAAGGCGGATCCGAGCTGGCTCGACCACATGGCCGAGGCCAAGGGACTGGCCACCCCCGACACCCACCTGCACGGTGAGCTGACCACGCTCGAGCTGGCATGGCAGGTGCTGCAGGCGCACAAAGACGAGGCACGGCTCGCCGACACGCTCGAGCGGGCCATCGTCACCAGCGAGAACGGTTCTTCCCTGCTCAACAGCGTGGCGGCCAGGCTGGACGCCTGGAAGGCGGGGGACGCCGCGAAGCAAGTGCGGGCGGAACGCGGGAGGCGCTACCCGGGCTAGCTGCCAGGCTGCTCACGCCTTCGCCAAGCAAAGACGAGGACCATGGGCAGGCCCAGCAGGAATGGGAGCCCGCCGACACAGCCCCGTACCCCCGCGACCTCCGTGCAGCCGCAGTCGGGGTCGTTGGGGTCACCCCCGGTGTCGTCGGTGTCGCCCTCGCTGTCATCGGAGTCGCCGCTGCTGTCCTCGGTGTCGCCCTGGGTGTCATCGGGGTGTTCGTCCGTGTCGTCGGGGGGCGTTCCCGTGTCGATGGGAAGGTCCGACTCGTCGACCTCGCCGTCGCAGTCGTCATCGACGCAGTTGATGGACTCGGTGGCCTCGGGGCTGCGATCGGCATCTCGGTCGTCGCAGTCTCCGTCGGCCTCGGAATAGCCGTCACCGTCGTCGTCGGTGGTGTCCAACTCTTCGACCCAGATGGGGGAGGTCCAGAGCCTCTCGTCGAGGTCCGCCCCCTCCAGGTCGTCGGTACAGTCGATGCCCTGCTCGGCGTAGTACCCGTCACCGTCCAGGGTGACGATGGCGTAGCCGTACCAGGGTGCTACCACCCGCTCGATGTCCATGCCGTGGACCCCGTCCTCGATGCGAGGCAGGTCCCAGGTCTCTCCGAGGGAGTGGTGGAGCACGACCCCCTGCACATGGGGCTGCAGCTCGGGGGGGAAGCTCAGCTGGACGGAGAGGGAGTCCTTCGGGGGGGGCGAGAGGATGTCGCCGCTGACCGCGAGCTGCTCACCCTCCCCGTCCACCAATGCCAGCACCACCGGCACCATGGGACCCGAGGTGGCATAGCTGTGGCGCTGCCGCAGGGCACCATGGAGCGAAGCGCGCGTCCAATCGCAGGACGAGTCCATGAACACACCGGTGAGGCCGCCACCATAGGGCTGCAGGTCCTGGGAAACATCGAGGTGGCAGACCAGGCCTGGCCAGGAGTCGTGAAAGTCCGTGCCACCGATGATGCCCAGGTGGTAGCCCCAGCCATCGAGGTCCAACCCGGCATTGACCGTGCTCTCGTCCGTTACGCCGTTGACCAGGGGATCGTAGGGGTCGTTTGTCGGTGTGTCCCGGGAGTTTCCGTGGGCAGAGTAGATCTCCACCATCGGCGAGAGCTCTTCGTCGTGACAGGACCAATCCACGGCCATGGGGATGGTGGCCGCGGGATGATGTGGGATCAAGAGCACCGGGCCGTGTACTTCGTCGATCCCCCGCACCCAGCTCTCCACATCGGCACATCGGTTCAGATCCGACGGGAGGACCACGTCCTCGTAGGGCATGGCCAAGATGGTCTCCAGCTCCGCGAAGAAGATGATGTTCTTGTGCCCGAGCACCATGTCGTCGTCGTTGCTGAGGCGACCTTCGCCCCCCATCAGGGGCAGGAAACCCGTGCCTTCGTAGGTGGTGTACGCTTCCCCGACGAGCTCGAGCGTTGCCTCCCAACCCTCGTCCCCGACCCGCGCACCCCCGTTGAGGTGATCGGTGATGGCGCAGAAGTCCAGGCCCGCCAGGTTGTAGGCGTTGTCGAAGAAATCCGCGAAGTTGCCGCAGCCCGCGTCCTCGCAGTTGCCCAGATCGGTGGAGGCACCGTCCCCGCTGTGCCCCGTGTGGGCATGGAGCTCGCCGAAGTAGAAGCCGAGGTCTCCCATCTCCTCCGCGGCCTGGGCGGGCGCGACCAGGAGCGCCACCGATACGCAGGCTTCGATCAACACAACGCGTGGGACCGCAGGGCGTCGGTGTCGTCTCTCGGCCATGCCAAACCTCTCTCCCACCGGGGCCGTGGATCGCAGCCTCGACAGGGTACCACCTCGGAGTGACGAGCACCGAATCCCCAACCCCAAAGCGCCGCCACCCAGGGAGAAGGTGACGGCGCGAGGGCTGAAGGAAGGTGCGAGCGGCCTAGAAGTAGAAGTTGAATCCGGCGCGGCCCTGGATGTTCACGGGCACGGTGGGGTCACCCTCCTCGAGGTTCATGTAGCCAGCCATGCGGCCCTCGAGGTTGATGGTAGCGTTCTGACCCACGGCGAACTCGATGCCCAGGCCGGCGTGGGGGCCGAAGAGGGTGTCGTCCGCCACCAGGGTGCTGTAGTCGTCGCCGTCACAGAAGGTGTCGTCGAAGTCGCGACCGGTGAAGCTGACGCCAGCGAGGGCGTAGGGGTTGACGCGGCCGGTCGGGAAGGCGAAGGCCTGGGCGGAGAGGCTCAGGGGAGAGGTGGCGCGCTCGCCCTGCCCGTCGCGGAAGTGGTTCCAGGAGACCTCGAAGCCCAGCCCTTCGGTGGCACGGTAGCGGCCGGTCAGGCCCAGGCCGAAGTCACCGAAGCTCGCACCGCTGTCGTAGCCGGAGACCAGGGAGCCACCGGTGAGACCTACGGAGAACTGGCCGGCGCGGTTCGCGAAGATGGCGGGGGCCTTGGCCTTCCTGTGGGGGGCGCCGTTGGTCACGACCACGCGGCGGGTGGGGGGCGGTGCGGGGTTGTGGCGAGAGACGTAGTAGCGCGCAGCGTGCTTGCGGTGGGCGTCCCGGCGGGCAGCTTCTGCCCGGGCCCTGTCGGACTTGGCGTTGTGGTTGTGGGCAGCGTTGGTGCGGGCTTCGTGGCTCCGGGCGGCGTCGGCGCGGGCGGCATCGGCCCGGCGGTCGTTGGCCTGGGCTTCGTTGCGCGCGGCCTCGCTGCGGGCATGTGCGTTGTCGTTGTCCCTTGCGCCCGCCTCGTCGTGGCTGCGGGCGTTCTTCTTGTGAGCCTTGTGGCCGTTGCCAGCAAATGCCGGGGAAGCAGCGAGGGTGAGTCCGAGAGAAATGGTCAGCAGGGGGAGCAGGGCGCGCATGATGTGTCTCCGTGAGAGAGTCGCGTTCGGGGGCTCTGACGACACCTCCCCCGCTTCATTCACGACCCACCCGAAAAAGGCCGCGCCTGTACCGAAAGTCCAGGATCGGCTATGTCTTTTCAGGCAGTCATGACTTCAGGGTCGTGGGAGGCAGCATGAACGCCAGCGCCAGCATCTCCCTCCGCTCCGATAGCGGCGTGTCCTTCGGCCGGGCACGCCACATCGAGCTCACCAGGCTCGTCGTGGAGACCCCGGCAGCCCTGCAACTGGGAGCCGAGCTCGAGTTCCAGCTCGAGCTGCCGGGTCTGCACCAGACCGTCTACGGCTCGGCTCGGGTTCGCAAGGCCGCCATCCACGACGAAGACCTCAACGTCTACCGCCTGGCCATCCTCCACCTGCGCGCCGGCGACGAAACCATGCTGCGAGAGTGGGTCGAAGACATGGCCCACGGAGGCACCTCCGCCTACCCCCACCGCCACGTGCTCGACACCCAGACCTCCTCGGTTCCACCCCCGTCCCATCCACCCAGACGGCGGGGAACCCTGCCCCCCGGTGCCATCAGCACCTGGGACCTCAACCGCAGAGCCGAGGCCTCCCCCCCCGAGCGGGGCCGCCACCGCGTGCGTGCCGCCCTCCGACAGCGCCTGCGAGGTGGCGACTCCAACCCCCCATCGACCATTCCCGAGATCACGCTGCACCTCGACGAAGGCATGGCTCGCCTCGAGCTACGCTTTCCGACTCCCGAGGCCTGGGGCGCCGCCTGGCAGATCGGCATCAAGGACGGTGGCCTCCTGATCCCGATGCGCCCACCCCACCCAGCCCTCGGCTCCGACCTCGAGCTCCTGGTTCACCTGCCCGACGGCACCCAGGTCAGCAGCCTGGCCAGGGTCGAAGCCCTACTGCTCGAGGGCATTGGCATCGCGATCGTTGGAGATCCCACCTCCCTCTTCCCACCCGGCGACGACGTCGAGGACGAAAGCGGCGACGACATCGAGATCGTGGTCTCGGAGCCCTGACCGCCCTACCACAGCCCCAGCAGGCGGGACGACGAGACCACCACGACGCCCACCAGCACCCAGCGGATGAGCGCTGGCCCCCAGCTCATCGTGAGGCGAGACCCCAGCCAGCCGCCGAACGACGAACCGGCCGCCAGGGCCAGGGCCACGTCCCACGCCACCAGGTCGGCCTCGACGAAGATCAGCAGGGACAGCAGCGTCAGGCTGCCCACCAAGGCGACCTTGATGGCGTTGCCCCGTAGCAGGTCGCAGCCCTCGAGCAGCACCAGGGTGAGGAGGGTGACCACACCTACCCCCGCACAGAGGAAGCCCCCGTAGAAGCCCACCCCCACCAGCGCCGGGATGCGCGCCCAGAGCGGCCCGGGCGAGGCTTCGTCCCGATCGGAGAGCCAACGTTTGGGTTTGGCCAGCATGAGCGCCAAGACGCAGAGCATGGCCACGCCGATGACCTTGCGGAACAGGTCGTCGTCCAACTGGGCCGAGGCCCACGCCCCCACGAGGGTGCCCACGGAGATGGGTCCGAGCAGCCTGATGGCTCGCCGCCAGTCCACCATGCCCCGCCGATGGTAGCTGGCCGAGGCGGTGAAGGACTGCACCATCACCCCAACCCGATTGGTTCCGTTGGCCACCGTGGGGGGCACGCCCAGGAAGATCAGGGCGGGGAGCGTGATCAGGGAGCCGCCCCCGGCGATGGTGTTGACCGTGCCCGCGAACACCCCGACCACGGCCACCAGAAGCAGGTAGAGGGGCGGTAGGGTCACGGACGCTCCGGGCAAGGCGGGAGCATAGCGTGAGGCTTCGACCCCCGCGAACGCTCGCTCGCTGTCAAGACCCAGCAAGAACGGCGCCGGTAGCGAGGCACCCACGGCGTCGCTGGTAGCGGCTCGCGGACACGGCAGATAGGCTGCAGCGGCCCTGTCCCCGGAGAGTCCCATGCGCAGCCTGATTCCCGCCGCGCTCCTGCTCCCCTCGGCACTGTCCGCTGGCTGCGGTCTCCAGCTGGTCTGTCCCCTCGACCCGCACGACTGGTACGACCACCACAACGCCACCTACTCCCTGCTCGAGGCCGACTTCGCCGACAACAAGGGCTCGTTCGACTTCGACCCTGTCGGCAAGGGCAACTCACGCCGCAGGGGTTCCTACAGCCTGAAGTCCGGCGACCTGAACTGGGTTGACAACTACAAGGCCGACTACTGGATGGACGAGCGCAAGGTCGATGGCTACGGCACCATCTACGACAACGGCAACCTGGACCTGCTGGCCAAGGTCACCTACAGCGACGTGCTGGGGGCCGAATGGGCCGACCTGGTCCGCCTCGAACGGTATCGCTGCGAGTGCGACATGGTCCGCTACGACTTCGACCCCGACTGGACCGTAGACGACCCCCCCTCCGCCGACGCCCACACCGAATACTGGGTGGCCGAGATCAGGTCCGACACCAAGGTCACCATGTACGGCGAGTACAGCTCGAGCGGCAGCAAGATGGTCATCAACCGTACGCTGACCGACAAGGTGCTCTACAAGGACGAATGGGACTACGGCGACGGCGCCTCCGTGGGCGAGACCAAGATAAAGTACGACGGCACCGGCGAAGCCAGCTGGAGCCAGTGGGGCGACGCCTACAACTCCGACTACGACTACATCGGTGAGGAAGAGTTCTTCTTCGATGGCTCGTACCAGCAGGACTACTACACCTACGAAGCGAACACCTCCAACAAGGTGAGCTTCTGGTCCCTGCTCCATCAGTACGACGGCTCGGCCACCGGCACCTACGAAGGCTACAACGCGGCCGGTGGCGTCTCGCTCACCTGCGACGTCGTGATCACCACCGGCGGTGACTGCACCGCGGACTGCAGCGACGGCAACAGCTACGACTGCAGCTAGCCCCTCGCATCGCCGGTCGGCCCGGCGCGTGCCGCACGGAGGCCCCATGCGAAGCCTGCTCCTCCCCACGCTCCTGGTCACCCTGGCCGCCTGCGACAAGGCGCCGGGCAACGACATCGGCAGCGAGGATCTCTCCTGCGAGTACGATCCCCACGACTGGTTCGACAACCCCTTCTACTCCCTGCTGCACGCCGACGAAGACGGTGGCTTCGACTTCGATCCCTTCGGCGACAGCGTCGTGGATCGCAGCGGTTCGTACGGCTTCGAGACAGGGGACATCGAGTGGGTGAACACCTACGCCGACGAGCACCCCTACACGGTGGTTTCGGGCGAAGGGTACGGCACGGTCTACGCCAACGGCGACCTGGACTTGGTCACCAAGAGCGTCTACGAGGACGTCTTGGGCGACAGCTGGGCCACCCAGGTGCGTACGGCACGCGAGGGGTGCAGTGGCACCACCCGCATCAGCGATCTGGATCTGGACGCCCCGGTGGATTCCGAGCCGGACCAATGGGCCGACGTGTACGACTGGCAGATCGAGATCACCGGCGACGACGAGGTGACCTACCACCTCGAGATGGACGAGGAGTACGGCCCCTACCTCATCGACCGGGTCGCCACCCCCGACCTGGCCTACCAGGGCAGCTTCGACTACGCCGACGGCGGCTACGTGGGGACTACCATCTACTGGTACGACGGCACCGGCGAGTCCAGCTGGGAGCAGTACGGAGCCAAGCTCGAGATGGACTACGACTACATCGGCGCCGATCAGACCTACATGGACGGCTCGAGGCTGACCGCGTACGACATCTACACCGCCGGCACCAGCAGCCTCCAGGCCGAGGTCGAGTTGCTGTGGCTGTACGACGGCTCGGCCACTGGCGACTACGTCACCTACCAGAACGGCAGCGCCATCGAGTGCGAGGTCACCATCACCGCGGGTGGCGAGAGCTGCACCATGTACTGCATGGGGTACGGCAGCTACGACTGCTAGCATGAAGCGAGCCCTGCCCTGGCTCGGGGCCCTGGCCTGCTTTGCCCTTGCGGCCTGGGCGCGTTTGCGCTGGCTGGATCTGGCCATCCCCGACCGCGACGCCGTCGCTCCCTTTGCCTCGGCCTGGGCCCTGCTGGACGGGCGCATGCCCGCACCCCATCGCCCTCACTTCGGGGACGGGCTGTGGCTGTGCTGCCTGCCCCTGGTGGCGCTGGCGCGGTCGCTCGAGCAACTCTTCGTGCTGCGTTTCTTGGTGAGCGCCACCGTGGCCGTCACCGGCTTCGGTGCGGCTTGGCTGTTGGCTCGGGGGGCGACGTGGCGGCGGCTCTGCGCCGGGCTGGCGGCGGGGGTGTTTCTGGCCTGGGATCCGGGCTTGGTAGACAGCGTCATCTCCGGAGCGCGTGGGTACTGGGCGCCGGAGCTGCTCGGGCTGGGAATGCTCGGGGCGGCGGGGGCTGTGCGCGGGAAGGGCTGGGGGCTGCCGGTGCTGCTGGGTGGACTGCTGCTGGCTGCCCATCACCACCCGCTGGCGCTGGGGGCGGGTGCGGGGTTGTTGCTCTTCGTCTGGCCGGCGTGGAAGGCGGCGAGCCGGCGGTGGCGAGTCACGGGTGTGGTAGTGGGCTTGTCCGGCGCAGGGCTCGGCCTCGGCCGCCTGCTGATGACGCGACAGCTGCGGGACGAGGGCCTCTCGGCGGTGGCCCGGGACTCCGCGAGCGCCTCACCCCTCGAGGGGCTGCCGCTGGCCTGGGACGCCCTGCGCGACCTGGCGCTGGTGGATCATGGTTGGGGATGGTGGGTGCTTGCGGTAGGACTGCTGCTGGCCCTGCCCAAGCGTGCTGGCTGGGCGGCGGTGGCCGGGCTGGGTGGCGCGGTCCTGATGGGCTTGGGCATCCACCACCTGGACTTCCACCATTTGCGGATGGTGGCGGCTCCCGTAGCGGTGGCTGCGGCGCTCGGGTGGGTACGACTGGGGCCGGCACCCATCGTGGCTGCGGCGCTCGCCGTTGGGCTGTGGCGCATGCCCGACTACATGGGGCTGCCGCGGGGGGCGTTGAACGCCCTCGACGCCGTGGCGCCAGTCGTGGCGGACCAGCCGGGTCCGTTTTGGCTGGACCGCATGGGTCGCGGCGGCGTCTGCATGGAGTCCACCGGGCTCGTGCTCGCGATGGTGCTGCAAGGGCGCGACACCGGGAACCTGGTGGCGGATCCCGAGGGTGCCCTGGTACTGGCGTATTGCGGGGAGAAGCCTGCGGAGGCCGCGGTGCTCTGGGAGCGAGGCCGGGAGCAACTGCTGCGCTTCGACAGCGTGGGGGAGGCCCGGGCCTGGGCGCTGAGTCTCGAGCGGGTAGACGCGGGGGATGCAGCGGACTGGGCGGCCATGCTGGGGAGACCGGAGCTGGGGGTCG
>CAZVHW010000168.1:0-1578 GCA_964626835.1 uncultured Enterobacterales bacterium
CACCCAAGGGATCGGCGATGCGCTCTTGGATGCCACGGCGGGCGGCTTCGACGTCCAGCTGCATCTCGCCGCCCAGGAAGTAGCCCGCGTCCAGGTAGCCGAGCAGCAGATCGGCGTCGGTCACGGTGGGCTCGGTGCCCCCCTGGCCGTAGCAGATGGGCCCCGGATCGGCGCCCGCGCTGTCCGGTCCAACCTGCAGGGTGCCCAGGCGGCTGACCCGGGCGATGCTGCCGCCGCCAGCGCCGATCTCCATCAGGTCCACCACGGGGACCTGGATGGTCAGCCCGCTACCCTTCATGAAGCGCTGCACACGCCCGACCTCGAAGGTGGGCACGACGCCTGCGGTGCCGTTCTGGATCAGACAGGACTTGGCGGTGGTGCCCCCCATGTCGAAGCAGAACATCTCGGGGATGTCGAACAGGGTGCCGTAGTACTGCCCGGCGATGACCGCCGCGGTGGGGCCCGACTCGATGATGCGCACAGGGAACTCGGCGGCCGTGTCCACGGACGTGATCCCGCCGCTGGACAACATGATGAACAGCTGTCCGTCGAAGCCCAGGCTGCCCAGCCGCCCGCGGAGCTTGCTCAGGTAGGCACCCGTCAGCGGCTTCACGTAGGCGTTGGTGACCGTGGTGCTGGTGCGCTCGTACTCGCGGATCTGCGGCAGCACCCGGTAGGAGATGGACACCGACACGTTTGGAGCTTCCTGCTGAACGATGCGCTCGAGCATCAGCTCGTGATCGGGGTTCTCGAAGGAGTTCAGCAGGCAGATGGCGATGGAGTCCACCCCCAGTGCCAGTAGGTAGCGCACTACCTCGAGGGCGTGCGCTTCGTCGAGGGGTCGGATGACCGTGCCGTCGCTGCGCATGCGCTCGTCCACCTCGACCCGGAGCCTGCGAGGGACCAGCGGCTCGGGGAACTCGGCGAAGACGTCGTAGGGAGCGTAGCGGATCTCGCGGCCCAGCTCGAGCACGTCGCGGAAGCCCCGGGTGGTGATCAGGCCCGTGCGCGCCCCCTTGCGCTCGATGATGGCGTTGATGACCAGCGTGGTGCCGTGGATCACCTCGTCCAGCTGGGCGACGAAGTCCGGGGCCTGACGCTGCAGCTCGCGGATGCCGTGCTCCACCGCATCGGAGGGGTCGCCCGGGGTGGTGAGGCACTTGGCGACCCGCAGCTGCCCGCTGGCCTCGTCCAGCAGCACGAAGTCGGTGAAGGTGCCGCCGATGTCGCAGCCCAGACGGTAGCTCCTGTCCGACATGCTCGCCCCTGGCTCGAGGAAGACCTGCTCGCAGGTCCACACCCCTTAACGCGGGAAGGGATCCGCCTAAGCGGCACCCGGGTGTGCGTGTAGCGCCGAGGTGAGCGGCACCCAGGGCCTGGGCGCACACCTGGGGGCGGCCGGTGGTGTCTCGGAGCGCCGAGGTGTGCGTGTAGCGTCGGGGTGAGCGGCACCCAGGGCCTGGGCGCACACCTGGGGGCGGCCGGTGGTGTCTCGGAGCGCCGAGGTGTGCGTGTAGCGTCGGGGTGAGCGGCACCCAGGGCCTGGGCGCACACCTGGGGGGCCCGCAGGAGCCACGG
>CAZVHW010000168.1:1678-7952 GCA_964626835.1 uncultured Enterobacterales bacterium
GGTGTGCGTGTAGCGTCGGGGTGAGCGGCACCCAGGGCCTGGGCGCACACCTGGGTGGGCTGCAGCGGCCCAGGCGGCCACCCGCGGCCTCGAGGTGTGCGTGTAGCGCCGAGGTGAGCGGCACCCAGGGCCTGGGCGCACACCTGGGGGGCCCGCAGGAGCCACGGCGGCCACCCGCGGCCTCGAGGTGTGCGTGTAGCGCCGAGGTGAGCGCCTCCCAGGGCCTGGGCGCACACCTGTGCGGTGGCGCTGCGGCCAGGGCGGGGTGGTCTGCATCCTGCGCGCCCGCAGGCAGCTGGCGGACCGCCGTCGTGGGCCGACATGTCCATGATATAGGGCCCCTTCACCCGGCTCGGAGTCCGAGCGGGGCTGGAGGTGCCCATGGACTTCGCATTCACCGAGGAACAGGAGTTCTTCCGCAGCCAGGTGCGCGACGTCGTGGACCGGCTGATTGTTCCAAGGGCCCAGGAGATCGACGAGAAGGAAGAGTTTCCCCACGACCTGTGGCGCGAGTTCGCAGAGCTGGGCTTCTTCGGCCTGCGCTATCCCGAGCAGTACGGGGGCCTCGAGGCCGACACCACCACGGCGATGATCTTCTTCGAGGAGCTGGCCCGGGGCTCGAACGGCTTCTCCATGGCCGTCACCGTGCAGATGTTGATGGGCACCTACTTCATCGGCCGCTTCGGCAACGAAGCGGTCAAGCAGCGCTGCCTGGTGCCCGCCATCGAGGGCGAGAAGATCGCCGCGGTCTGCTTCACCGAAGACCAGTCCGGCTCCGACCTGGCGGGCACCCGCACCACCGCGGTGCGCGATGGCGACGACTGGATTGTCAACGGCACCAAGCAGTGGGTCACCAACGGCCCGGTCTGCGACTTCGCCACCGTGCTGGCCACCACGGACCCCAGCAAGAAGGTCCGCGGGCTCGACTTCTTCCTGGTCGAGACAGACCGCCCTGGGGTGTCCAAGGGCGCCGAGATGCACAAGCTCGGCTCCAGGGGCTCCTGCACGAGCGAGCTGTCTTTCGACAACGTGCGCATCCCTGGCGAGTGTTTCCTGGGCGAGCAGGTGGGCGGCGGCATGAGCTACACCACCGACATCCTCAACGAGGTGCGGGTGATGACGGGGCTCAACGCGTGCGCCATCGCCAAGCAGGCCATGGACGACGCCAAGGGCTACGCCAACCGGCGCGAGGCGTTCGGCCGCCCCATCGGCAAGTTCCAGCTCATCGCGGCCAAGTTCGGCAAGTTCTACGCCCAGTACGAGGCCGCGCGCACCATGCTGTACCGGGTGGCGTGGATGCTCGAGCAGGGCATGCCTTGTCGGCTCGAGGCCATGGCCGCCAAGTACTTCGCCAGTGAGATGTGCCTCGAGGCCGTAGACCAAGCCACCCGCATCTACGGCGGCGGCGCCTTCGCTCGGGAATACCCGGCCCAGCGCTACTTCCGCGACGCCCGCTTCCTACTGTACGGCGGCGGCACCCACGAAGTGCTGCTCAACTACCTGGGCAAGCAGTTCCTGCGCGAGTAGGCCGGGCCCCTCGAATACGGAGAAGCGAGCATGGAGATCATCGTCTGCGTCAAACAGGTGGCGGATCCCGAGGCCCTGGTCGAGGTGGACGCCGGCGGGCAGATCAGCGTGGAGAACCGCTGGGTCACCGGCTTCTTCGACGAGATCGCCATCGAACAAGCGGTGCAGCTGGGTGCGGCCCACGGGGGCCGGGTCACGGCCATCACCGTCGGCACGGGCAAGGCCACCGACGCGCTGCGTCGGGCCATCGCCATGGGGGCCAATCGCGCCATCCAGGTGGACGACCCCGCCGCCGCTGGCCTGGACGGAGTGGGGGTTGCGCGCGCCATCGCAGCGGTCCTCGCGGGTGAGCCCGCCGACGCGGTGCTCTTCGGGCGCGCCTCGAGCGACGACGAAGCCAGCAGCGTGGGACCGGCTCTGGCCCAACTGCTCGGCTTGCCCCTGCTCACCGAGGTGGTGGGGCTCGAGCATGGCGAGTCTGGGCTCATGGCTCGTCGGGCCGTCGAGGGCGGGACCGTCACCAGCGGCTTCCAGCTCCCCGCGGTCCTGGCCGTGGGCAAGGGGCTGGTCGAACCCCGGGTGCCCAAGGTCACCGGCGTGATGAAGGCGATGCGTGCGCGCATCGACCGCCGCAGCTTGGCCGATCTCGGTCTCGAACCCGCTGCGGTGCAGTCCGCCTGGCAGCTCCGACGCCACCACCGGCCTCCACGTCGCAGCGAGGTACGGATGATCGAAGGTGAACCCGCGGCCCAGGTCCAGTCCCTGCTGGCCGAGCTCGAAGCCCGGGGGGTGCTGTCATGAGCGCCACGATCTGGGTCGTCGTCGAGCACGACGGTGCCGCCGTCCGCAAGGTCTCCCTCGAGCTGCTCGGGCGCGGTCGCGCCCTGGGGGCTGCCACCTGCGCCGTGCTCCTGGGCGCGGATCTCGAGCCCCTCGTCGCGTCCCTGGTTGGGGTGGCCGACGCGGTCCTGGCAGTCCAGGATCCCGGCCTGGCCCACCCCGAGACCCAGGCTACGGCGCTGGCGCGCCTGGTCCGAAAGCACGTTCCGTCGCTCGTCCTGGCTGGCGCCACCACTGCGGGATGCGAGCTGATGCCGCGTCTCGCGGTGCTGCTGGGTGCGGGCTACGCCGCGCGCTGCACCGCGCTCGATCTCGACGGTGAGTGGGTGCTCCGCCGTCCGGTTCAGGGCGGTAAGGCCTACGCCGAGCTGGCGGCGCCCGTGGGCGCGGGTACACTCCTCGCCACGCTGCGGCCCAACAGCTACGCAGCGCCCCAAGCCGTCGAGGACGCCAGCGCCGAGGTGCAGTGGCTCGATGCTGGCGATCTCCCCGCTCCCCGGACCACCCAGCAGGGCTTCGCCCCCAGCCCGGGCGGCCGCGTTCCCATCGAGGAGGCCGAGGTCGTCGTCGCCGGCGGTCGTGGCGTGGGAACGGAAGCCAGCTTCGGCCTGCTCGAGCAGCTGGCCGACGCACTGGGTGGCGCGGTGGGCGCCTCTCGCGCGGTGGTAGACGCGGGGCTCCGGCCCCTCCAGGAGCAGGTCGGCAAGAGCGGCAAGACCGTCTCACCCCGGCTGTACGTCGCGGTCGGCATCTCGGGCGCGGTCCACCACACCATGGGCATGGACACCGCGGGCACCGTGGTGGCCATCAACAGCGACCCCAACGCCATCATCTTCCAGCACGCCGACCTCGGCGTGGTTGGCGACGCCGCCGTGCTGCTCCCGGCGCTCGTCGACCGCCTGCGCTGACGGCGGCCCCATGGACGAAGAGAACAAGGTAGACGTCGTCATCGTCGGAGCCGGGTTGGCCGGCCTGGCAACCGCCTGGGTCCTCGGCGGTGCGGGGCTCGAGGTGCTGGTGCTCGAGCGCGGCGACGAGGCCGGTAGCAAGAACCTGTCGGGCGGGCGGCTCTACCTCGAGGCCCTGCGGGCCCTGGCGCCCGAGTTGGTGGACGGGCTCCCCCTCGAACGCACGGTCAGTCGTGAGTCCATCTGCATGATGGGCAAGGAAGGTTCCACCACGGTGAGCTATCGGGGCGACCGCCTGGCCGGATCCCCGCCCCACTCAGCCACGGTGCTGCGGGGCAAGCTCGACGCCCACCTGGCCGAGCGCTGCGCCGAGCGGGGCGCCTTCGTCATCCCCTCCACCCCCATCCGCGAGCTGGTGATGGACGGCGGCAAGGTCCGCGGCGTGGTCGCGGGTGACGAGACCTTCATCGCCGACGTGGTGGTGCTGGCCGACGGCGCCTTGTCCTTCCTGAGAGAAGCGGCCGGGCTGCACGGCCCACTGGAAGCCAAGCACGTCGCCGTGGGGGTCAAGCAGGTCATGGCGCTCGATCGCGTCACCCTCGAGGACCGCTTCGCCCTCGAGGGTGACGAGGGCGAGGCCCGCCTCTTCCTCGGCGCGGTCAGCGAAGGCCAGATGGGCGGGGGCTTCCTCTACACGAACCGCGACTCCCTCTCCCTGGGTGTGGTGCTCGGCCTCGAGGCCTACAAGGCGGGTCAGGCCAAGGTCAGCAGCGCGGCGCTCATGCAAGCCTTCGAGCAGCGCCCAGAGATCCGGCCGCTGATCCGCGGCGCCAAGCTGCTCGAGTACAGCGCCCACCTCATCCCCGAGGGCGGCCTCGACGCCGCACCCAAGGCTGTCGGCGATGGCGTGCTGGTGGTCGGCGACGCCGCCGGCCTGTCGCTGAACCACGGCCTCACGGTTCGGGGCATGGACCTGGCGCTGGCGTCCGGTGTGCTCGCCGGCCGCGCCATCCTCGAGGCCAGGAAAGCGGGCGATTTCTCGACCGCGGGCCTGGCCACCTACGAGCGCCTGCTCGCCGACAGCTTCGTCGGTCGCGACATGGCCCGGTTCCGCGCGGCGCCCACGGTGCTGGCTCGTCCGCGCTGGTATGCCCACTACCCCGAAGCCGTCTGCTCCATGCTTGACGAGCTGTTCTGGTTCGGCGCCGGGCCCAAGGCCGGCCTGTTCGCCACGGCGCGCAAGCACCTCGCCCAGGACTTCTTCGGGCTCGACACCTTCTCCGATCTCTGGGAGGCGCGCCGTCTATGACCACCGCCACCAAGACCGACGAGAAGCTCGCCGTCCTGGCCGTCAAGTCCAACGACGACAGCCACATCACGGCGGACAACCAGCACTGCGTCCGCTGCGAGCACCGCCCCTGCGTCCAGGTCTGCCCCGCCGAGCTGTGGGCCTGGAACGACGAGACGGGCCAGATGTCCATCGAGCACGCCGGCTGCCTCGAGTGCGGTAGCTGCCTGCTGGTCTGCCCCCATGGCGCCGTGACCTGGTGCTACCCCGAGGGAGGCTTCGGGGTGCAGTACCGGCAAGGCTAGCCCCCCTCCAGTTCCCCAGACGAGGTGAGACGATGACCAGGCCCAGAAGCGAGATCAAGGTCCTGTTGGCCAAGCCCGGCCTGGACGGCCACGACCGGGGCGTCAAGGTCGTGGCGCTGGGCCTGAAAGAGGCCGGCTTCCAGGTGGCCTACACCGGGCTGCGCCAGGGCGTGGACAGCATCGTGCAGCGTGCCATCGACGAGGGGAGCGACGTCATCGGCCTGTCCATCCTGTCGGGATCGCACCTGCCCATCTGCGCGCGCATGAAGGCCGCACTCGAGGCTGCGGACCTCCACGACCGCCTGTGGCTGGTGGGTGGCAACATCCCCGAGCGTGACGTGGCCCCGCTCCACGAGCTCGGCGTGGCGGCGGTGTTCCCCTTCGGTACGCCCATCCCCGACATTGTCGGCTTCATCGAGGAGAGGGTCTCATGAGCGCCTCCACCAAGACCAGCGGCGTCACCCCCGTGGTGCTCGAGTCCGGCATCGAGGTCAAGCCCGTCTACACCCAGGCGGATGTCGACGCCACGGCCCTGGGCCCCGATGACATCGCCCCGCCCGGCGAGTACCCCTTCACCCGCGGCATCCATGGGCAGATGTACCGCAAGCGCCCCTTCACCATGCGCCAGTACGCCGGCTTCGGCACCCCCGAGGAAACCCACGAGCGCTTCACCTACCTGATCGAGCGGGGCCAGACGGGCCTGAACGTGGCCTTCGATCTGCCCAGCCAGGTTGGGCTCGACTCGGACGATCCCGCGGCCGTGGGCGAGGTGGGCCGCGTGGGCATGGCGGTGGACACCCTGGCCGACATGGAGACCGCCTTCGCCGGCATCGACCTCGAGCGCATCACCGTGTCCCTGACCATCAACGGCTCGGCCAGCACCATGATGGCCATGTACTTCGCCCTGGCCGAGAAGCGCGGCTACGACCTGTCCAAGCTGCGCGGCACCGCCCAGAACGACATCCTCAAGGAGTTCGTGGCTCGCGGCACCTGGATCTTCCCGGTGGACCACAGCGTCAAGCTGGTGGGCGACACCATCGAGTACTGTGCCCAGCAGCTGCCCAAGTACTCCCCGGTCAGCGTCTGCGGCTACCACATCCGCGAAGCCGGCGCCGACCCCGTACAAGAGATGGCCTACGCTTTCTGCATCGCCAAGGCCTACATCGACCACAGCCTCGAGCGCGGCCTGACCGTCGACGAGTTCGCCAGCCGGCTGTCGTTCAACTTCGACATCCACGGCAACTTCTTCGAGCAAGTAGCCAAGTTCCGCGCCGGTCGCCGGCTCTGGGCCCGCATCGTGCGCGAGGACTACGGCGCCGAGAACCCCCGCTCCAGCTGGCTGCGCATGATCGCCGGCGGCGGCGGAGGCGGACTCACCATCGAGCAGCCCGAGAACAACATCGCCC
>CAZVHW010000168.1:7962-12341 GCA_964626835.1 uncultured Enterobacterales bacterium
GCCCTGTCCGGCACCCAGACCATGGCCCTGTGCACCTACGACGAGGCGTACACCATCCCCACCGAGAAAGCGGCCCGCATCGCCCTGCGCACCATGCAGCTGCTCACCACCGAGATGGGCATCACCGACACCGTCGACCCCCTGGCCGGCTCCTACTACGTCGAGACCCTGACCAATCAGTTCGAGGCCGCCATCCGTCGTGAGATGGCCGCCGTGGATGCAGCCGGCGGTGTGGTCCAGGCCATCTCGAACGGGCGGGTCCAGGCCCGCGTGGCCCAGCAGGCCTACGCCCACGAGCTGGGGCTGCGCGACGGCAGTATCCCCAAGGTCGGCGTGAACCGCTACGTCGAAGATGAGGACGAGCGCGACGTGGCCTTCCACCCTTACGACGAGGCCGGCGCCGCCCGCAAGATCGCCGGCCTGCGCCGCATCCGAGCCCAGCGGGATCAGGCCGAGGTGGAGCGCTGCCTCGCCGGCCTCCGAGCTGCCGCCGAAGCCGGTGACAACGTCATGCCGGCCAGCATCGCCGCCGTGAAGGCCTACGCCACGGTGGGGGAGATCACCGCGGTCCTGAAGAGCGTGTACGGCGACTACCAGGAGCCGGGGATTTTCTAGTCCGAGGGCAGTGACCTCGGAGAGGGCTCGGTGTCGCGTTGATCCTCCCCATCGCCATGTTCGTGCTCGCAGGCTGCCACGGTTCGCCCACGGACAACTTCGACGCCTTCTGGTCGGATCTCGACGAGCGCTACGCCGTCTTCGATGTCCGTCTACCCGACGAGACCTGGGAGGATCTGGGTGCGGAGTACGGAGATCAGGTGGGGGAGGACACCACTGAGTCCGAACTCTTCGATCTGTTGATGGACATGGCGCGTCATCTGGACGACGGCCACCTGACCCTCGAGTCGGACGACCTGGATCGCGAGGAGGACGCCTGGGTCTCTGTCTACCCGTACTACGGCGAACTCTACGCCCTCGAGGGAACCATCGAGGACGGATACCTGGATGGCGCGCTCTCCTTCGCCGCCGAAGCGAGCTTCGCCTGGGGCTCCATGGGGCAGATTGGCTACCTGAGCATCACCAGCATGGACGACATCACGGAAAGTGGGGACGAGGACGACGACGTCGCCGCTGCCGAGGCGGCCATGGCGCAGGCGCTGGCCGACCTGGCTGCCTGCACGGACATGGTGGTGGACGTGCGCGCCAACGAAGGCGGTTGGGACACGGTCTCGCTGGCCGTGGCACGACATTTCGCTGGGGACCGGACGCTGGCCTGGTCCAAGCGGTTTCGGAACGGATCCGCCCACGACGAATACGGGGCTTGGGAGGACGTGTACGTCGAGGGCTGCGGAACCGTCTGCTTCACGGGGCCCGTCGTCCTGCTCACCAGCGGTGGCACGTTCAGCGCTGCGGAGACCTTCGCCCTGGCCATGCGCGTGCGCGACCAGGTGACCGTGCTCGGGGAACGCAGCTCGGGCCACTTCTCGGACATGACCGACGGGGAGCTTCCCAACGGTTGGGAGTACACGTTTTCGGGTGAGCGTTACCGGGCGGCGGACGGTGAGGTCTACGAGACCGTCGGGGTCCCGGTGGACGTGCCGGCGGACCTGGATGCGGATGCGCTGGCTGTTGGTGAGGACAAGATGCTGGACGCTGCGCTGGCGCTGCTCGGCTTCTGACAGCCGTGGCCCGGCGCCCGGTGCGTCCCCCTCGGGTCAGTAGCAATACAAATGCATCCAGCTGCGGTCGAAGCGTCGCGCGGCGAGGTCCTCGTCCCGAATCCAGAGGTAGATCCGGCCCATGTCGCCCCACATCCAGCCCGGTCCAGACCTGTCGGAGTCGAGCTGCAGGAGCAGGTTCCAGGCGTCGATTCGAGCCTGGGCATCCTCGGTTTCGGGCAGGGGGACGTACCCGCGTCCGGTGTAGGTGCCCTTCGAGACCAGCTCGCACTCCTCGCGCATGGGGCCCTGGATCATCATGGGGTGCCCGAAGAGCTGGTGCCCCGGTGACCTGTTCTCGTCGAAGTCGCGGACGGCTGCGTTGAGCGCGTACCAGGCGTCGTACTTTTCGTTCTCTCCCGGCGACAGCAGCTCCGTGGGGAAGCGCCGGTCCTCCGGATCTGGCAGGTCCACCGCTGCCGTGAAGCTCAGTGCGGATGGCGAGAAGGAGCGGGCTGCCTCTCCGTAGCCAGTGGGGATCGCCGCACGGGTCAGGCTCTCGAGCGGTCCGTCGTGGTAGAGCACCGCGAAGCTGTCGGCGTCCTTGGGGTCGTAGCCCCAGGTGGAGGCCTCCATGCTGTAGAAGAAGTACAACCAGCCGGTGGCCGGGAGCTTGCCTGGAGGGGCCCGGCCCGCCAGGTCTTTCAAGTTGATCTGGGCCAGCAGCGCCATGGGATGCTCCTCGCGCTTGGGCCAGGCCAGGCCCTCGGGGAGATCGGGGAGGCCCGCGAAGCGAGACGCGCCCAGTGGGATGGCTTCTTGGGTCGAGCGCGTGGGGAGGATGCGCACGGAAGGTCGCAGGCGGGATTCGATGAGCGCCGCCTGGTCGGCGAAGGTCGAGGCGCGGACGAGCGCGCGGGCTCGTTCGCCGAGAACACCCTCCAGAGCGGGTTCCGCGGCCTTCGTGGCGGGTGGCTGTGGGGACGGCACGGCCTCTGCCTCTGCCTCTGCCTCTCCCCTGGTGAGGGCCGGTCCAACGCAGCTGTCCGAGGCCACACAGCCACCACAGACGAAGATCAGCGCCAGCGCGTGAAGGAGGTTCGAGGGGGTGTCTTTCATGATGCCGGGAGCGTATCTCGGAAGGCACGAACGTTCCCACGGTTACGCTGGCCGATGGCGAGATGTGCGCCCCTCGAGGCCCGGGCTTGCCGGGACGCGGTCCCGGACGAGGAGGATTGCGAGGGGCTCCTCGTGTGGCCGAGGACTGTCGGTCGGGATGGCGCCCACTCGTCCGCAGACCCCGGCGCCCTACCCCGCGAGCAACCCGTGCTACCCTTCGGCATGCCAACCGCCTCCCTCGACCATTCATCCATGCTCGCCGTCGCCATCGAAGAGGCCCGCCAAGGGCTGGCCGAAGGCGGGGTTCCCATCGGCGCGGCCTTGTTCGATTCCACCGGCACGCTGCTGGGTCGCGGCCACAACCGCCGTGTACAAGACGGCGATCCGTCCATGCACGCCGAGACCTGCGCTTTCCGCGACGCGGGTCGGCGGCGCTCCTACCGCGACACCATCATGGTCACCACGCTGGCACCCTGCTGGTACTGCAGCGGCTTGGTCAGGCAGTTCGGCATCTCCACGGTGGTGGTGGGAGAAGCCCGGAACTTCTGCGGTGGCCTCGAGTGGCTGCGCGAGCTGGGTGTGCACATCGTGGTGCTGGACTCCCAGGAGTGCCACGACCTGCTCTCGAACTTCATTGAGGCCCATCCCGAGATCTGGAACGAGGACATCGGCGAATAGGGTCCGTTGCTGGCCTTATCCGGCGATCTGCCTCTCGGGCGGCACCGCTTGTTTGTCGCGGCGCTTCCCGCGGTAGCAACGCAGCGGGGAGTTGGCCAGGTAGCCCATGCACAGGTTGCAGTGGATGCAAGCCGATCGCTCGCGCCGGCCTTCTCGGATCTTGCGGGGGAAGTGCGGCTCGGCGATCAGCGCGCGGCACAACGAGACGTAGTCGGCGTCGCCACTGGCCACCAGGTCGTCCATGGCGTCGGGATCGGTGATGCCTCCAACCAGGAAGATCGGGACGTCGCAGACCGCCTTCATGGCCACGGCGGCGGGGCGGTTGAATGCCTGCTCCATGGGGGGCGGTGCGAACAGCCAGCGACCGAACAGGCGCATGAACCACCGAAACAGGAAGTTCCGATCGCGGAACTCGCGCCATTGTTCGAGGAATACGTCCACCGGCAGGTCGCCGCGCAGCGTGGTCAGACCGCCTTCGTTGATGCCACAGCTGATCTCGATGCCGTCGAAGCCCAGTGCGGCCACCTTGGCCGCCATCAGCGTGGTCTCGTCGAGCCGCAGGCCGTTCCTGACGCGGTCGTAGGCGTTGATCTTGACCAAGAGGGGGTAGTCTTCACCCACCAGCTCGCGGCAGCGGGCATAGATGCGCTCGAGGAAGCGCATGCGGTTGTCGAGGGATCCGCCCCACTCGTCCTCGCGCCGGTTGGTGCGGGGGCAGAGGAACTGGTTGATCAGGTAGCCGTGGGCTCCGTACAGCTGAACACCGTCGAAACCCGCCTCCCGCACCCGGCGGACTGGCCAAAAGCCTCGATGACGCGCTCGATGTCGATGAACATGCCCCGCAGCTTGTCGAAGTAGTTGTGGTCGTGGGACTGCTGCATCTCCAACGCTGCGAGGCGGGCCTCCACGGACGTGTCCGTCGCGGTG
>CAZVHW010000168.1:12351-13082 GCA_964626835.1 uncultured Enterobacterales bacterium
TCGTCGGTGCTCATCTCGAGGGGAGGTCTGTCCGCCAGCATGCCGTTCTTGAGCGGGGAAGGGGCGATGGGTGGCAGGCCGGTGGCCGCCATGTCGGTCTGTCGCCCGCAATGGGCGATCTGCATGACGATGGGCGTGCCCTCTTCGTGCACGCTGTCGACCAGCTCTTGGTAGCGGGGGACCAGCTCGTCCCGGTCGATGGCCAGCATGCCCGGGAAGTGGCTCTCGCCCTCCCGGGAGACGTAGGCGTAGCCGGTGATGATGCAGCCTATGCCACCGCGGGCCAGCCGCCCGTAGAGCTTCCGCAGGCGCTCGCTGGGCCCGCCGTCCTTCTCGGCCATGCCCTCGTGGGTGGCGGAGCGCACGATCCTGTTGGGCAGCGTCATCGACTTGATGCGGGTCTGCTCGAAGATCTCTGGCAAGGGGACTCGCGCTAGATGCAGGGCTGGGTCACGGTGGAGGAGGAGGAGTAGGAGCAGCCCCACCAGGAGGCCGAGCAGCCCGAGCGCCAGCTCCCGTTCGAGCCGCAGGAGGGGGCACTGCTCGACCAGCCGTTGGTGTAGGAGTCACAGGAGAAGCCCGTCCAGTCGGTGGAGCAGGAGTAGGTGGAGGTGTAGTACTTAGACTCGCTGCCATCGCAGTTGTAGTCGTAGGAGCCGTCGCCACGGTTCGTGGTCTGGTAGCTGCTGGCCGCCGGGTTGGCGCTGGCGTTGCCGTCGTAGCAGTCGCTG
>CAZVHW010000169.1:0-13080 GCA_964626835.1 uncultured Enterobacterales bacterium
GGGCGTCTTGATTGTGCACGTAGCACCACTTGGTGTCGTACTCGTACATGCCCGAGTAGAAGATACCCGCCACCCGCAGCGCCTTGACCTTGGGCACCGGCGTACCGAAGGGACCGGTGGTGCCATCGCTGACGGGATTGATCAGGTGGACCTTGTCGCCCACGTAGACCCGCAGGGCGTCCGCCAGTTCTTGCCCCACGATGACCCCGGGCAGTTGCTCGGTGTCGTCTACGTCCTGGGTGTCGATGGGGGGGGGCGTCGAGAGGGTGCGCAGCATCTGTGCACGCTGCTCGTCGGTCTCGAGCACTCCGGAGGGGCCGATCTTGAGGTTGTCGCGCAGATCGGTGACCAGCGGGGTGAGGTCGGGATCGATGCCCTTGAGGATGACCCCGGAAGAGCCATAGGGAGAGCGGAGCATCATCTCGGTGTAGACGAACGGCGACGCGGCCACGACCCCCGGGACCTGCTCGATGGTGGCGAGCGCCGCTTCGGAGTCCTCGATGGGGCCGTGGTAGGACAGCACCACGATGTGGGCGTTCGACCCGAGGATCTTGTCGCGCATGTCGATCTCGAAGCCGGCCATGACCGAAAGGACCATGACCAGCGCCATGACCCCCACGGTGACGCCCGCGACGGACACCAGGGTGATGGCGGAGACACCGCGCTCTTCGCGCCGGGACCGCAGATGGGACACGGCCACGGACCAGGCGAAGCTCAGCTCGTGGCGACGCGGCCGCCAAGCCACCAGCAGCGCCAACGCCACGGTGAGGGTGACCACCAGGAAGCCCGCCTCGGGCAGGATGCCGGAGACCCGGCGGAACGCCGCCCAGACGGCGCTGAGGATTTCTTCCTGGGACATGGTGGGGCTACTCTTCGCCTTGTTCCGAGGACTTCGCGACGCCCACCGCACGATCCGAGCCGTGCGGCTTCATGGTGGGGAAGAGGATGACCTCTCGGATGCTCTGTTGGTTGGTGAGCAGCATGCACAGGCGGTCGATGCCGATGCCTTCGCCTGCGGTGGGAGGCATGCCGTAGCAGAGGGCCTCGATATAGTCGGCGTCGTAGAACATGGCCTCGTCGTCGCCGCTGCCGCGCATGGCCACCTGGGCCTCGAAGCGCGCCGCCTGGTCGATGGGATCGTTGAGCTCGGAGAAGCCGTTTGCGATCTCTTGGCCAGCCACGAGCAGCTCGAACCGATCCACGAAGCGCGGGTCGTCGTCACAGCGGCGAGAGAGCGGAGAGATCTCCACGGGGAACCGGGTGACGAACACCGGGTCCACCAGGTTCTCTTCCACAAAAGCGTCGAAGAACCACTCCCACCACTTGCCCATGGTGTCGGGCAAGGTCCCGCGCTCGTCACCGAAGTCCGATATCCAGCGTTCACGTAGGGTTTCGGGGTCCTCCAGCTCGGCTTGGCTCATGCCGGTGGCTTCGGCCAGCAGCTCACCCATGGTGGCCCGCCGCCAGGGCGCCGTGAAGTCGATGCGGCGTTCACCCCAGGGCAGCACCCGCTGTTCGCCGTGCAGGTCTTGCACCAGGCCGACCACCAGCGCCTCGGTCATGTCCATCAGGACGGTGTAGTTGGCGTGGGCCTGGTAGAACTCGAGCATGGTGAACTCGGGGTTGTGCCGCAGGCTCAGGCCTTCGTTGCGGAACACCCGGTTGACCTCGTACACGCGCTCGAAGCCCCCCACCACCAGCCGCTTGAGGAACAGCTCGGGGGCGATGCGCAGGTACAGATCGATGTCGAGGGCGTTGTGATGCGTGACGAAGGGCCGCGCCGTGGCGCCACCCGGGATCACGTGCATCATCGGGGTCTCGACCTCGATGTAGTCACGCTCGTCGAAGAAACTACGGATGCCTCGCAAAATGGCCGAGCGAGCGCGGAAGGTGTCGCGCACCCGCTCGTTCATGATCAGGTCGACATAGCGGCGCCGGAAACGAAACTCGACGTCCGTCAATCCCTTGTGCTTGTCGGGCAGGGAGCGCAGGCACTTCGAGGCGAGGGACAGCTCGGAGAGGCGGAGGGTGAGGTCACCACGGCGGGTGAGCATGAGCTCGCCGGTGGCCCGCACCCAGTCACCCAGATCGATGCGCTTCCACAGGGCGAAGGCCTCTTCTTCGAGCAGGTTCTTCTTGACGAAGACCTGCAGCGTTCCGGCCCGGTCCTGCAGCTTGGCAAAGCCGGCCTTGCCCATCTCGTTCTTGAACCGTACGCGACCCGCGATGGTGAAGGTGCGGTCGATAGCCGCGACCTTGTCGGCGTCGGTGAGACCCGCGGCAGCCTCGAGGCAATCGCCAGTGGTGTGGGAGACAGGCCGACCCGCCGGGTAGGGCTGCACGCCCTGCTTGCGTAGGGACGCGAGCTTGTCGCGCCGGCGCGAATCCAGCAGCCTGGCCGCGATGGCCTCGAGGTCCTGTGCGGACATCGGACTCCTCCTCCATACCTAGAGCGGCTGCCTGGGTAACGCGCCGCTATCCCCGACGCCCGCGGGACTTTCGGCGGGCTGCTAGTTCGTGAAGAAGCCCGTCTCGGACAGCTCCTCGCACCAGGTCGCCAAGGTGGTCCCAGAGACCAACCCCGACGCCGTCGCGTCCTCGAACTCGTAGATGTAGTCGCCATCGTAGTCGTTCATCTCGGCCTCGATGACGATGCCGTCACCGCCACCGCCCGAGGCGGTGAGGTTCCAGGTATCGGGGCCCCCCTGCCACCAGCGGCCCGACCAATAGTACCCAGAGTCCTGGCCGATGTATTCGTACTCGAAGTCGCCATCGCCCAAGGCGCAGTTGAGCGCCCAGGTGACCTTGGTCCATGTGTCGCCGTCGAAGTTGCTGTCGTAGCTGGACCCGCCGCTGTCGAAGTCCTGGATCTGGGCGAAGAGGTTGCACGAGTCGTCATCGAACAGGCTGGTGGGGTCTGCGGAATCACCGGAGTCCAGATGAGCGACGACATCCTCGCAGGTCGCCGCGCTGTTGCCCGCGAAGTACACCACGGCGACGCCGCCCTGGTCGTAGCCGAACACGTTGGTGGCCTCGAGGATGGCGGTCTCGCCATCTTCGATGTTGATGGTGCCCTCGAGGATGCCGTATTCGACGCCGGTGTCGTCCTTTTCGCACGCGAGGATCAGGGCGGGGAACAAGATGGCGATCCAGGGGCGCATGGGGACTTCCAGGTGAGGAACTTCGAGGGGGACGGCGGTAGAAACGACCTAACCCGAAGCCTCGTTGGCGCGCTTGATCAACCAAGCCTCCATGAAGGCGGCGATGTCGCCGTCGAGGAATCGATCCACGTTGCCCGTCTCCGACTCGGTGCGCAGATCCTTGATCAGCTGGTAGGGGTGGAGCACGTAGCTGCGGATCTGGCTGCCCCACTCGATGCGCTTCTTCTGGGAGTGGTTGCTGGCGGCCGCGGCACGGCGTCGCGCGAGCTCCGCCGAGTACATCTTCGCCTTGAGCAGCTTCATGGCCGTCGACTTGTTCTTGTGCTGGCTGCGCTCGCCCTGGCAGACCACCACCGTGTTGGTGGGCAGGTGGGTGATGCGCACCGCCGAGTCGGTGGTGTTGACGTGCTGCCCGCCGGCGCCGCTGGCGCGGAAGGTGTCGATCTGCAGGTCGCTCTCCGCGATGTCGATCTCGATGTCGTCGTCGATGGCCGGATGGGCCGCCACCGATGCGAAGGCGGTGTGTCGCCGGGCCGCCTGGTCGAAGGGCGAGATGCGCACCAGCCGGTGCACCCCGATCTCGGACTTGAGGTAGCCGTAGGCGTAGTCGCCCTCGATGGAGATGGTGCAGCGGGTGATGCCGCCTTCTTCGGCCTGCTGCTCGTCCACGATGGTGGCCTTGTGACCCTGCCGGTCAGCCCAGCGAAGGTACATGCGCTGCAGCATGTAGGCCCAGTCGGCGGCGTCCTTGCCACCGGCGCCCGAGTTGATCTCGAGCATGGCAGACAGATCGTCGCCCTCTTCCGACAGCATGCGCTGGAACTCGAGGGAGCGCGTGTCCTCTTCGAGCTGTCCCACACCCTCGACCGCTTCGTCGAGGGATTCCTGGTCCTCTTCCTCCTCGGCCAGCTCGAGCAGGGTCTGCACGTCCTCGAGGGCCGCAGCGAGCTTGGACCATGCCTGGATCGTGCGCTCCAGACCAGCCTTTTCCTTCATGGCTACCCGTGCCCTGGACGGGTCCGACCAGAACCCCTCGGCCCCCGCCAGATCCTCTATCTCCGCGATGCGCTCGCCCTTGCCGGCGACGTCAAAGATGCCCCCGGAGAGCCTCCACGCGCTTCTCGAGGGACTTCACACGGGAGCTGAGCTCGTGCGGGATCATGATGGGTCGCCCTTTGGTTGTGCGGGGCGCGCAAGGTAGCATCGCCGGGGGTGGTGGGGCCAGTTGGGTCATACCCCGTCCGAAGGAGCAAACCCATGAGACGAGCCGGCATCGACGTCAGCGCAAGGGACGGGTGCAGGTGTGCTTCGAGCCCACGGGCCTGCACGGGCTGGACCTGGCCCTCGCCCTGGACGACCATCCCCGCATCGAGGTCATGTCGGTCAACCCTCGCGCCGCGAGGAACTTCGCCAAGGCCCTGGGAACCCGCGGCAAGGACGATCCCATCGACGCCAGGGTGCTGCTCGAGTACTGCAAGCGCATGGACTTCCATCCCTGGCCACGGCCCTCGGAAGCGGCCCTGCACCCTCGCATGGCGACGCGCTGAGCCCTTCGCCTCACCCATGACCCGAGTGCCGAGAAGAACCGCCTGTACGCCGCCGAATGCACCGGCACCCCAAAGGCGCTACTCCACATACCCCAACTGCCGAAGCGCCTCCATCGTCGCTTCGTCCTCGTCCTGGGCGTTCACGCGCTGGGCCATGGAGTCGCGGGGGACGATCAGCGTGCCGGGGGCCAGGCTGAGCCGGTTGCCCTCGAAGACTTGGTCTTGGGCCGTGACGCCGAGGTCGCGGCCGACCTTTTCGCCCTCGAGGCGCAGGCCGGTGGGGACTTGGTCACCGAAGAGCACGTAGACCGTACCGCTGGGCTTCGAGCCGGGCTCGATGCGGACCCGGGTGCCGTCTTCGGACAGCGTGACGGTCGCCACCTGGTCGGGGGTCGCTCGGGGGGTCTCGCCCCACTCGAGGTTGGCCCGGCGGGTGCGGTCGGCCTCGGGATCCAGGACGCCCGCTTCGGCAATGGGGACGGGGAAGACCAGCTCGAACGGTGCACCCTTGCGGCCCTTCAGTCTTACGCGCAAGCCCGGGCCCACGGGCCACCCGGTGGCTTGGGCCAGACGCTCGCGCCAGGCGGGTAGATCGGGCCCTTGCTCGCTGGACAGGTCGGTCTGTTCGTCAGGGTCCTCGTCGAGGTCGTACAGCTCCTCGTCGCCGCTGAAGGTGTGCAGGATGTACTTGCCCCCCTGCCAGATCACGGCCCAGCGCTCCTTGTCGTACATCAGGTAGCCAACGTGCAGTGGGCGGTCGGCGAGGTCGGAGTCCAAGGCCGGCTGGTCCTTGGCACGATCGGGATCGAGGTAGGGTGCGAGGGAGGTCCCTGCCATCTCGGGCCATGACGCTCGGGGAACGCCCAACAGGTCGTAGAGTGTGGGGGCCAGGTCGATGAGGCCCACCTGGGCGTCGATGCGGTGGGGGCCGCCGGCCCAGCCACCGGGTGGTTGTATCCAGAGTGCCGTGCGGACCAATTCGTCGTACAAGCTGTGGTTGTGCTCGAAACCACCGTGGTCCCAGAACTCTTCGCCGTGGTCGGTGTGGAGAACCAGCAGCGTGCGCCCGGGTAGGGCGTCGATCCCCGCCAGCAAGCGCCCCAGCTCCGAGCTCACGTAGCGGACTTCGCCGTCGTAGCGGCCCTCGATGAAGACGCGTTCGGTCTCGCCGAGCTTGCCCGTGCGGTCCATTCGGGCGATGTCCCAGCGGTTGTAGCGGCGTGGGAACTTCAGGCCGGGTTTGTCCTCGACGAAGAGGTTCTTGAAGCGCCCGGGAGCTTCGTAGAAGACGTGGGGATCCATGATGTGCAGGAAGAGGAAGCTGTCCACGTCCCGGTGGCCTTCGAGCCAGGACAGGGCGCGGTCGACCTGGTCCGCCGCCTTGGCGCCGTTGTCGTAGTGCCAGTCGTCGAAGCCGTCGGTGAAGCCGAAGCGCGGGACCAGGTGGACGTTGGCTGAAAACCCGGCCGTGACGAAGCCCTGCGCGCCCAGCACCTGCCCGAAGGTGGGGGTGTGGATGGCCGCCAGGGGGTAGGCACCGGTGAACGCGGACCGGAAGCTGGGCTTGGTGCGGGGTGCGGGAGCGTAGGCGCGTTCGAACACATAGGAGCCCTCGGCCAGGGCATCGAGCTCTGGGGACGTGGCGCGCCCGTAGCCGTGAGTTCCCACGTGGTCGGGGCGGAGGGTGTCGATGCCGATGACCACGACCCTGCGGACATCCTCGCCGTCGCCGGAGACGTGGGGATTGCTCCACAGCGCCAGGTCGCCGACGGGCGAGCCTCCCGGGGAGGTCGCGAGGGTGAGCTCCACCTGCTGTCCCGCCCAGCGGCTCAGGTCGATCTCTACGTCCTGGAAGCTGTCCGCGCCGCCGACGGAACGGGACCAAGCGCTCTCGCCGTCCACGAGGACCTCGAATCCGACTCCGTCGCTCTCTGGCAGGGAGAGGTCGATGCGCGTGCGGATGCCCAGTCCCACGTGCAGGCGAGCGCCGGTGGGCAGCTGCATCGTCCAGGTAGCACGCCCCGGTGCTGGCAACAGCAGGCAGGCCCGCGTCTCGGCGCCCAGGGTGGCGACGGTGGAGACGAACTCCTCGGCGGGGAGGTCGGCCTTGCCGAAGGCCAATCGGGACTGTTGCTGGCTGGTGGCCGGATGGAAGAGGTGGGCCGCGGGATCGAGGCTGTCGGGCGCTTCGTCGAGGGCCAGCCAGAGGGTCTCTCCGAGTACGGCCCACCCTTGGCGCGACGGGTCTTTGCGGTCCAGGTCTCGCACGTAGTCCAGGGACTCGTCACCGACCCGGAGCTCGAGACCGGCCGGCGCCTTGCGGTAGCGCTTCTTGGGGAGCAGCACGGGTAGGTCGTGGGTGTAGAGGGTGAAACGACTCTGGGTTTTTTTCAGGCTCCAGCCGTCGGCGAGGGGGTAGATCCCGTCCGAGGGGTGGCCGTCTGGCAGGTTGTGGGCTGGCAGCACGAACTGGGCCTGGTCGAGGGCCTGCAGGGCGCGCCAAGCGGGAGCACCGGGCTGGTCCATGGCCAGTGAGGGGCGGTCGCCATGGCGGGCTGGCGGCACGTCCCTGGGGGTCGGTGTGCAGGCGGAGAGGAGGCTGGCGAGGAAGAGCGTGCGCATGGTCTCACTTCCGCCCTTGTATAGCCGGAGGCGTGAAGATGCCGCCCGTGGACGGTGGCACCCCCCCTCCGTGGGGACGGATTCCAGTTGACCCGTACCGGGCGCATGACTAAGGTACGTGCCCCTTCGTCCGGCCCGCGTTGCGGCCGGCCGTCCTATCGTTCATTCCGCTGGAACCTGGAGCCACGACCATGGGAGCCAAGGTCTACGAAACCGCCGATATCCGCAACATCGCCCTGGCCGGACATGGCTTCTGTGGCAAGACCTCACTCGGCGAGGCCATCTTGTTCAATGCAGGCGCTACCACGCGCCTGGGCAACACCGAAGCCGGCACGTCCATCTTCGACTTCGAGCCCGAAGAGCAGAAGCGGGGCGGGTCCATCGCCTCGTCCTTCGCCTGGGTCGACTACAAGGGCAAGAAGCTCAACGTCATCGACACACCGGGTGACCAGAACTTCCTCTACGACAGCTTCAACGCCATGGACGGCGCTGACTGCGCGGTGATCATGGTGTCCTGCCCCGACGGTGTCGAGGTGCAGACCGAGCGCTTCTGGAACCGCGCGGCCGAGAAGAACATCCCCCGCGTGCTGTTCGTCAACAAGATGGACCGCGACCGGGCCAACTGGAAGAAGTGCCTCGAGGACATCGAGGAGACCCTGGGCGTCAAGCCCCTCCTGCTCCAGATTCCCATCGGCAAGGAGCAGAACTTCAGTGGCGTGGTCGACCTCATCGACCTCCAAGCCATCACTTGGTCCCACGACGACAGCGGCACGCTCTCCACCGGCGACATCCCCGGGGATCTCGAGGACGAGGTCGAGTCGGCGCGGGAAACCCTCATCGAGGACATCGCCTCCACGGACGACGATCTGCTCGAAGAATACATGGAGACCTTCGAGCTCGCGCGCGAGCCCATGATGGCGGCCTTCCGCAAGGCCTTCGCCGCGGGCGAGGTGGTCCCCGTGCTCTTTGGCGCCACGGGCCACAACATGGGCGTCCAGCCCCTGATGGACCTGCTCGCCGAGTACGGCCCCCAGCCTGGGTTCCTACCTCCCCTCGACGGCGAGGACGAGCAAGGCAATCCGCTCCAGGTCGAGCGCAGCCCGGACGGTGCGCTCGTCGGCAAGGTCATCCGCACCTTCATCGACGAGAACGTCGGCCAGGTCAGCATCATGCGCATCTACGCGGGCGAGACCCCGGACGATGGCGTGGTCACCAACGGGCGCACCCAAGGCTCCGAGCGCCTCGGCTCCCTGCACGTCCAGCGGGGTCGTAGCCGCGACTCCATCGACCGTGGTGTCTGCGGGGACATCGTCAGCGTGGCCAAGCTCAAGGACACCTGCACCGCCGACTCGCTGACGGACGCCAAGAGCTTCCGCAAGCTGCCCGGCATGGTCTACCCGCAGCCCATGATGTCCTTCGCCATCAAGCCGGCCTCACGCGGCGACGAAGACAAGATCAAGACCGCCGTCGAGCGCTTGGTCATCGAGGATCCCACCATCACGATCACCTACGACGTGATCAGCAACGCCATGGTGCTCAACGGCATGGGTCAGGCCCACCTCGAGGCCGCCATCGAGAAGATGAAGCGCAAGTTCAAGGTCACGGTCACCACCGAGCTGCCAGCGGTGCCTTACCGCGAGACCGTGGCAAACGCGGTCCAAGGTGTCGAAGGCAAGCACAAGAAGCAGACCGGTGGCGCCGGTCAGTTCGGTGTCTGCTTCATCCACGTCGAGCCGACCGAGCGCGACGAAGGCTTCGAGTTCGTCGACAAGATCGCCCAGGGCCGCATTCCCCGCCAGTACATCCCCTCCGTCGAGAAAGGCGTCGTCGAACGCATGAAGAACGGCGGGCTGGCTGGCTATCCGGTGGTCGACATCCGGGTCATCCTCTACGACGGCAAGTACCATCCGGTCGACTCCAAGGACGTGGCGTACCAGATGGCCGGGTCCAAGGGCCTCAAGGCCGCCATGGAAAAGGCCGGCATGAAGCTGCTCGAGCCCTACTACTCCATGGAGATCATGGTGCCTTCCGAGTCCATGGGCGACATCATGGGCGACGTCACGTCCCGCCGCGGTCGCGTGCTGGGCATGGAACCCAAGGGCAAGCGCACCATCATCAAGGCTCTCTGCCCCCTGGCCGAGATCCAGCGCTACGCCCCCGACCTTCGCTCCATGACCGGTGGCAAGGGCTCGTTCACCATGGAGTTCGCCGGGTACGAGCCCGTACCCCACAACCTCGTGGACGCCATCAGGGCCGCCTCGCCCTTCACGGACGACGACGACGAGTAAGAGCGCTCCGCTCGAAGCTCCACGCCTCATCCCTCCTGGTCTGCTCCTGCCCCCGCCGTGGGTGGGCGCGGCGCATGGGATACACTCGTCCTGCAACCTTCAGGAGCCTTGAACATGGACGAAGCGATCCCCTTCGACCGACTCGGGATCCCCAAGGCCTACCGCGAGCTGGTGGTGCCATCCGCCGAACCCGAAGACCGCCTGGCACTCGCCGGAGGGCACCTGCTGGACGAGACGCGGGCCATGCTCGGTTGCGGCTATCTGCTGGCCCAGGATCCCTCGCCCGAGGTGCGTGCCGCGGCCGTCCAGACCCTCCGATCTCTGGACGAGACCGAGCTGGCTCACGTGGTGGGCCAGAACACCCCGACCAAGCTGCTCGAGTACATCGCGGTGTTGCGCAGCGACGCCCCGCTGCTCGACGCTCGCATCATCACCATCCGCAACGCCAACGATCGCACCTGCATCCTCATCGCGGAGCGCGCCGGCCCGGAGCTATGCGAGAAGCTCTGCTTCAGCCGCGAGCGCCTTCTGATGACACCCAGGGTCTTCGTGGCGCTACACGGCAACCGTTCGTGTGACGACCGTTGGCTCGAGAAAGCCTCCAGCTTCCTGCGCATGAACCGCATCCTGCCGGACGTGCCCGAACAGCGGGACCTCGGCAAGTTCGGCGCTTCGGTGGATCTCGACGCCGAGATCGAAGCCGCGCTCGCTGGTGAACAATCACCGGCTCTTCAGCATCGCACCGAGGACAAGCTCGAGCTGTTCGATCTGGACACCACGGGCAACGACGACGACCTCTTCAACGGCTTCGACTTCGAGTTCACCGACGACCTCTCCTCGTTTTCGTGGGACCTCGTCGACGAGGCCGAGGGCCTGCTGAGCGACGAGGAGAACAACAAGCTCGAGAACAAGATCGCCAAGATGACCGTCGGCCAGAAGGTGCGGTTGGCACACGTGGGCAACAAGACGGCCCGCGGCCTGCTGCTCCGGGATCGCAACAAGCAGGTCTCCATGGCGGTGATCAAGAGCGGCAGGCTCACCGACGGCGAGGTCAAGTCCGTAGCGTCGAACCGCAACCTCGAAGACGACGTTCTACGTGAGGTGGCCACCAACCGCGAGTGGGTGCGGAAGTACCCGGTCAAGGTGGCGCTGGTGAACAATCCCAAGACCCCGCCGAGCATCGGCGTGCGTCTGGTGAGCACCCTCCAAAAGCGGGACCTACAGGACCTCAGCCGCAACCACAACATCTCGTCGGTCATCCGAGAGACGGCCTTACGGCTCTTCAAGCAGAAGTATCGTTCCGAGGGCAAAAAGAAGAAAGGGCGGGGGTAGCGGTGAGCGCAAACGTGAACGAACCCCTGCAGCAGGTGGTGCTTCGGCTCGACGGACCCCACGAGGCGCTGCGCGCGGTCTGCGGAGAGCTCGACCAGCACCTGGCCCAGATCTCCCGTTCTCTGGCGGTCAAGGTCAGCCGTCGCGGATCCGAGCTGCGCGTTGGTGGCGACGACGGCTCGGTGCACCTGGCCGCCCACGTGCTTCGACAGCTGCACGCTCTGGGGCTGAAACGTTTCCCCATGCACGTCAGCGACGTGGTGCAGGCCTGCAAGCTGGTGCAGCGCGAGCCCGAAGTGGACATCGTCGCCCTGTTCACCGAGACCATCTTCGTGCCCGGGCGGAAGCGCAACATCTTCCCGCGCACTCCGGTGCAGCGCCAGTACGTGCAGGCCATCCGAGAGTTCGATCTGGTCTTCGGCGTGGGTCCCGCTGGTACCGGCAAGACCTACCTGGCCATGGCCATGGCCGTGGGGGCGCTCAAGCGCGACGAGGTAGCGCGCATCGTGCTGTGTCGCCCAGCCGTCGAGGCCGGCGAGAAGCTGGGGTTCCTGCCGGGCGACATGACCGACAAGGTCAACCCCTACCTGCGACCTCTCTACGACGCCCTGCACGACATGGTGGGGTACGACAAGACCGCGCGGCTGATCCAACGGGGTGTCATCGAGATAGCCCCCCTGGCCTTCATGCGTGGTCGCACGCTCAACGAGGCGTTCGTGATCCTGGACGAGGCCCAAAACACCTCGTCCCAGCAGATGAAGATGTTCCTCACGCGCCTGGGCCAACAAACCCAAGCCGTGGTCACCGGCGACATCACGCAGATCGATCTGCCCCCCAGTATGACCTCGGGCTTGGTCGAGGCCATCCACCTGCTACGCAAGGTCGACGGCATCCGCGTGGTGCGGTTCAGCAAGGCCGACGTGGTTCGTCACCCGTTGGTGGCGGCCATCATCGAAGCGTACGAACGAGGAGGTGAGCGTGAGCTGGAAGCGTAGGCTGGGCGCCCTCCGCCGACTGCCGCTGGTGCGGGGTTGGCGCGATCGCTCCATGTTGCTCCAGGCCATGCTGCTCTTGGTCGTGTCCTTCGTCGCTGCCCTGCTCATGATGGACCACGTGAGGGTCCCCGAGCAGAGCTTCGCCGTGGGCGACGTCGCTCCCTACGACCTACAGGCACCCGTGTCCTTCTCCTACTTCGACTGGGACCACACGGCGCAGCAGCAGCAGGAAGCCCGAGACACGATTCCGCCGGTCTTCGAGGTGGATGTCACCCTCGGCGCACGGCTTCAGAACCGCGTCTCGCTGTCGTTCGACGCTGCCCGCCGCAAGCTCTTCGGAGCCAGCCAGCCCGAGGAAGAGGGCCAGGAGCCGGTCGAGCCCACCCGCGAACAGCTCGAGACCATCGCGGAAGAGTTCGTCGCCACCCTCGAACTGGCGCTGGACCAGGACCACGTTCGAGCGCTCGTGCAGGCCGGCTTCGTTCCCGAGCTCGAGGCCCTCGTCAACGAGTTCGTCGGGGTCGCGATGAGGCGCCTGGTGGTCACCGAGCGCACCGTCATCCCCCAGGGGGTTCGCAGTATATCCGTCATCCGGATCAGCTCGGACAGCCGCAGGGAGGTGCTGCTCGAGAGCTTGGACAACGTGGTCACGGTGGACGACGCGCGGCAGGTCCTGGCGCTGTACGCCCTCGAGCACGAGCCCACCGAGAGTGGCGTGGAAGCCGAACGGGCCGTGGCTGCCATCGCCCGCGCCGCCGTGCGCTCCAACGTCTCCTCACGCCCCGACATCACCGAGCGGCGCCGTACCCAGGCCGCAAACGAGGTGTTGACCGTCGAGATCCAGGTCAAGCAGGGCACCATTCTGTTCCGCAGCGGGGACGTGCTGACGCAGCGTCACGTCGAGATGCTCGGCGGCTTGCGGGAGATCACCGGCGGTGGCAACAGCCTGGCCTTGCTGCTCGCGCTCCTGGCCTTCTGCACCATCGTTATCTCCACCTTCTACCTGTACGGGGCCAACTACGTCCGCCACTTCACCCAGCGCCTCAGGGACATGCAAGCCCTGGCCCTCATCCTGTTGGTGGTGCTGGGCCTTGCCCGGGTCACGTTGATGGTCGGAGCGGGGGTCACCGCTGGC
>CAZVHW010000170.1:0-1902 GCA_964626835.1 uncultured Enterobacterales bacterium
ATGGCCCCGTGGAGGGCATGGGTATCCCCCAAGGCATCACGCTCATCGTCGGCGGCGGCTTCCACGGAAAGTCCACCCTTCTACAAGCCCTGCAGTGGGGCCACCTGGATCACTTGCCCGGCGACGGGAGGGAGCGGGTGGTGAGCGATCCGGACACCGTCAAGGTCAAGGCCGAAGAGGGTCGAAGGGTCGAGCGCGTAGACATCTCGGCTTTCCTCCGAGAGCTGCCGGGTGGGCGGACCACCGCCCCTTTCTCCACCGACGACGCCTCGGGCTCCACCTCCCAGGCCGCCGCCATCGCCGAGGCCCTCGAGTCCGGTGCGCGGGTGCTCCTGCTGGACGAAGACAGCTCGGCCACCAACCTGCTGGTGCGCGACGAGCGCATGCGGCAGCTCATCGCCCCCGACAAGGAACCCATCACTCCCCTGGTGGAGCGGGTGAGGCAGCTGCGCGACGAGGGAGGGTTCTCCGTGGTGATGGTCATCGGCGGAGTCGGCGACTACCTCGCCGTGGCCGACACGGTCATCGCCATGGAGGACTGGTGCCCCAGGGTGGTCACCCAGCGCGCCCGCGAGATCGGCGGCCCCGCGCCCGAACCGCCTGGTCCCCTGCCCTCCCCAGGTCCGCGGATCATCGAGCCACGCAGCCTGGCCCCCACGGGCAAGGGCCGCGTTCGGGCTCGCAACCAACGCCGGGTCAGCTATGGCCGCGAGGAAGTGGATCTGCTAGCGGTCGAGCAGGTGCTGGACAGCGCCCACGCGGCGACCCTGGGGCACGCGATGCGGGTACTGGCCAAGGGACAGCCCACGCCGGTGCCGGGAGCGCTGGACGGCTTGCAGGAGCGGCTCGACACCGAGGGCCTGGACCTGCTCTCCCCGTACCGTGAGCCCGTGGGCGACCTGGTCTACCCCCGTCGCCACGAGGTCGCCGCCGCACTGAACCGGCTGCGCACCCTGCGGGTTCGACGCCCCAGCCAGCCCTAGCGACAGGACTGGGTGCGGGTCTCGGTGTACTCGGTGCAGCCGATGCCGGTGGAACAGGACGTGAGGTAGTTGCCCGACACGCCGCAGGCGCGGACCAGGGCTTTCCAACCGGCGTAGGTGGTACAGGCCGGCCAGCCGCCGCAGCTGCCAGTCGAGGTGTACTGGGCGTCGTTGACCCCGTTGCAGTCGTAGTCGTAGGAGCCGTCACCCCGGTCGGTCTCGAAGTAGCCGGCCTGTGTCGGGTTCGCGTCGGCGTTGCCGTCGTAGCAGTCCTCGGAGTTCGACACGTAGCCGCTGGGCGCCGAGCACGACACCGTGGTGCTGCCACTGTCGCCGTAGCCGTCACCGTCGCTGTCAGCGTAGTAGGTGGAGGTCCCGGTGACCCCTGAGTCGTCGTCGTCCGTCAGCCCGTCGCAGTCGTTGTCGTCGCCGTCGCAGACTTCGCTGGCGCCAGGATGGATGCCAGAATCGTAGTCGTCGCAGTCGTCGTAGTCGCTGATGTAGCCGCTGGGAGCCGAGCAAGCGCTCGTGCTCCGCGTGACGTCACCGTAGCCGTCACCGTCGTTGTCGCGGTACCAGGTGGAGGTACCCGTGACGCCGCTGTCATCGTCGTCCGTCAGCCCGTCACAGTCGTTGTCGACTCCGTCACAGATCTCGGAGGCGCCTGGGTACACTGCGGCATCGCCATCATCGCAGTCCGTGGCGTTGGTGGTGTAGCCGCTGGGGGCCGAGCAGGCCGAGGTGCTGGAGCTGGCGTCACCGTAGGAGTCGCCATCGCCGTCGCGGTAGTAGGTGCTCGTACCGGTCACGCCAGTGTCGTCGTCGTCCGTGAGCCCATCGCAGTCGTTGTCGTCGCCGTCGCATACCTCGGTAGCAGCGGGGTGGATACCCGCGTCACCGTCGTCGCAGTCGCTGCTGT
>CAZVHW010000170.1:2002-13033 GCA_964626835.1 uncultured Enterobacterales bacterium
CGTAGCCGTCGCCGTCGCCATCGCCGTACCAGATGGACGCGTCCACCGCGTCGTCGTCGTCCGTGAGCCCATCGCAGTCGTTGTCGTCGCCGTCGCAGACCTCGGTAGCAGCGGGGTGGATACCCGCGTCACCGTCGTCGCAGTCGCTGCTGTCGGAGACGTAGCCGCTGGGAGCGGAGCAAGCGCTCTGGGTGAGGCTGGCGTTGCCGTAGCCGTCGCCGTCGCCATCGCCGTACCAGATGGACGCGTCCACCGCGTCGTCCTCGTCCGTGCTCCCGTCGCAGTCGTTGTCCACGCCGTCACAATACTCGGTGGCACCCGGGTATGCGCTGGCGTCACTGTCGTCACAATCGCTGCTGTCAGAGCCGTAGCCGCTGGGGGCCGAGCAAGCGTCGGTGCTGCGGCTGCTGTCACCGTAGCCGTCACCGTCGGCGTCTCGGTACCAGGTGGAGGTGCCCACGACGCTGGCGTCATCGTCGTCCGTGAGCCCGTCACAGTCGTTGTCGGTGCCGTCGCAGGTCTCGGTAGCGCCGGGATTCACCGCGGAGCTGCCATCGTCACAGTCGGTGTTGTCGGACACGTAGCCGCTGGGTTCCTCACAAGCGGTGGTGCTGCGGCTGGAGTCGCCGTAGCCGTCGCCATCGTTGTCTGCGTACCAGGTGCTCGCACCCGCCACGCCCGGATCGTCGTCGTCGGTCAGGCCGTCGCAGTCGTTGTCATCGCCGTCGCAGATCTCGCTGGCACCGGGGTGAATGGTGGCGTCACCGTCGTCGCAGTCGCTGTCATCGGCGACGTAGCCGGAGGGAGCATCGCACGCGACCTGGCTCAGGCTGCTGTTGCCGTAGCCGTCGCCGTCGCCGTCGCCATACCAGGTGGGGGCGCCCACTGCGTCGTCCTCGTCGATGGTGCCGTCGCAGTCGTCGTCCACGCTGTTGCAGGTCTCGTTCGCGTCGGGGTTGACCGAGCGATCACCGTCGTCACAGTCCTCGCACGCGGCCCAACCGTCCCCGTCGCCGTCGGTGTAGCCCGAGGAACCATCGCAGTTGTAGTCGTTGGGATCCGTGCAGTCTGCCTCGGACGCCCCCGGGTTGTAGTCGGCGTCTGCGTCGTCGCAGTCGCCGCCGTAGGCCGAGTAGCCGCTGGGCTGCTCGCAGGCAACGGTGGAGTCCGCGTCGTCGCCGTAGCCGTCGCCGTCCCGGTCTCGGTACCAGGTGGAGGTGTCCGTGACGTCGTCGTCCTCGTCGTCCACCCGCCCATCACAGTCGTCATCCACCTCGTTGCAGACCTCCTCGGCCCCTGGGTAGACGTCGGGATCGGTGTCGTCGCAGTCCCCCTCGTCCTCCGTGTAGCCGTCCAGATCGTTGTCGATGGCGCCGTCGGACTGGATCGTCAGCTGGGCCTGGGCCGTGACGAAGTTGTCGTCGCTGTCCACGACGGTGAAGGTGAGCTGGTGGGGGTTGTCGATGCCCTCGAGCAGGTCGGGGGCCACGGAGAGCACCGCCGAGCAGCCCGCGACACCGCTGGCGCTGGGCTCGAGGTCGAGACAGACCTCGCCGTCGAGGTCCGAGCTGACGCTGACCAGCAGGTCCTGTGGAGCGTCTTGGGGATCGTCCACCAAGGCCTCGAGGTCAAAGGGCTCGTCCTGGTAGCCTTGCTCGTCGCCGTCCGGATGGAGGATCTCGATCTCCGGAAACTCCTCGCTCTGGCCGACGGTGATGGTGACCTCGTCCGTGGCCTCCTCGTTGTCGGTGTCGGCTGCCTTGAGCCGGATCACGTGCTCGCCCAGGGACAGATCGTCCAACACCAGCGCCACCAGGCCCTCGTCCTGAGCCAGATAGCCCTGGTCGATGGTGCCATCGACGCTGCTGGACCACGACAGGTAGATCTCCTCGGGGGGCGTGGAATCGTCCTCGACCGTGGCGGTGAAGGTGATGGCCTCGCCCGCATCGAAGCTCTCGCCGCTGGCGGGCGACCAGATGATGACGTCGGGGGCCTCGTTGGCCCGCTGCATGATGTTGGTCTCGTTGCCGCAGGACAGCGCGCCAACGACACAGGACAGGAGCAGGAAGCGACAGTGGCAGCTCACGGCGAACCTCGAAACAAGGGGGGCGACGGGGCAGCGGGATGGTAGCCGCATCCAGCGCAATGGACAACGCCGATGTGCACCGAGGGCTTCCCGACCAGATGCCTGGGACCAACCCGATGCGCGCCCGGCGGGCACCTCGGCGTACCCAGTCGCCCCCCTCCGCTGGGGACTAGTAGACCTCCGCCTCGCCCGCCCAGTAGTAGGTGTAGTAGTAGCCGGGGTAGGTGCCGCCGTAGTCGTAGGGGTAGTCCAGGTAGCCGCTGGCATACTCGAAGGTGGAGCCGTCGAAGCTGGCCTCGATCCAGGCATACCACGTCCCCGAGTACTCCATCATGAGGACCGAGTAGCCGTAGTAGTCGTCGCTATAGGCGTACGAGTAGGTCGTGTCGGTGGTCAGGCTGGAGCAGGCACCGTCATCGTAGCTGGCGCTCGTGTCGTAGCTCATGGCCACGTCGAACGCCCAGAGGCAGTCCGGGCAGGGCGTCGCCGGGGTGCCCACGGCGTCCCAGTAGAGCGAGCAGTTGCGGAAGCCGTACCCGTAGCCGTAGCCGTAGTCCAAGGTCTCCCACCCCAGGTAGTCGCTGTAGGTTGCAGCGGAGTAGTTGACGAAGTCATCGGCGTCGCGGGGCTCTATCTTGTAGGCGCTGTAGCTGTAGTACAGCAGCCCGGTGATGGAGTCGAAGCTGGCTCCCGCGACGAGGGTGTCCTCGAAGGTGTACAGCAGGTCGTCGATGACGGCGTCGTCATCGACGGACCACTCGCCATAGTCCAGGTCGGTGTCGACCACGGACACGCTCTCGACCTGCACCAGGCAACCCTCGTAGGGCTCCGCGGTGGTGGCGCTGGCCAGCCAGGACGTGTCGATCACCGTGGGCGCGGGCAGCGTCTGCCCGCTGTCGAGGACCGTGACGTCGGCCGCGTCGGTCACCCACAGCTCCGTGAGGTCGTAGTACTCGGTGTACTCGCCACGGACCATCACCTCGTCTCCCTCCACCAGCCCCGCCACGAAGTCGCCGCCGTGGTAGATCCAGAGGCCGCTGTAGGCCCCCCCCGTCTCGTCCAGGAGGTGGAAGCCGTAGTCGGCATCGTCGTGGGCTACCAGCCCCACGACGGTCAAGATGTCACCCTCGGCGAAGACGCCCGTCTGGATCTCGTAGGGCGTGGCCATGACGCAGTAGTCGGCCACGCCGGGGTTGACGCTGGCGTCCGAGTCGTCGCAGTCCGTGTTGTCGGCCACCGCACCACTGGGAGCGTCGCAAGCCAGGATCGGCTCGCCGAAGTAGTCGCCGTACCCATCGATATCGGCGTCGGTGTACCAGCTCGCGGCGTCCAGGGCGTCGTCCTCGTCGGTGTCGCCGTCACAGTCGTTGTCCACCTCGTCGCAGACCTCGGCGGCGCCGGGGTTGACGCTGGCATCGGCGTCGTCGCAGTCGGTGTCGCTGTCGGTGTAGCCGCTGGGCGCGATGCAGGCATCGCTGCTGCGGACTGCGTCCCCATATCCATCGGCGTCCCTGTCCTGGTACCACGTGCTGGCGGTGCCGGTGTCCAGCGAGTCGTCCTCGTCGTCCACCAGGCCGTCGCAATCCTAGTCGTCACCGTCGCAGACCTCGGTCGCGGCCGGGTTGACGGAGGCGTCACCGTCGTCACAGTCTTCGTCCAGCGTGTAGCCGTCGCTGTCCCCATCCAGGGCGCCCGTGTCCGTCTTGTCCGGTTCGCAGCCCAGCAGACTCGCCAAGAACACGAACGCAGCCGACCTGAAGAGCGTCATGGCCGCCTTCCCTTCTCCGGAACCGGGGCTGCTTGTCGTTCCGGTACTTTGGAAGGACCCTACCACACCCCCGGCACCAGGCTCCACCTGGCACGGGGGCGACCACGAACGACGCAGGAGCGCACTCCAGCTCCGCCCGCCTGGCACGCCGGCCGGCGGATCTCACCGCCCCTGCCCCTCCAAGAGCCGCAGCATGTCCTCGGGTGAGGGTGTGCCCGGCTGGTAGGGCGTCGAGACCGGCATGCCACCGGACATCATGCGCAGCAGGTCGCCAAACGACATGCCCGTGAGCGCCGCGGTCTGCTGCATCTGGGCCGCCATGGCTTCACCGAACATCAGGCGCACCGCCAGCTCTCCGTCGTCGTCCACGCCCAGATCCTCGTCGCCGTGGGCCTGGCGCCACCAGCGCTGGGCCGCGCCCCCGGCCTGGGGCACCCCGCCCTCCTCGAGGGCCTCGAGCCAGGTCTCGCCATCTACCACGGACCAGGCATGCTGTTCGATGGCCGCTTTCAGTGCACGATCCAGACGATCCCGACCGTGCCTCTCCTCGAGGGCGGTGTACAGGTAGGGTGCCTTGCCGTAGACCAAAGCGCCGTACTCGAGGGTGGACGCGAAGGAGCTCGTGGGCCGCTGGGCCACCCCGTCGGGCCCGCCCAGCAAGCGGTAGAGGGCGTAGCTGAGGAGCACGTTGCGGTCCCGCTCGCTGCGCCCAACCTCGGCACCCAGCATGCTCTCCGCGACCCGCCCTGCGAGGTACTGGGCCAGAGCCTCGTCCACGATGGGATCGGCCTGGCTGTTGGTACCCACCAACCCCGGCACCCACTGGTGGGCCAGCTCGTGGGCGACCACGAACCGACGCTGGCTCTCGAGCATGCCGGCCATCTCGGGCCCCATGCCCCCCATGCCGAGGGAGCCCCAGAGCTGCATGAGCGAGGCCATCGGCGACTGGGACGTGGTGGGATCCCGGTAGAGGAAACCCGCGATGAGCACCAGCCCGGAGAACTCCACCCCGCCAGCGCCGCCCACCAACGAGGCCTCGACCACGTCGAGCTCACGGTAGGGGTAGTCCCCCAGCAGATCCTGGTAGAGTTCCAGGGACGCAGCCGCTGCGGCCAGCGCCTCTTCGCCCGCCAGGGCATCCTGGGGCAGATACCAAGAGCGCAGCGCCACGTCGCCCAGCTGCTGAGTGCGCTGTTCCCAGCCTCGACAGGCCACCAGCACGAAGTCCCGCACGCCGGCCCCCCGGGCTCGGGTGAGCTGAGCCTCGGAAGAGAGAGCCGTCGGTGTCTCGTCCACCAGATTGGTGACCAGATCGAGCCCTGTGGGTGTCACCACCCGAACGTCGAAGACGGCCAGCTGGTTCCAGGCCAGGTCACCCACCGCACCCGGTGTGTCTACCACCGGCTCGCCCCCCACGAAGGGAGCCAACATGGGGTAGGCGCTGGCGGCGGTGAGCAGGCCGTCACCCTCTCCCAACAGGCCATAGTCGGAGGCCCCGACCGGAGCCCCCATCTGGCTCATCCCTCCCAAGGACTGGGCGAAGACGTCGTTGGCTGACGAAGACAGTCGGCGCAGGCGGCCCCCGAAGCGCGTCTCGATGACCACGGTCTGCCCTGCCTCGAGAGGGGTCTCGAGCAGCACCTGCACGACCGTCGCCCCCTGCTGGCTCCAGCTGCAGGATGGCCCATTCGTACAGTCGAGCTGCTGGATCGCGATGGTCCCGCTGTCCGAGACACCACCCTCCGAAGGGGCGTTGGGGTGAAGCAGCAAGGGAAGCACTGCCTGGGCCTTGCCGGTGGTGTTGGTCCAGCGCAAGCTGCCCTGGCCCTGGTAACGTCCCTCGACGTCGGAGACGCTCAGGTCCAGCGTGTAGTGCGGCAGCTGGGCCAGGCTGTCGATGCCGAGCGCCCGCTCGATCCGCTCCACCTCACCCTGGCGCAACAGGTCGAGGCCGGGAACGTCTTCCTCACCGCCTGCAGCAGCCTGGACATCGGCCGCCACGTCCGCCACGGCCTGCCGCACGTCGCCGCAGCCCAGTGGGGCCAGGATCAGCAGGGTCGACAAGCTCGCGGAACGCACCATGGGAGCATAATAGCCCCCGGGGCGCAGAGGATCAGCTGGCTGCGAGCTCGGGGGGGGGTGGGAAGTCGTGCTCTTCGTAGACGTACTCGAAGGCCTCGTAGATCTCCCGCACCGTCATGCCCCAGTCGGCGGCGGAGTAGGTGTGCTTGGTCTTCCACTTCTTCTGGCGGGGCCCGGCGTCGCTCAAGATCGTGTCCATGCTGAGAGGGACTTCCCAGCCGAAGCGGTCATACAGCAGCCGGATGGTGCCGCCGGGATCGCCCACCAGGGTCTTGAAACGCACGTCGACCCAACGATTCTCGTCGAGCATCTCGAGACTCCGAGACGCGTGCTGGTAGCCTGTGTGGCAGAACTCGAGCACCGTGTCCATGTCCTGCTCGCCCGGGGGCAGTGCGCCGGTCTCGTGCCACAGGAAGTGGAACAGGCTGGCGGTGGACAACACCGTGTTGACGGGGTTGCGCACCAGTTGCACGAACTTCGCGTCGGGGAAGTGCTCGGACAGAGACTGGATCTTGTGGGTGAAGAGCGGGTTCTTGGAGACGAAGCGCTTGTGGGGGCCCAAGTGGTAGAGCTGCCGCTTGACCAACCTGTGGTAGCGGTTCATGACGAACTCGCGCTGGATGCGGGGCATCTCCTGGTCGACGAAGAACAGGCGGCGGAAACGCTTCACCATGGGGAAGAGCTCGAACATGGCCGCGGAGCAGAAGTCCACGATGAGGGCGAACTCGTCTTCTTCGGGCTTGAAGAAGCCCGTGTCGTGGATGCGCGAGTACTCGGAGAGGAAGGCGTCGTCCAGGACCTGGAGGAAGCGGAAGCCGAAGCCACCCAGGGCGCGATCGACACGACCCAACCAACCCGCAGCGCGCTTCATGGTGATGGCCGGCAGGAAGGCATCGAGCATGGTGAAGCAGGCCACCGAGTCTCGGTCTCGGGCCATGGTGCGGTACAACAGCGTGCTGCCCGTTCGCCAGTTGCCTACGATGAACAGGGGTTCCTTGACCTCGACCTTGCGAAAGCCGGGGTACAGCACGAAGTCGAGCGCCAGGCAGGGAAGGGAGATGGCCTTGATGATGGGCCAGACCACGGCGAAGAGGAAGAGCCACTGCAGGCGGCGCCAGTTCTGGGGCCACTTGGAGGTGACCACGGTGCGCGCTGCCGCCGCGATCAGGGTGAAGTAGTCGAGGATGGGCTCGGAGCGCATGGGCACCACCGGGAAGGAGGCGCCACGTCGGTAACCGAGCAGTGCTGCCACCGCATATCGCGGCCAGGGCGCTTCCCCGTTCGAGATGCCAGGAACGAGCGCCTCTCAGCACGATCCCGTGCTAGCCGACCAGCACTCCCGGTGGCGGTGGGAAGTCGTGCGCCTCGTACACATACTCGAAGGCTTCGTAGATCTGGCGGTCGGTCATGCCGTAGTCCGCAGCGGTGTAGCTGTGCTTGGTCTTCCACTTCTTCTGGCGGTGCCCGGCCGTACCCAGCACTTCCTCGAGGCTGCCAGGTACGGACCACCCGAAGCGGTCGTAGAGCAGCCTGATGGTGCCACCCGGATCGGCCACGAGGTCGTCAAAACGGACGTTGATCCAACGGTCTTCGTCGATCTTCCGGGAGCACTCGTAGGCGTGCTGGTAGCCGCTGTGGACCATCTCGAGGATGGTGTCCATGTCCTGCTCGCCGGGGTGGAGGGCGCCGGTCTCGTGCCAGACGAAGTGCAGCATGGAAGCCGCCGACAGCACGGTGTTGACGGGATTGCGCACCAGGTGCACGAAGCAGGCGTCGGGGAACTGGACCGACAGGGACTCGATCTTGTGCGTGAAGAGAGGGTTCTTGGACACGAAGCGCTTGTGCGGGCCCACGTGGTAGAGCTGCCGCTTGACCAGCTTGTGGTAGCGCTGCATCACGAACTCACGCTGGATGCGGGGCATCTCGCGGTCGAACCAGAACAGCCGGCGGAAGCGGCGCACCATGGGGAAGAGCTCGAACATGGCCGCCGAGGCGAAGTCGGAGAACAGAGCGTGGTCGTCCTCTTCGGGCTTGAGGAAGCCCGTGTCGTGGATTCGAGACCACTCGGCGAGGAAGACCTCGTCGAAGGCTACGGCACCGCGATGCAGGTGGCCACCGAGCCAGCCATCCACGCGCCATACCCAGGCCATCGCCCTCTTCATGGTGATGGCCGGGCAGAAGGCGTCGAGCATGGTGAAGTAGGCGATGCTCTCCTCGTCGCGGGCCAGGGTGCGGTACAGCAGGGTGCTGCCGGTGCGCCAGTTTCCTACGATGAACAGGGGCTCCTTGACCTCGACCTTCCGGAAACCCGGGTAGAACACGTAATCCAGCAGCAGGCAGGGAAAGCTGAAGGCCTTCACGAGAGGCCAGACCACGAGGAAGAGGAAGAACCACAGCAACCGGCGCACGTTCTGCGGCCACCTGGCGGTGACCACGGTGCGAGCGGCGGCTCCGAGACAGGTGAAGTAGTCCAGGATGGGCTCTGCACTCATCTTGTTCATTTTCATGCTGTCACCGGGCTCGATCCGGGGCAGCAGATAACAGAGCTGCCCCGGCCTCGCATATCTCGAATGCCCGATAAACCCGCTGGCTGCGAAATCTCAGGGGTTCCAGGACCCCGCCGTCTCTAGCGTACCAGCGCCGAACCCTGCCAGTAGTAGCTGTAGTAGTACCCGGGGTAGGTGCCACTATACGTGTACGGGTAGTCCAGGTAGCCGGCGGCATATTCGAAGGTCGTGCCGTCGAAGCTGGCGTAGGTCCAGGCATACCAGGAGCCGTAGTAGGCCATCATGACGACGGAACCGTACCCGTAGTAGTCGTCGAGGTAGCCGTAGTCGTAGCTGGTGTCGGTGAGCGCCGACTTGCAGCTGCCGTCGTCGTGGCTGGCCCGCGAGTCGTAGGTCATGGCCACCTCGAACGCGAAGTCACAGTCGGTGCAAGGTGTGATGGGTTTGCCCACGGCATCCCAGTAGACGTAGCAGTTGCGGAAGCCGTAGCCCTTGCCGTAGCCGTAGTCGAAGCTCTCCCAACCCAGGTAGTCGGTGTAGGTCTTGGGGATGGTTCCCCCGTCGTCTTCGACCTCGAAGAAGTCCAGCGCGACGCCAGTGTTGTCCTCGTCATCACTCTCGTCCACGATTTCGTCGATGTCCAGCCAGGCGCCAACGATGTAGGTGCCCGCATCCACGCGTGGGACGGTGCAGGAGATGCTCTGGTTGGCGGTGGAGCCCGCGCTCAGGCCACCCCGCACCGACTCGGAGCAGGCTTCGTCGTCGGTGATGTCCAGGCTGGTATCGCTCGAAAACAGCACGGTGATGTCGAAGGTGCCCGCATCGACGGTGCCCTCGTTCATCAGCCTCAGATCGATGTCCAGGGGGTCACCCACCTCGCCGCTGCTAGCGCCGAGGGTGACGTCCACGATCAACAGGTTGGTGAAGTCGTCGCTGCCGTCGCAGTCCTGGTCGATGCCGTCGTTGGCGATCTCGGTGGCACCAGGGTTGATGGAAGCATCCGTGTCGTCACAGTCCCGGGCCTGGGCGTAGCCGTCCCCGTCGGCGTCGACGGGCACGTCGGTGTCCGCGTCGCTGTCGGCGTCCGCATCGGCATCCGCATCCGCATCCGCATCCGCATCCGCATCCGCATCCGCATCGGCATCCGCATCCGCATCGGCGTCGGTGTCGGTGTCCGCATCGGCGTCGGCGTCGGCATCACCCTCGGGGTGCCGGCCGGTATCGTCGTCCTTGCCACAACCAAAGACCAGGAACAAGGGCAAGGCCAGGAGCCAAGGCGTACGCATGAGCACCTCCGAAAAGATGGAATCCTATACGCCGTTCGGCGGCCCCTCGCGAGGCGTTAGGCTCCCCGGGAACGAACCCCGGAGACGTCCATGCTGGAGTTGATGAGCAACCCCGAAAACTGGATCGCCTTGGCCACGCTCACGGCCCTCGAGATCGTCTTGGGCATCGACAACATCGTCTTCATCGCCATCCTGTCCGACAGGGTGCCCAGAGACAAACAGGCCCTGACCTACAAGCTGGGCCTGGGCGGGGCCATGGTCACGCGCATCGCACTGCTGCTGACCATAAGCTGGGTGATGGGGTTGGTGGAGCCCCTCTTCACCGTGCTCGGTCACGACATCTCGGGCCGCAGCCTCATCTTGCTGGCGGGTGGCATCTTCCTGATCGGAAAGAGCGCCCACGAAATCTACGAGAAGGTGGAGCGCCAGGACGAGGAGTTCCACGAGGCCAAGAGCCACAAGGCCGCATTGATCTCGGTGGTGGCCCAGATCATGGTGCTGGACATCGTCTTCTCCCTGGACTCGGTGATCACCGCGGTCGGCATGGTCGACCACGTGCCCATCATGATCATCGCGATCGTCATCGCAATCGGCGTCATGCTGGTCTTCGCCCAGAAGGTGGGCGACTTCGTCAACACCAACCCATCGATGAAGATCCTCGCCCTCTCCTTCCTGATGCTCATCGGCGTGCTGCTCACGGCCGAGGGCATGGGCCAACACATGGACAAGGGCTACATCTACTTCGCCATGGGCTTCGCCCTGCTGGTCGAATTGCTCAACCTCCGCTTCCGCAACAAGCGGCCCGACATGCGCCCCCCCGGCGGTGGGCCGGTGGAGCCCAAGGCGCCGATCACCATCGACCCCGAGGTAGCGGCACCGGCAGGCGCGAACGGGGGGTAGGGCCTCGCCGGTGGGCGGGGAGGCAGGTTCCCGAGCACCGCGACGTCTAGGCTGGCGCCTCCCCGAACCACCACAACCTCCGGGCTGGCGCCTCCCCGAACCACCACAACCTCCGGGCTGGCGCAGCCCCGAACCACCACAACGATCCGGGTCTCACCAACCCCACCAACGCTGGGTCATGGTGTTGCGATTTCGCTGACGCGAAATCTCGAATGGAAGGAACATTCGCGAAAACGTAACGACTTGACCCTCCCTGCGAGACACTGCCCCCCGCACCACGCTCCACGTACCACCCCTTGCGGTCACCAGCTCCAGATACGCCACGGTCCGGCCCCGGGACGGCGGCGCGTTCCGGGAGCAAGCAGAGTAGCGAAGCGTTGGCGCTACGAGCAGCCACCACCG
>CAZVHW010000171.1:0-2148 GCA_964626835.1 uncultured Enterobacterales bacterium
GGTTCCGGCCTCGCCCAGGCGCTGCACGGCCTGGACCGACGAGGGCCGCAGGGCGTCCGCCACCGCCAGCAGGCCCAACAGGCGGAGGCCCTCGTCACCCTCTGCGGCCCATACGACCGTGGCGCCTTCACCCTCGAGGGCCTGGGCACGGGCCTCGCACGCCTCGAGGTCCACGCCGCGCTCCGCCATGAGCCGCCGGCTCCCGACGAGCAGCCGGCGGCCGCTGACGGTGGCCTCGAGGCCCCGGCCGGGGAGGGCCTCGAACGCGCCGAGGCCCGGGACCTCCAGGCCTCGCTGCACGGCCGCCTGCCGGATGGCCGCACCGATTGGATGCTCGCTGCCCGTCTGTGCGGCGGCCACCAGCGCGAGCAGCGCGTCTTCGCCGAGGTCCACCGCGTGGAGGTCGAGCAGCTGCGGGCGGCCGACCGTGAGGGTGCCCGTCTTGTCGAAGACCACGGTGTCCACGGCGTGGGCCCGCTCGAGGGCCTCGGCGTCCTTGATCAGGATGCCGGCCCTCGCCGCGGCGCCCGTCCCCACCATCAGGGCGGTGGGAGTCGCGAGGCCGAGGGCGCAGGGGCAGGCGATGACCAGGACGGAGACCGCGTGGACGATGGCGACGGTGGCCGAGGCCCCAACGATCAGCCAACCCACGAGCGTCAGCAGGGCGATGGCGACCACGGCCGGCACGAACCAGGCCGCGATGCGATCCACCAGGCGCTGCACCGGCGCCTTGACCGCCTGTGCGCCCTCGACCATGGCCACGATGCGCGCCAAGGTGGACTCGTCTCCGACGCGCGTGGCCTCGACCCACAGCAGACCCGCTCCGTTGATGGAGCCACCGGTCACGCCGTCGCCCTCGGCCCGCGCCACCGGCAGGCTCTCGCCGGTCAGCAGCGACTCGTCCAGCTGGCTCTGGCCTCGCAGGATGGTGCCATCCACCGGCACCCGCTCGCCGGGCTTGATGAGCACGGTCTCGCCGCGCCCGACCGTCTCGGCGGGCACCTCGATCTCGCGGCCGTCGCGCAGGACGCGGGCTCGCTCGGGACGCAGCGCCATCAGCGCCCGGATGGCCGCCGTGGTGCTGCGCTTGGCGCGCGCCTCCATGGACTTGCCGAGCAGGACCAGGGTGATCACCGCCGCGGAGGCCTCGAAGTAGAGGTGAGCGCCAGGCTGACCCAGCGAGTACAGGCTGAGCCCGAAGGCCGCGCTCGTTCCCAGGGCCACCAGCAGGTCCATGTTCCCGGTGCGGGCCCGCAGCGCGCTCCAGGCTCCTCGATAGAAGCGCGCACCGGCGACCAGCTGCACCGGCGTGGCCAGGAGCAGCTGCACCCAGCCGGGTAACATCCACTCGACACCGAAGGGCAGGAGCAGCATGGGCGCCACGAGCGGCGCGGTCAGGGCCACCGAGAAGCCGAGCAGCAGGGCCTCGAGGCGGGCTTGGCGGCGGGCCCCCTCCTCTCGCCTTCGCTCCTCCTCGCGATCGCTGGCCGCAGGCTGCGCGGCGTAGCCCGCCGCCTTCACCGCATCGACGAGGTCCTCGACCGCTTCGACGCCTGGCTGTAGGGCCACGGTGGCGGTCTCGGTGGCGAGGTTGACCTGAGCGGAGAGCACACCGGGCCGGGCACGCAAGGCTTGCTCCACACGACCGGCGCAGCTGGCACAGGTCATGCCCTCGACCTGCAGCCGGACGGTCCGGGGGGGCACCGAGAAGCCAGCGTGCTCGATGGCCTCGATGACCGCCGAGGCGGCCTCGGCGCCCGCCTCGAGCCCGACCGCGGCAGTCTCGGCCGCGAGGTTCACGGTGACGTTCGCCACCCCGGGGAGGAGGCCGACCGCTCGCTCGATGCGACCGGCACAGCTGGCACAAGTCATGCCCTCGATGGGCAGGGTCAGGGTCCGATTCGTGGTCGTGGTCATGATGGCCTCCGTTGTCTGTCAGGAGGCTAAACCTTCCAGTCGCTGGAAGGTCAAGAGGTTTTTTCGGTTCATCCGGATCACCCTGGGCAGCCCCCGCGTCGTGGGGAAACGTGGATGGCTCACCGCCCACGAGACGCCGCGAGCCCGACCCGTGCGACACCGAGGTCGCACGGACGCGGCACTCGCCTCTCAATGGGACCGATGGGGCGGGCGGTTTGCCTGGGTGAACCG
>CAZVHW010000171.1:2158-3758 GCA_964626835.1 uncultured Enterobacterales bacterium
CACGAGACTTGCAATCCTGCCCGCCCCGCCCAACGAGGTAGACAATGCCCGGCAAAGCTCACTTCTGCGTACTCCTGCGCCTGACGGCCCTGGTGTTGCTGCCGCTGCTCGCGGCGTCGCCGGTGGGGAGCCTCCACGCCGAGGAGGGCGTCTGCTCCTCAGCCGAGCCAGCCTACGGTGCACTCGCGGACCTCTCCGACGCGCTGGACACTCGCCCGCCCGCTGCACCGACGGCGAACGAGGTGAGCTGCGAGGATACCTGCGGCCCTCGCGGCGAGGCTGGCAAGTGGGCGGGCGATGGGGTCTGTGACGACGGGGGGCCGGGCGCGAAGAACCGCGAGTGTGGCCACGGCAGCGACTGTACGGACTGTGGGCCCCGCGGCTGCGACGACGAGCACCCCTGCGGGGACGGGATGAGCTGCGTGGACAGCGAGTGCAGCTTCGACCTGGGCGAGGTCCCCGACTGCGACGACGAGGCGTTGGAGCCGCTGAAGGTCAGCGACGGATCTGGCTCTACCTTGTCCCAGTTCAGCCCCGACGAGGGCGACGGCTGGTGGGACTACACCGAGAACGGTGAGACCGAGGACGATCAGTACAGGAGCTACCTGCGGGGCGACGTACAGCAGATGATCAAGTACGCCGCGTCGTGGACCCGCTGCCTCTCCCAGGACTTCGAGTTCGGCAATGGCGAGCCGCTGGGTCTGGGAGACATGAGCGAGGCCGACGGCTCGATCCCGGGCTCGCGGGAGAACGATCCCGACCATCCGGGGGGCTCGCACCTATACGGCAAGGACATCGACGTCGCCTACTTCCAGCTGCACGCCACGGAGAACAAGCTGCGCCCCATCTGCGAGCACATCGATCACAAGGACCGCAACCAGCAGCACTGCGTCTCCGATCCGGACGACCTGGACGTGTTCCGCACCGCGCTGTTCCTGGCCAAGCTGCACGACAGCTCCCAGGTCCGGGTCATCGGCGTGGACGGGCAGGTCGGCGTGCTGATCGAGGAGGCCTTCGAGCGGTTGTGCGAGGAGGGCTTCCTGGACGAGGACTCCAGCATCTGCCGAGGGAACAACAAGCTGGCCTACGAGACGGTCGACAGGGGGCGGGGGTGGTTCCGTCACCACCACCACCACTTCCACCTGAGCACCTACGGCGGCCGGTCCTCGGCGCCCCCTGCCCCGCCGGGACCGGCCATGGAGGAGTGCCTGCAGCCCGGCTGCCCCTGACCGCCGCCAGGACGTCAGGCCTTGATGCGCTCCATCTTGGGGTCGTACATCGGCCGCAGCGAGGCGACGGCGGGGTAGCGCGTGCCGGCGATGTCGACCTCCCAGGTGCCGCTGCGGATCCATGGGGGGCGGACGGGTTCGTCGCGCTCGACCATGCAAAGGCCCACCGCACCGCCCAGGGTGTGGCCGTAGGAGGCGACACGGATGTAGCCCACGGGCTGGCCGTCACGGTAGACGATCTCGCCGTGGTACATCATGGGCTCGGGGTCGGTGACCAGGACCTGCAGCAGGCGGCGGTTCAGGGCACGCTTGGCCTTCTGGGCGGCCACCGCGTCGCGGCCGATGAAGCCGCCGGGCTTGTCCAGGGCCAC
>CAZVHW010000171.1:3768-12968 GCA_964626835.1 uncultured Enterobacterales bacterium
CGAGCACGGTGTCGGTGGCGTCGATGTCGTGACCGTAGTCGCGGTAGGCTTTTTCCATGCGCAGGCTGGCGAGGGCCTTGAGGCCGGCGTGCACCAAGCCGACCTCGTTGCCGGCTTCGACCAGGCGGTCGTAGGTCTGGGTGGCGTGCTCGCAGGGGATGTACAGCTCGTAGCCGAGCTCGCCCAGGTAGGTGATGCGGATGCAGAGCACCCGGGCCAGGCCGATGTCGATGTACCGGGCGGTGCGGAACGGAAACGCCTCGTTGCTCATGTCTTCGCTCGTGACCAGCTGCATGAGCTCGCGGGAGCGCGGGCCCTGGACGTTGAGCTGCCCGTAGGCGCCGGTGACGTCGGTGTAGATGGCGTGGGCGTCGGCTGGAGTGTGGCGGTTCATCCAGGCTTCGACGTGGCCGTAGCCGGTGTCGGTCGCGACAATCCAGTACCTGTCCTCGGCGAGCTTGGTGACGGTGAGGTCGGCTTCGATGGTGCCGCGCTCGTTGAGCCACTGGGTGTAGACGATCATGCCGGTCTCGGACGCCACGTCGTTGCCGGAGATGCGATTGACCACCCGCCCCGCGTCGCGGCCCTGGAGCAGGAACTTGCACATGAAGGACATGTCCATCAGGACCACGCCTTCGCGGCACGCGCGGTGCTCGGCTTCCCAGTACGGGAACCAGTGCAGGCGGCCCCAGCCCAGGTCGCCGGTCTCGGGCTCGACGCCTGGCGGGGCGTACCAGTCGGCGCCCTCGAAGCCGCTGACGTCGCGGAAGTAGGCTCCCTGCGCTGCCAGGCGGTCGTGGAAGGGCGAGCGCTTGGCGTCCCGCGCGGTGACCATGGGCCGGGTGGGGTAGTGCGCCGCGTAGACCAGGCCGAGGGATTCCACCGTGCGCTGGGCGCGGTACTCGCGGTTGCCCTGGTAGGGCTGGAAGCGGTCGACGTTGCACCAGGACACGTCGACGTCGGGGTAGCCGTTCACGATCCAGCGGGCGAGGGTGCGACCCAGCCCGGGACCGGTGGTGATGCCCACCGAGTTGAGCCCGGCACCCACGAAGTAGTTTCGCAGCTCGGGGGCCTCGCCTACGATGGGCGCCAGGTCGGGGGTGAAGGCCTCGGGGCCACAGAAGAACAGCCTGACACCGGCGTTCATGGATGCGGGCACGCGGCTCATGGCCTTTTCAACGTAGGGGGCCATGCGGTCCCAGTCGGGCTGGATCTCGCCGAAGGAGAAGTCCTCTGGCACACCATCGAGGCTCCAGGGCGCGCACTTTGGCTCGAACAGGCCGATCATCAGCCCGCCACCTTCTTCGCGATAGTAGCCGTAGCAGGCGGGATCTTCGATGACCGGCATGGTGACGTCGATGCCTTCCATGGGCTCGGTGATCAGGTAGTAGTGCTCGGCGGACTGGGCGGGAATGTTGACCCCGGACTTCAGCCCAAGCTGGCGGGCCCAGACGCCGGCGCAGTTGACCACGTACTCGCACTGGATGTCGCCACGTGCGGTGCGCACGCCGGTGACCGCGCCGTCCTGGTGCAGCACGTCGATGACGGGCACGTCCTCGAAGATCCGAGCGCCCTTGATGCGGGCGCCCTTGGCGATGGCCATGGTGAAGTCCACCGGGTTCACCCGGCCGTCCTTTTCGGTGTAGAAGCCGCCCACCAGGTCGTCGGTCTCGGCCAGAGGGAAGAGCTCCTTGACTCGTTCGGGCCCGATCTCCTCGACGTCGACCCCACAGTAGCGGTTGAAGGCCGCGACCCTGCGGTATTCCTCGAGCCTGTCTTCGTCGGCTGCCAGCTCCACGAAGCCGATGGGCATGAAGCCGGTGGCCTGGCCCGTCTCGGCCTCGAGGGTCTCGCAGAGGTGGCGGGTGTGCTTGCGCCACTCGACCGACACGTCGGACATGGAGCCGAAGGTCACCATCAGCCCCGCGGCGTGCCAGGTGCTGCCCGAGGTGAGCTTGTCGCGCTCGAGGACCACCACGTCCCAGCCCATGTCGGCCAGGTGGTAGGCGACGGAGCAGCCGATGATGCCGCCGCCGATGACGACGACGCGCGCGCGTTCGGGGATTGCGGGAGGGGTCATGGCGGTCAGGTCCGTTCGAGAGGGGACACGGCGAGGCCCACAGGCCGGTCTTCGGGAGACGAGCCCTTATCTCGGACCGTTGGGGGGGGCTGGCGGCCCCGGGACCTGCTCTACGCGCCCCTCGTGGGGCCTCGGATCAAGGCAACACCCAGATCGGCGTGCCCTGGTCGACGAGGTCGTACAGGGCGTCCACGTCCGGGTTGCGCATGCTGATGCAGCCCCAGGTGAGGTGCCGATTGCCCTCGGGCCACGCCCCCGCCCAGCCGTGGATGCCGATGCCACCGCCGAGCTTGGTGGTCTTTGGAGGCTGGGCTCCCCGGGCATTGGCGCTCACGATGGTGTCGTGCTGGGCCTCGTCGATGATGCCACGCGCGAGCCCCGAGGCGGCGTCCCAGTCGTTGGGGTAGCTCAAGCGCATCCAGGCGGGCCCGAAGAAGTCCGCTACGGCGCGTCCAGCCAGCGGCTGCCGGCACCGCTGGCGTCGTGGGCGTGCCCGTTGGTGGCCAGCGAGACGTTGATGGCCACGGGTACTCCCAGGCTCTCACCCAACGCCACCAGGTACTCCACGGCGTGCACGATCCGGCTGGTGTCGTAGAAGGACAGCCTGGGATCGGCCAGCTCGGGGACGTCCACCAGCACGGCCGCGAGCAGCGCGTCCTTGCACGGCGTGTCCCTACCCGCGGCGATGCTGGCCACGTGGGTCCCGTGGCTGGCGGGCTGCATCACGGACTGGGGCTCGAGCAGCCAGGCGGGCACGCCGACCTCGGCCTGCTTCCGCAGCGCGGCGTTCATGTGCGCCTGCTCAATCTCGGAACCATACGCAAACATGGAACCGGCACCGGGTGTGCGGGGATCGCGGGGGTGGCCCCGCAGCCGCCCGCCCTGGTCCCAGATCGCCACGAAGCGGGTCTCGTCATTCTTGCCGGGAACCAGGAAGTCGGGGTGCGCGAAGTCGAAGCCCCCGACATCGATGATGCCGATGAGCACCTTGCCACCCGTACCCTCCTCGACCTCGACCTCGGCCGGCGTGGGCTCGGGCGGCAGTCCGGACCTGGATGCCGGCGGAGGTCGCACGGTGTGGGTCGCGCCAATCAGGGCACCGGGCCGGTGGAGATCCAGCGCCGGTTCGAGGTTGGACAGGTGCCCTTCCTTCCACAGCGCCTCGACCTGAGGGGTCGTCGCCTCGAAGGTGCGCAGGCGGTCGCGCGCGTGGGTCACGCGCAGAGGTGGCAGCGCGGCCTCGGCCACCTCGTGTCCAGCTCGGGCGATCCAGGCATCCGCCTGCTCGTCCCGCCCCTGGAGAAGCTCCCCGAAGAAGCTGTAGTAGACCTCGTGCTCGGTCGGAGCTGGGGGATCCACCACTTCCAGCACCGGAGGCAGCGCCTCCTGCACCCAGGGCGGCGCGGCCTGGACGTCCTGCTGACGCGGATCCGACTCCGCCCAGCGGCGCACGGTGCGCTGGGCCAGATCGGGGACCACGGCCACCACGCCGCTGTGCTCGGCGCGCGCGGCGTTCACCGCGGCGTCACCGTCGAAGAACATCTGCAGCTTCGCGTGAACACCACGGTCATCCAGCGCGCTCTTGCCACCCATGCGACCTCCTTCCGGCTCACCCCGGTCCCGAGACCATACAACGTCTGTAAGGCCCAACGCAGCCGGCGCGTTCAGGGGGCGACCGACCCTCCGGGGTCCTGCTCTTCGGAGTTCCCATGAAGCGCCAGCCCGTCGCCCACTCCAGCCGCCCCTCCTATCCCCAGCGACGCGCTCGCTCCTGGGCGCTCGGCCTGCTGGCCCTCGGTGGTACGGCCCTGGCCGGCCCCACGCTTGGGGGCTGCACGAACCTGGTGCCGCCAATAGGCCCAGGCACCACCATGCCGTTCATCGGCGGCGACGTGGCCGAGCCCGCGCCCGGCCCGGCACCCTCTGGCGAGCCCGCGCAGCTCCTCATCCCCGAGATCGAAGAGGGTGAGGTCATCCCGGAGATCGAAGAGCTGCACGTCCTGGGCGACATGCCCCAGATCGGAGGTGACGTGGCCGCGCCGCTCGAGGAGCTCGAGGTGGAGCTGGAGCCTGAACAGGTCGCCCCGCCCGACCACCGCATCGCGGGCGGCATGCCCGCCCCCAGGCTCGAGCGCGCTCCGGTGACAACGCCCAAGGGTGATAACGACGAGGACTGAGGGTCAGGCCCGACGCTCCCGCAGCGAGTACCCCCAGAACGCCACCAGGCCCAGCACGAACGAGCCGGCGGCTACGAGGGGAACGGCCTTCAGGCCCGCGATGCTGGCGGTCTCGCCGCCGCCCGAGAGCACCATCAGGCCAAAGGCGAAGATGGAGGCGCCGATCATGGTCTTCTGGGTGATGGCCTGCACGCCGAAGTAGATGGCCTCGCGACGTTGGCCGGTCAGCTCCTCGTCGTGGTCCACCACGTCCGCCAGCAGGGCGAACGGAAGCATCATGAAGCCCGCGCTGGGGATGCCGATGAGGCCCATGGCGAAGGCGCTCTGCTGCAGCAGGGTGCCGAAGGGCAAGTGCCCGACGGTGCAGAGCACGGGCGCAGCCATGGCGCTGGCCACGATGGTGACGACAAAGGCCGCGAACTTGCCCTGGCGCTTGGCCAGCCAGTTGAAGACGAAGAAGAAGACGAGGTTGGCCACCAGGAACGGGCCCATCAGCATGGTCACCGCCGACTCGTCCAGGCCCAGGAAGTCCTGCGCCCAGTAGGGCACGATCATGATGAGCAGGTTGAGCCCGAACCAGTAGAACGAGGTGGAGGCCAGCAGGTGAAGGAAGGGGCGATTGTGGAAGGTCTGCTTGACCCAGGCCACCAGCCCGGGGCGGTCGGCGTCGCCTTCGGCGAGGGGAGGGCGGGGTTGCTCGCGCACGGCCAGGATCGTGGGCCCAAACGAGACGATGCAGAGCACGGCCACGATGCCGGCCATGGCCACCCAGCCTGCGCCCTCGATGACCATGCCGATGACGGCGAAGACCACGGTACCCAGCATGACGAAGACCGCCTGCAGGGTGGTGAGGTTGACCCGCTCGTCGGCGCCGGAGGTGATCTCGGGGAGCAGGGCCAGGTAGGGGGTGACCACCACGGTGTAGAGCACGAAGTAGACCTGGATGAACACGATGGCCCAGACGATGTTGAGCCAGTGCTGCTCCGGCACGGGGGGAGTCCACAGCAGGAAGAAGACCACGGCCATGGGGACCAGGCCCCACAGGATGAACGGGATGCGCCGCCCACGCTTCGAGCGCAGGCCGTCGCTCCAGAAGGCCACAAGCGGGTCGGTGATGGCATCGGTGACCCGCCCCATGAAGAAGATGGCGGAGAAGAGCGCAACGGGGACGAGGGCGTCGGCGGGCGTGGGGACCCAGCGCTTGAAGATCCACTGGGAGATGACCAGGTTGGTCAGGTTCATGGCCAGCCCACCCGCGGCGTAGGCGACCTTCTGGCGGGTGGAGAGCTGGGTCATGGGGCCTTGGGGGCGAGGCGTTCCAGACTACCAGCCCCACCTGGACTCATGCAGCCGCTGGCCCGCGACATGGACGTCGGCGGTCAGTCCTTGGCACCTTGCTTCTGCACGAATCGGGGCCGTGTTGCGTGTTCGGCGGAAGAGGTTATCCCCGCCGCGAAATCACAGAGCGACATTATGTCTCATCACCGCCTGCCCCTCTTCGTCTTCCTCGCAACCACCATCGCCTGTCAAGAACAGGACGGGAAGCAGGACGACACCGAGCCCTCGGGGGCCGACACGGCGGGCGACACCGGCGGATTCGTAGTGGAGTGCCCCGACGACATGCTGCAGGTGAGGGGCAGGGCGGTGTGCATCGATCGGCACGAGTACACCAACCAAGACTTCCTGGCCTTCATCAAGTCCAATGGCGACTATTGCGATGGTCACGACTGCATGGGGTCCGGTGGTCAGTACCATCACCTGAACGACTACGGCTGCCACTGGGACATCGATTCCGGCTACAACGAGCATCCGATGCTCGAGGTCACCTGGTATGGCGCCAAGGTCGCGTGCGAGGCTGACGGCAAGGTCCTCTGCCCAGCGACGGTCTGGCAGGCCGCCTGTTCCGACGGCGGAGATCGGGGCTACCCCTACGCCGACTCCTTCGATGCCACCAGCTGCAACGGGGCCGACCTGGGAGAAGACGACACCGTCAGCGTGACCAGCTTGCCGGGCTGCGAGGGTGGGCTGAGCGAACTGTACGACATGAGCGGCAACGTCTGGGAGTGGACCTCCACCTGCTCGGGCGACGACTGCGAGTCCATGGGCGGTGCCTTCGACAGCTCCGACTCAGCGATGGCCTGCGAGGCGTCCCAGTCACTGCCGGCCGACCAGGGCACCCACAACGTGGGCTTCCGCTGCTGCCTGACGTTCTGATCCGTACCGCCTGGCCCGGCGGCGAACAGGCATCTCGGGGAAAGGCGCCGGACCCGCTCGCGCCCGGCGCGCATGCACTCGGATGGCAGCTCGGCGGGGGCTCGTCAAACACCGAACATGGCGAAGAGCCCGACTACCGCCTATTGTGACCGACCATGCAGCGTACCCCATGAGACAGCCGTCTTGACCGCCCGGCGCACTTCGTCACTCGCGCTGCTGTTGACTCTGAGTTGCACCAGGGGGGGCGAAGACAGCTTGTCCGAGCTGCCCGGGGAGGGCACCGGCTTCGAGCAGTCCAACACGGTGGTCGTCATCACCATCGACACCGTGCGCAGCCGAGTGCTCCACGGCAACGGGGTCGGCTGGGACGTGGCCCCCACCATCCACGCCTTCTTGGACGACGCGGTGTGGTTCGAAGGCGCCCGGGCACCTCGCGGGCTCACGGCGGTGTCCCTGTCCTCGATGCTCACGGGCACCTACCCCCGCGATCACGACGTGCGAAACAACGACATGGGCGACCTGCTGTCCCAGCCGAGCCTCGCCGACCGCTTCGGCGACCAGGGCTACACCACGCTGGGATTCGCCGCCAACCAGTGCGTCTTGCTCGAGCACGGCTTCGACGAGTCCACCTGTGGCGCGCTCATGAACGACGGCGACACGGGCACACCCAAGAACCAGGAAGATCTCGACCAGGTGGCCAACGACAGGCTCCTGGTGGACAGCTTCCGCCCCCGCGTGATGGAGGCGGCACCCGACGAGAAGCTCTTCGTCTGGGTCCACCTCAACCTGCCTCACTCGCCCTACTACGAGATCTCCCCCTGGTTCGAGCAGTTCCATCCCCAAGAATACGCGGGCGACATCGACACCAGCAGCGAATCCGACCTCTACATGGTCACCCTCGGCGAGAGGTCCTACGACGATGCCGATCGCAGCTATGTCGAGGCTGTCTACGCCAGCGAGATCCGCGAGACCGACGACGTGGTCGCCGAGTTCCTGGACGCCCTCAGGGCGGCCGACCGGTATGAAGATGCCATCGTGGTGCTGGGGGCCGATCATGGCGAAGAGCTCGGCGATCACGACGACTTCTTCTTCCACGGCTGCTCCCCCTACGACTCGGTGCTGCGCGTCGACTACGCCCTGCGCGCGCCGGGACGCCTTCCCCTGGGCGTCCACGTCCAAGCCCCCATCAGCGTGGTGGACATCGCCCCCACGCTAACCCAGCTCTCGGGGGTCGAGTGGAACGGCCTGGAGGTCGGCCACTCACTGGCGACCGAGATCCTCGATGGGGTCGATCCCAGCCACGAGGTCTTCTTCGAGCGCGGTACGGGCACGGCTGGCCTGGTGCGAGGCGACATCAAGTACGTCCTCACCCCGGAAGGTGGATTCAGCGATTGCAGCCCATACGACAACGACCCCGAGATCGAGTACCCAGCCGCGATCGAAGAGCTCTACGACCTCTCCGAGGATCCCGACGAGGCCCACGACTTGGCGACCTCCGAGCCCACCCGCCGCGAGGCCATGGCCGACACGGTTTGCGACTGGGTTCGCGAGCGCGCGTGGGTCCCCAGCTACCGGAAGGAGACCAACCCCGTGCTGATCTGGTGTTCGGACAACCACCCCCCCTGAGGACCCGAAGAGCTGTCCCAAGGCCTGACGCTAGCCGGGTAGCGTGGAGGCGGCGCCGTGATGGACCGGTCGCTCGTAGCGGGTGTCGCAGTGGCGGCAGCGCAGGGTGGCGCCCTCTGGGCGGCGCTTGGCGCGGATGTTGAGGGACCCAGGCCCGGTGACGGACTGGACCACCACGTCGGTGCTGCCGCAGCTGCAGGTGAACCAAAGGGGGGGGCCGTAGGGGACGGGGGGTTCCGAAACGGTGGTGGGGGTCTTGCCGAGGGCCTCGAGCACCCAGGACACGGCGCGGGCCAGGTCCTGCTTGACCTCGCACTCCCAGACGCGGATCACCCGCCAGCCCAGGGCGCGCAGCTCGGCGTCTTGGCGATGGTCGCGCTCGGTGTTGCCGCGGAGCTTCTCGATCCAGAAGGGGCGGTTGGTGGCGGACGAGCTGTAGTGGCGGGGGCAGCCGTGCCAGAAACAGCCGTCGACGAACACGGCGAGGCGCGCTCCGATGAAGGCGATGTCGGGGCGACCGGGCAGGGCGGCTTGTTTGCGGTAGCGGCAGCCTGCGGCCCACAGGGCCTTCCGCAGCTGCAGCTCGGGCTTGGTGTCCCGCTGGCGCACACGGGCCATCTGCTGGGAGCGGGTCATGGGGGCGCGGCGGCGGGTCACTCCTGCTCCTCGGCGGCGACGACCTGCGCGATGACCAGGTGGGGGTATGGGAACAGGGAGTCTTCCCAGCTCGCGCCTCGGACCGCGTCCAGTGCTGTCACCAGGTCTTGCCAGCGGATAGTGGGGGCCAAGACGAGGAGTAGATCCTCGTCTTCGGGGTACTCGGCCTTGATGCGGCGGGCGCCGGCCTCGAGCTCGTTGGGGAGCGATGCCAGCTCGGGTTCCATGCCCGGAGCGCTCATGCGCCAGGCGCCATCGAGGGCCTCGAGGCGGACGCGGGGGGGGGCCTCGGGGCCACTCGAGCGAGGCAGGAGCAGCTCGACGAGACGTTCGGATTCCTGGGTGGGTGGCAGAGAATCGGGTGCGGGGGTCGTGCCGGCTCGGGGGTGTGGCTCACCGTCCAACGCCAGCACGAGGACCGCCATCTCTCCGTTCGAGTCAGCGAC
>CAZVHW010000172.1:0-12828 GCA_964626835.1 uncultured Enterobacterales bacterium
ATCCTCGTCGTCGCAGTCCCCCAGGGCGTCGGCCCCCAGGTAGCCGCTGGGTTGCTCACAGGCCAAGAGGGTGTTGTCCTCGTCGGCCCAGCCGTCGCCATCGGCGTCCGCGTACCAGGTCTCGGCGTCTCCCGGGACGTCCTCGTCGATGTCGCCATCGCAGTCGTTGTCCACCCCGTCGCAGAGCTCCTCCGCCTCGGGATTGATGGTGGCGTCACCGTCGTGGCAGTCCTGGCTGTCGTCCACGTACCCGCTGGGCTGCTCGCAGGCCTCGACCACGTCGGTCGCGGACCCATAGCCGTCCTCGTCGGCATCCAGGTACCAGGTGGAAGCGTCCGAGGCGCCCCCGTCGATGTCGCCATCGCAGTCGTTGTCCACCTGGTCACAGACTTCCTCGGCTTCTGGGCTGACGGTGGCGTCCTGGTCGTCGCAGTCCTGCTCGATGCCGTAGCCGTCCCCGTCCAGATCGTCGTCCGGGGTCGAAGGATCGCAGTCGTCGTCCAGGCCGTTGTAGTGCTGCTCCGTGGCATCCGGGTTGACGGCGGCGTTGTCGTCGTCGCAGTCGTCCTCGGCTGCGAAGCCGTCACCGTCGGCATCCGTGGTGGTCGGCCCGGTCTCGGTCGGCAGGCCGGTGTCGTCCTTGTCTCCACAAGCAGGAAGCAGCAGAACCAAAACAAGCGGCAAAATACGGTACATGGCGTTCCTTCCAAGTGCGCTGAGGAAGAATCATACACGACCCCCGGAGGAGTCGCGGACTGCGGGTACACTGGGCCCATGATGGCGCCCGCTCCACGCGACCCCCGAGATGCAGGCCTGGGCCCTCGAAATGACGAGAGATTGCCGCGGAGAGGCCGCCCGGCTGGACTGCCTGCAGCGGGCCATGTTCTCCGCTGACCTCGGCTTCGACTACGCCCACGACGAGACCCTGACCGCGGCCCAGGCCTGGTGGGCCCAGCTGGAGGGCGACCTCGAGCGCGCAGACCGCCATGCACGCCGAGCGTCCAGACTGCGCGGCACCGAGCAAGGGCCGGTCAAGCCGCGCTGACGACGGCTCGGGTCACCCTCGAGACCGGCTGGGGAAAGGCCAGAGGCAGCGGCTGTGTGACCCAGGCAGACTGGATCATGCCCCAGCTCTCCCTCCTCCTGCTCTCCGCCGCGCTGGCCGAAGGCCTCCCAGATCCCTTGGACCGGTTCCTGGCCGAGCCCTTCGAGGTCCTCGAGCGAGACGGCGTGCCCCGCGGATTCTACCCCGTCGTCCACTCCCACCTGGCCGAAGCCTGCGTCAACCTGGCGCTGGACGATCCGTCGGTGCACGCCGAGGGTGAACGCTGCGTTGCGCGGATGGTCGAGCTAGCCCTGGACCCCCGCAGCTCACCGTACGATCGTCCCGTGGACCAGGTCGGCAGGCTGGGGAACCACGGCCTCTACCTGGCCCACCTGGGCATCACCCTGGGCGCCTACGCTCGCCTGGTAGGAGATGGACAGTACGACGAGGTCCATGGGCGGATTGCCCACCAGCTGGCAGATCTCTCCCTTGGGGATCCCTTCTTCAACGCCCCTTCCTTCGCGGGCGACGCGCACCGCTGGCCAGCCGATCAGGCCGTCGTGCTGCGCGCTCTTCACCTCTACGACCAGGCTCGGGAGACCCAGCTGCACGTCGCGCCCCTCGAGGCTTGGGTGGAGGTGATGGAGCGACACCGGGACCCCGAGACCGGGTTGTACGTCTCGGAGCTGACGGGTGCCGACACCAGCTCGCCCTCGCCGCGAGGCTGCGCCTTGACCTGGACCGTGCGCTACCTCGCTCCCGTCGCGCCCGAGGTGGCGCGCGATCAGTGGGAGCGGGCCAAGGACCACCACCTGCAGTGGCTGGGCCCCCTGGCAGGATTCCGGGAGTGGCCCCGGGGCATGGACGGACCGGCAGACGTGGACTCGGGGCCCATCGTGATGGGAGTCGGCGCCGCGGCCACCGCGTTCGGGCTGGGCGCGGCCCGCGCCATGGACGACGACCTGACCTACGCTGCGCTGGTGGGTACCACGTGCCTGGGCCGAGGCATCACGCTGCTGGACGCCCAGTCCAAGGCCGTCGCGGACGCCATCCTGGCGACGTCCATCGAACTGGCGATGCGAAGCTGGATTCCCTGGTAGCGGTGGCTTGACGGCATACCACGTGACGGCGGATACTCCCGGCACAGTCGTACCAGGGAGACACGATGCCTTCGAAGCCCGTCAAGCTCGTCATCTCGGCCATCGCGCTCTCGCTCGGGCTGTCGTCCTGCGCACCCAGCGCCGACAACTTCCCCAGGGCCATGTGGAAGTCCCTCTGCAAGAAGATGTTGGAGTGCTACGAGGACTCAACCTACCTGTACTTCGAAGATCTGGACGAGTGCGTCGAGGTCTTCGACGAATACTCCGACTACATGGGCGACTACTACGACGACTGCGACTACGACCGCGCCTCGGCCAGACGCTGTCTGAGCAGCTACGACCGCGCCCCATGCGAGACCGACGAGTGGGACGACGACAAGTGGGAGGAGCTGTGGGATGACTGCGAGGCGGTCTGGGACTGCCGCTGATCGAGCCCGACCCTTGAGCTTCACGAGGCGCCTTGCGCTGCTGGCCTGCGTGGCGACCGGATTTTCGGTGGCCGAGCTGGGGTGGATCTGGAGTGTCTCGCGGCCCGCCCTCCTGATTCTCGTGTGGACCGTGCTGCCTACGCTCGTCCCACCGCTAGGCCTCGCCGGGGCCGGGTGGTTGCTGGGCCGCTCGAAGCGGCCGCGGCTTCGCGGGCTCGGCCATCGACTGACAACACTGGCCATGCCCGCTGGGTGGGCCCTGCTACCAGCCGCCGCGGCCACGGCAGCCCTCCCCTCGCTGCCCGATCCCCTCCTGGATCTCGCAACCCTGATCGCGAGCTGTGTCGCGCTCGCGGTCCTCGCATCGCGCTGGCCGCGCCTGTGCCTCGCCTACCCCCTGTTGGCGCTGGCCCTCCTACCCCTCCGGGTGGAGCGATCCCCGCCCCTGGCCGCCCCACCTGGCGCCAGGGCGACGGGACCGGACCTGGTGTTGATCACCCTCGACACCCTGCGGGCCGACCATGTCGGCGCGATCGGGGGCTACGACCGCGACGTGGCCACCCCCAACCTGGACGCCCTCGGCGCATCCGGGGCCATCTTCACCCAAGGCGTGGCCGAGGTTCCCCTCACCTTCCCCTCCCACGCCTCCATGCTGACGGGACGGCACAGCCACGAGAGCGGAGCCACTCGCAATGGACAGGGCCTGGGGGACGAGGTCCGAACCGTGGCACAGGAACTGAGGGACGCGGGCTTCGAGACCGCCGCCTTCGTCTCGAGCGGCATCATCCGGGGCTCCACGGGCCTGGGTCAGGGCTTCGTGCACTACGACGACTGCATGTCCCACTGGTCGATGGCGCTGCGAGCCACCCTGCCCGCCGCCCTGGCCAGGACCGACCTGGTGCGAGGCCGCAGCTTCACCCGCCCGGGAGACCGCACCCTCGCCCGCGCGTTGCGTTGGCTCGAGGACGCCGACCAGCCCTTCTTCCTCTGGGTCCACCTGTACGACCCCCACGCTCCCTACCGCCCTCCGCCACAGTTCGAGCTGCTCTACGATCCCAACGAGCCCGGCATCCCGGGGGCCCCGGGCGAGAACCGGAGGCGAGCGTCCCACCTCCACCCGATGCTGTTCGATTTCCTCCCACGGGACCTGCGCCCGGCCATCGCGCGCTACGCCGGCGAGGTGACCTGGACCGACCAGCTGGTGGGCCAACTGCTGCAAGACATCCCCGAGAGCGCAAACGTGGTCTTGGCGGCGGACCACGGCGAGAGCCTCACCGAACACGGCTACCTGCTCAACCACGGAGCCGACCTTCACGAGCCCTCCTTGGCGGTGCCCATCATGGTCCGCGCCCCCAGCGTGGTCCAGGCAGGCCAGGTCACCGATCGGCCCACCTCCCTGCAACGGATCGGCCCCACGCTGCTGGACCTCGCAGGGCTCGAGCCGGGCGCACCCACCCTGCTGGACCAGCTGCAGGCGCAGGACTCCCCGCCCACACCCATCGTCTCGTACGCTCCAGGCCAGCAGGCCCGGCAGTCGTTCGATCTACGCCGCACAAGCAAGGTGGCCCTACGCCTGGGTACCCTCAAGTGGATCGTGGACGAACACGGCGAGGTCGAACACTACGATCTGGCGATGGATCCGGACGAGCTGGTCGACCTCGCCCAGGATCACCCCGACACGGAGCGAATGCTGGCCTGGGGCCAACAGATGCTGGTCACGATCGAGGAGGCCCAGGACCAGGTCGTGAGCAACGCGGACGCCGAGACCGCCGAGATGTTGAGGCAGCTGGGGTACGTGGAATAGGAACCCGGCAACCTCCCTAGATGCCCCACCACCACGCACAGATGTTGAAGTCGCCGTCGTTGTGGTTGCTCTCGACGTCGACCACGCCGGTCTGCGGGCTGTCCTCGTCGAAGGTGAAGAGCACGTTGAAGACCTCCCACTGCACCCGCAAGGAACCGCTGCTCGGTAGCGGACAGGTGAGGGTGAGGTTGTCGTAGTCCCACTGAACGTCCTCGAACTCGATGTCGAAGCTGTCCCAACCGGCGTCGTAGTCGATCTCGCCGTCTACCAGCATGTAGGTGTACCGCAGGGTGAGCTGGAGGTCCTCGTACAGGGACAGCACCGTGGCCCCGGCGGTGAAGGTCAGGTCCATCTGCTGGAGCAGGTCGATCCCGACGCCCGCTTCCCGGGTGAAGTCCACCCCGAGCTCGCCGTCGATCTCGTAGCCCATGTAGCCAAGCTGGTCGAAAGACCCCGAGATGGCGCGTTCGTCGAGGTCGATGGTGGCGGTCGCGGCGCCGGAGATCTCCCCGAAGACGATGCCGCTGTCAGGGATGCAGCCATCGCCGTAGTCCACCGTCACGGTGCCATCGCCGTGGGTCACGTAGGGGCAGTCGTCCTCGTCCAACATCACCGCCTGCAGCTCGGTGGAGGTGTCCGAGTCCCCTTCGGTGGCCATCGCGTGCCCAGTTCGGTGGCGAAGAGGTTGATCTCCACAGCTTCGGAGATGGCCCGGACCGCATCCTCGAGCTCCGTCTCCGGGTCGGCCGTGTCTCCCGTGTCCTTGTTCCGGTCCCTGATCAAGCGGCAGGCTCCCAAGGCCATGGTGGCCATGAGCAGTGTGCACAGCAGCGCGGTTCCTTCGGTTCGCCTCATTTTCGTTCTCCTCACCCGTCACTGGTGATGGGCGTCCAGCTCGGATGTGGAGCATGGTCGCGAAAACGGGCGGAACCTGTCAAGCGGGCGCCACCGGCAGGCGGGGGAACTGCGCCCAGCGCCCATCCGGCCTGGCGAAGACCAGGTCCACGTGGTCGCGCGAGCCCACCGAGCGGACCGATCCCATGGGGAAGTGACGCCTGAAGATGCCCTCGACCTGCTTGTGCCTTGGCACCTCGGACTCGAGGCATTCGTCGAAGACCACCCTGGCGCGGCGGGGCGTGGGGATGGCGGAGAGGAACGCCGAAAAGATGCCCACCGAACGCCGGATGCGCTCTGGCGTGGCCCGGTGCAGCCGCAGCTCGAAGGGCACGTTCGGCCCGGCGTCCACGGTCAGGGACACGCCCTCCTCCCACACCAACGCGTTGGCCTTGGCGACGACCTCGGCGAGCCAGCCTTCACCCGTGGGGGCATCCGAGACCGGGTCCGCGGACCGCTTGGCGGGACGGGCCCGGCGGGGGGGGCTGCGCCTACGAGCGGTCGGAGTCGAGGTCTTCCGTCCCAGGAAGCTGGCCACCAGCAGCAACAGCCCCACCGCGGCGACGATGCCGCAGACCGGCACGCCCAGCCGGGTGTCCCACTCCACCAGGTCGAGGGCCAGCGGAGAGCGCCGATCGCCATAGGACAGCCAGGCGAGACCGCCCGCGGCCAAGAGCATCAGGATCGCGAGAATTCGAACCATACGGGAAGGTAGCACGCGAACTCGCGCCCCCCGGCCGTTCAATCCGGAGAGTCACTCGTCCGTTGGCCACCAGGTTCTCGCCACACGGAACCCGAGCGTATCGACGGTGGTGCTCGGCTCGACCGAGCCGCGCTCCGCCGAGCGCAGGCTCTGGGGATAGCTACTCCAGGACCCTCCCCGCCTCACGCGCTGGGAGCCACTCGCCGGCCCCGATGGATCCTCCTCGGCGCCGGCTTGCTCTTCGTACCAGTCGTGGCACCACTCCCAGACGTTGCCGTGGAGGTCGTACAGACCCCAGGGATTCTCGTCCCTGGCGCCCACCTCCTCGGACCGGCCCGCGTCGTTGCCGCAGTAGACCGCGATGTCGTCCAGGAGGGTGTCGTTTTCGAGCGCCAGACCGCCACCACAGTTGGAGTTGTCGCCGTCCATCAGATCACCGCCGTTGGAGAAGGCGCTGCTGGTGTCCGCCCTCGCCGCGCGCTCCCACTCCGCCTCCGTCGGAAGGCGATACCCTTCGCAGGCGTAGGGGCTGCCCTTGGGGGCGCAGGTCGAGGAGCTTCCGAAGTCCGAGCACTCGTAGCAAGGGTCCAGCCCGGCCTCGTGCGACATCGCGTTGGTGTAGACGGCGGCCTCGTGCCAGCTCAGGCTCTCGACCGGGCAATCGGGGCAGCCCGACGAGCTGCTCGGCAGATAGAGCAGGAGACTGTAGAAATCACCCTGTGTCACCTCGTACACCCCGATGAAGAAGGCGCTCGTCAGCGTCACCTCGTGCTGATCTTCGTCCGTGCCGCTGCCCACCTCCTCGGCGGGGCTGCCCATGGTGAACGTGCCGTCGCAGACGTAGGCCATCTCGGTGCCCACCTCGACGGAGATCACGCCGGGGTAGAGGGACGCGTCGAAGTCCTCGCAGTCGTCACCGCCTCGCGCGGCGTCGGCATGGCCGTCTCCATCGCGGTCCCTCCAGTCGTCCATGTTCTGGTCCCAGGGCCAGGTCCCCATGGCATGCTGGCAGGCGAGCAGCGGCAGGAGGCCAGCGGCCAGGATCACACGCGTCATGGCCCGTTCCCACCCTGATGGCAGGCGTGTACGACGGAACCCGTGGCGAGCCCAGCGCCGGTCAGGGTCAGGGTCAGCCCGCCGAAGCTGCTCACCAATCCGCGGCGGTAGAAGGCCTCGGCCTCGCGCTCCACGTCGGTGCGCATCATGTTGTTCTCGAGCGCCTCGCCGACGGCCATCCCCCCAAAGCCCACCACTCCCAAGGCCACGCCCGAGAGCAGCAGCGCCCGCGACGGGGGCGCGCAGCTCTGCCGCACGTAGGCCAACGGACCCAGCCGGGGGGCTGGATTCACCACCGGGGGCGGAGCCGGTGGCGCCAGCCGTTCCTCGAGATCCGGCGGCACTTCGCCACCGTCGAGGTACCAGGTCAGGTACCCGTTGCCGGCATCCTGCAGCTGAACCAGGGCCGCCCGCTCGACGGGAAGCTCGTTGGGAACGGGCTTGCCGTCCACGAACCAGGCACCGTCAGGCACGGACCGCAGCGCTCCAGCGCCGGCAACGAACGCGTCCTCCCACGCCCAACGCAGCAAGCTGCCCGGCGGCGCCAGGGACGGCCCGGGATCGAAGTCCTCGTCCAGGACCAAGAGCGCCTGGCAGGCGGCCATGACCTGATCCTCGTCCTTGTGCCGCACGCCGGCCATGGCGAAGAGATGGTGGATGGGCGCGGCCTGGTTCTCGGGGATCACCTCGGACAGGCAGCCCAGATCCTCGCGCACTGCCACCAGGGCATCCTCGAACTCCACCCAGGCACCCGCGTTCCAGGCGAGCGCCGCGATCCGGGTATCCGCCCACAAGATCGCGCTGTCAGCCGGACAGGCAGCGCCTGCCACGTGGACGGCGAGGACCGAGACCAGGTGCAACATGGGATCGAGACCGAGGAATGTTCACCGCGGAAGGTAGCACGACCGCAACGGTGCGGTGCCGCCAGATGGCCTCGAGTGCGGGGTCGCCGAGCACCGAGGGCAGGCACCGGGCGCTGGACCGGATGGACTGACCGGGCGGAGCGCTCTAGCCTTCGAACTCAGCCGCGCGCTTGCGGCGATCGATCTCGGCCTGGACGTCGCGGAGCACGGTCTTGCGATTCTTGTTGGCTTCTTCGTACCGGGCGACCTTGAGCAGGTCGATGCGGTCGAGATCGCCCAACGAAGCGCGCACGGCCTTGACGTTCAGCTCGTCGTAGTCGTCGATGGGGGGACGCGTGATGCGCTCGAGGCGGTCGTGTACCGCGCCTTCGACCCTGGGGGCCACGCTGGAGACCACCGGGACCTCGCTGGCTCGCTCGATGAGGTCGCCGGCCGCACGCAGGGCGCGTTTTTCCATCTCCCAGGCGCGCTCTTCGCCCTCTTCCCGCAGCTCCCCGAGACGCTCCTTGAGCATGCGTCCCATCTCCTGACCGCGGGCTTGCAGCTTCTCGGGAACGTCCTCGAGCTTTTCGGGGACCTCCCTGAGCTTGTCTGGCACCTGGCTGATCTTGTCTCGCAAGTTGTCGAGGATGTCCGCAACCATGATCGTCTCCAAGGAGATGGGGTTCTCGAACTGAATGAGGATTCAGTGCGCCCCATCAATAGACACTGCCGCTGCGAACGTCAAGAAAAATGTGCTGTTTGAGACATTGGGCATGCCGGAGATCGTCATAGCTCCCGGAGGACACACTCGCGGCGGATGCGCTCGAACAGAGCCAGGGCTCTCTGGATGGCCTGGTCGGTGTTGAGGTAGCGGTATTCCGCCAGCCGGCCGGCGAAGTAGAACCCCCCACGGGTCTCACGAGCCCGGGCCATCTCGAAGTACTTGGCGTAGAGCTGGCGAGCGCGCGGCCCCGGCACCGGGTAGGCCGGCTCACCGTGGTCTTCCGGGTATTCGTACGCGATGACGGTGTGGGGGTGCTGCTGACCCGTGATGTGCTTGATCTCCACCGATCGTGTGTAGTCATGGTCGTTGGGGTAGTTGACCTGGGCACAGGGCTGGACGAAGGGTTGCTTGACCAGGGACATCTCCACCCGCACGGCTCGCCACGGAAGGGCGGCGTGGCAGTGGTCGAACAGATCGTCCAAGGGTCCCGTGTACACGGTGGCACGCCTGGGCCGCACCTGATCGCGGATCTGCCGGTACGAGGTGTTCAACCGCAGCTTGATGCGCGGGTGGTTGACCATGGCCTGGAACAGCTCGGTGTAGCCGGGGTCGGGGACGACCTCGTAGCGCTCGTCGGTGTAGCGGTTTTCATGGGTGAACCGAACGGGAATGCGCTCGTAGACCTCGGCAGCCAGCGACAGCGGATGCAGATCCCACTGCTTACGCGTGTAGCCCTGGTAGAATGCCTCGTACAGCTCGCGCCCCAGGTTGGCCAGGGCCCACTGCTCCGCATTGGCGGGCTGGGTGATGGAGGCGTCACGCTTGGCCTCGAGCAAGGCCTTGGCAGCTGCGACATCGAGCTGGCCACCGAAGAAACGCTCGAGAGTCTCGAGGTTGACCGGAAATGGGTACAGCTCGCCGTCCACCAGGGCGCGCACCTCGCAGCGCGTGGAGCGCCACCGTGTGTAGCGGGAGAGGTACTCGAGCAGATCGGAGTCGGACGTACGGAAAAAATGGCGTCCGTAGGGGTGTACGCGGATGCCGGAGATGTGCAGACGATCGTGGCAAGCACCGCCAACGTGGTCGCGCCGCTCCACGATCAGGCTGCGCCAACCCAACTCCCGAGCTGCGCGCTCGGCGATGACGCAGCCCGTGGGACCGGCACCCACGATGAGCAGGTCGATGTTGTCGAACATGGGGTGGGCTCCGGGATGTCGGGGCGGGGAGACAGCTTGTCCGGTCCAGGGACCTGGGCTGGGCCACGGGCGAGGAAGGAAACCACGCCGTGGTGCTCGCAACCGACGACCCTTGCGCCAAGGGTGGGGACTTACGAGCGCCCGTCGGCGTCAGTTGGGCTCCATCTCGATGGCGATGTCGTGCTGCACGAAGTCGGCGTCGCCCGTGTCCGCCGCCTGGGGATCGATGTCCGCCGTGGAGTCCTGGTAGGACCCGTTGTCATCGCCGTCGACGTCCTGGGCAACCACCTGGCAGTCGTCCCCGCAAGGGTCTCCCAACCAGGCCTCGATGCTCCAGGATCCATCCGCCTTGGTGGTGTCGGAGCTGCCCTCGAAGACCACCTTGGCGTCGGGAATCGGGTCACCCGTGCCGGCATCGGTGACCGTGCCCTGCAGGTCGTAGCGAAACTGCATGTAGGAGGTGCCATAGTCGGGCTCGGGAACGCCGTAGGCGGGCTCGTAGTAGGTCTCGCAGGCCACGGCCGTGCCCAGCAGGACCGACAGGCCCTTCAGGATGCGTTTCTTCATGCCTCCTCCGGCGATGCCCTGGGCAGAGGCTACCCCCAGATCCGCTGAGCCACAAGGGATGAATCAGTAGGTCAGCTCGGCGAAAACCACGTCGTCGTAGCAGGACGTTCCGTCGGTGTACGCCGCCAGATACGCCGCGCCGCGGTCTACACCGGTGGGTGCCTGGACGTCGATGAGGATCTGGACCCAGTCGTAGTTGATCAGCTTGGGCTCGAGCATCTGGACCTCGCTGACATAGGTCTCGCCCGTATACCAGCGAAGGCCCAGCATGTACCAGCCGTGGCTGCTGCTGGCGTCCTGCTGCCGCACCATCGCCCGCAAGCGATAGTAGCTACCTGGCGCGACGGAGGCGTCGCGAGAGAGCTGACGGATGGCCGCAGCGCTCCAGCTGGCCGAGATGCACTGGGCGGCCGTGCCCGCATAGGGAGTGTGGTAGTCGAACCAGTTCTCGCCGTGCACCGCACCGTCGTTGGTTTCCCAGCCGTAGCCCACGCCGGTGTAGTCACCCTCGCCTTGCTCGAAGCCGCTGTTCATGAGCAAGTTTGCGCCCTCGGTGGGACCCTGGGGTTCGGTGTCGTCGGGCACGTCGTCGCTGTCCCACGGATTGGTGGTCTCGCTATCGGAGGTGAGCGGGTTGGTGTCCTCGAGCTCGGGCAGGGGATCGAGGGGATTGTTGGGGCAGCTGCAGCCGGCCGCTACGAGGGTTGCGATCAGCGCTGGCAGCCTGGCGGACGGGACGATCATGCTCGCACTCCTCGCAACACCCTATCCCGAGACGAGCACGATAGGGGAGCCCATGCGCACGGCCCCCATGACCGAGGATCGCGCCCGGGACGTCTGCAAGTGGCGCTACCCCTCTCCCTACGAGATCTACGACATGAGGCCGTGGGAGCGGGTGCTCGAGGAAGGATGGGCCCTGGGACTCCGGGAAACCAGGGAGCGCGAGACGAAGGCGGTCCTGGACTCCACTGGCGACCTCGCGGCCTACCCGCACCCGAGTGAGCACCACGACCGCTGGATGCTGGGCAGCGGGCCGGGGGTGTTCGTGCGGATGTGATCGTGGGCTGATCAGCGCTCGTCGGCCCCCAGGTCCCAAGCGCCGCCCTCTGGTCGCGCCTCGCCCTGCATGTCCCAGCGAAGGTCCGTGCGGCCCGGGTGCCAGTCGGGGTGCCCATCCATGCCCACCACGTCCTGTCCCGCGTCGATGGCGGGGGAGCCGGCGCCGATCTCGAAGCTCGCCAGGATGGCGTTCAGCTGCTCGAGCGTCGGCGAGGAGGTGTCCGGCACGGCCGGCGCCGCCAAGAGCGGATCCCGATCGTAGATGCCATGCACTTCGCCGGTGTAGGGCGTGTCGCTGCTCGAGGTGTTGCCACTGTAGAGGTTGTAGTCCAGGGTCCAGTTGGCGGGCAGGCTGTCGCGCACCCAGATCAAGGTCCCATAGCCGTACTTCTCCGGCACGTTGTCCTGGAACAGGTTGCCCACGACCCAGGTGGCACCAACATCGTGGGTGTTGCCCCGGAGCATGAGCACCGAGCGCAGGTTGTCGCCGGAGTTGTTCCAGAAGGTGTTGCCGTAGATCCATGTGTCCTCGGCGTTCATCACCGCCAAGGCCGCGTCGCCCTCCAGGCCCACGAAGACGTTGTTCCGAACGATGGCGTGGGTGGCCACGGACGCGGAGCTGTCCGGCTCACCCGCCTCGCCCGTACCGATGCCCACCGCCGCGTTGCCTGCACCCATACCCGCCGAGGGCCCGAAGACGTTGTTCTCGTACAGGATGTTCTCGACGTTGATCTTGCTGTACATCAGCCAGTCGCCGATCTCACCTTGGTGGAACAACCAGCAGCCGCGCACCGTGACGTCGCTGACCGGCGGGGGGTCACCCTCCCCTGCCCCGCTGCCGTAGATGTCGATGTTCTCCTGGTACCACCCAGCGGAGGTCCGGGGCCCCGGGTTCCAGGCGATCACCCGGTCGATCAGCAGGTCGCTCACCGAGCCGGAGACCTTGATGCAGTCCTGGTCGTAGGGGGCGTCGTGGATGATCAGCTCCCGCAGGGTCACCGCGCTGGCGTCGAGCACGCGCACCAGCCCATCGCCCGCGCTGCCCTCGCCCCACTCTCCGTAGATCTCGAAGCCCTGCAGGCCCACGTCCTGCACCCCGTCGATGCGGATGACGCTGTAGCTGCGCCCGTAGATGGCGGTCTGCTCGGGGCCCTCGGTGCCCACCAGCCAGACGCCGCTGGGCAGGTACAGCCAATTCTCGTCGTAGGTGCCGGGGCCCGCACAGACGGCGTCTCCGCTGGTGGCGAGGGCGAGGCCCTGGGCGAGGGTGCGGCAGGGATCCGTGTGGGCGCCACAGCTCGAGCTGTCGGCGCCCGAAGGATCCACCATGATGGCGGGGCGATCCTGGCAGGGGTCCCCGAGCACGTCGGTGTCGGTGTCGGTGTCGGCGTCAGTGTCGGTGTCGGC
>CAZVHW010000173.1:0-8474 GCA_964626835.1 uncultured Enterobacterales bacterium
GGGCATCGATTGCTGGGAGAAGCGGTGGCCTCGGCGCTGGTCGAGGAGCAGTAGCGGGTCGGGTTCGTCCGGTGGCTACATAGCGCGAGACGCGCATCTCCATGGGCTGCTCGAGCGGCCAGAGGCTGAACACGGAGAAGCGGATCATGCACACCAGTGGTGGCACTGCTCCAGGTGAGCGCGCCGGGGTAGGCCACTGGTATAGAATCCGCTCCGTGCGACGACACCTCCCCTTGCTGCTGGCCCTGCTGCTCACCCCGATGCTGGTGGCCTGGCCGCTGCCACGGGTCTGGTCCAAGGCCATGCTGACGGTACCCGGGCGTGATGCGAGCGGACACGTATGGGCTCTATGGGCTGCGCTGCAGGAAGGTTCGCCGTACCTCGGCCACACGGACCTGCTCGGCTACCCCGACGGCTTCTTCCTGACCCTGCTCGACTCGGCGAACCTGCCCTTCTTCGCGCTGGGCTCCTGGACAGGCCCCGCTGCGGGCTACAACACCGCGCTCTGGGGTGGGCTGCTGGTGTCGGGGGTGGCCGGTGCGATGCTCGCCCGTCGCCTCGGGGGCTCCGCTTGGCTGGGAGCCGTTCTCGCCATGGCGGCGCCGCCGATGCTCGCCGCCAGCGCGGAGGGAACCACCGGGTCCTTCTGCGCGGGATGGGTGCTGCTGCAGCTGGCCTTGCTGCTGCGCTTCCTCGACACCGGCCGTGTCCGCGATGGAGTGCTGGCTGCGCTGGCGCTGGCGATGGCCTGGCACGGCGGGCCCTACAACGGGTTTTGGGCCGCCGGGCTCGATCTGACCGTCGCCCTCTGGATCGTCGCTCGGGGCTGGTCAGCGGATCCTTCTGCTCCACGTCGCCGCCATCCGGCCCTCGGCCGCGCCGTGCTCGTGGGGGGAGGCGCGTTGCTGCTCTGCCTGCCCCTGGCCTGGGCCATGCTCGGGGTGCAGGACCCGGGCATGCCCGGTAGCGTGAACAGGGGGAGCCTCCCCCCAGCGTTCGAGAGCCCTGCGGCCTTTCGTGGTGGGCTGCAGCACGGTGCGGATCTGCTCGATCCCTGGCTCCCGCTGCCTCTCACCGGCGGGGAGGCGGAGGTTTCCCACACTGCCTACGTGGGGATCGTGGCGCTGGTGGTGGCCGTGATCGCCGTGGTGCGAGACCGGAAGCGCTGGCCGTGGCTGGCTGGATCCCTGGCGTTCTCCTTGCTGTCCCTCGGCCCCGCGCTCTACCTTCACGGTCGCGAGCTCACCGTGGGTGGGGAGGCCTTGCTGGGTCCCGCGAACCTGCTGATCAGGGCGTGCCCACCCCTTGGGCGGCTGGCCCACTGGTACCGGGCTGGCGCAGTGGCGGCGCTGCTGCTCGTGCCGCTGGTGGCGAGCCAAGGTCGGGGTTGGCGGGGACCGGTCCTGGCCGCGCTGGTGCTGGCAGACTTGCTGCTGGCCGCCCCGTTGGCCTGGCCCTTGCCCCAGGGCGTCCCTCCCAGCTCCGGCGCGCTTCGGCAGCTGGAGTCGGGCGCCCTGGTGGAGCTTCCGTTGCAGGCGGGGCCCCCTCTGCGGCTCTGGGATTGGAGGTATCGAAACGTCCTCGGCCAGGTGGACCATGGCCATCCCATCACGGGAGCGATGATGGATTATCCTCTGGGGAAGGAGGCGCAGCAGGCCTATATGGCGGTGCACCACGTCGCCTCGGGCAACATCCTGCCCGACGGGCGGCGCGAGGCTCTCCTCGATCGAGGCTTCCGGTGGGTCGTGCTGTATCCGGAGCTGCTGGGGCGTCGTCAGCAGGCGGCCGCGGCTCTCGAGCGCTGCTTCGGTGCGCCCGTGGTGGAAGAGTCCCAACTGCGGGTCTTCGACCTGAGCCAGCGAGGTCCCGGCTGTGCGGCGCCTGCACCACCCCGGTGATGGCGTACGGTGTGGGCCTTGGCGGCGGTGATCACGTGGCCAGGACCACGGGCACCTCGGCTCTCGGACCCGACCCGAGTTCCCTGTGCACCTGGACACGGGGTGGCAGGTAGCGTTCCGTGGAAAAGCCGAACGGAGCCTCTCGGCGCAGGTCGGCCCTGCGATAAGGGGCTCGCCGCGCGGCTACATGGCCGACACCCGCATCTCCATGGGCTGCTTGAGCAGCCAGAGGCTGAAGATCGAGAAGAGGATCATCCCCACCAGCAGCGGCCACTGGCCCAGACGCGCCCGTGCCCCGCTGGAGAAGCTGCGCCGAGCGATGTTGCGGGCGACCCACAGGCTGTAGACGTGGCCCACGCCTACCAGCACCACCTGCATGATCCAGAGCACGTCCAGGGAGACCAGGGGTGGGATGGTGAGCTGGGCGGTGTGGAACAGGTTCCAGCCGTTGCCCAGGGGATCGGACAGCAGGGGGATCACCTTCTGGCCTTCCATGAGCAGGTGCTCGAGGTTGTGGGCCAGGTGGTAGAACAGCGCGATGGGCAGGACGCAGTAGGCGTAGCGCACGAAGTAGTCGTGGAAGCCGCCCTGGGCGCCACCGGCGAGGCGATGGGAGATCCAGACCAGCACGGCGTAGACCAGCAGCGGCGCCACCATCAGCGCGGCCATGCCCACGCTGAACGACAGCACGTCGCCCAGCCGCAGCGCGCCCCCCAACCACCCGGTGAGTTCGGCCCAGACCGGGGTCATGGTCAGCCCGTGGAAGCCGGTGATCGACAGCATCAGCAGGGCCAGGTAGGCCTCGTCGCGGCGCGGCTTGCCTTCGACCGCCAGGTCGGTGCCCCAGGGTCGTAGGTTCACCGTCATGTTGTCGTGGGGGCAGGCCTGCAGGCACTCGTTGCACTGGATGCAGTAGGTGTTCAGGTTCATGCCGCCCGGGTACTCGTAGGTGGGGCAGGCGTAGGCGGTGGCGCTGCCCTTCACGCACTCCTTGCTCCGGCAAGCCTCGCAGGTACCGGCGTCGCGGGCCCGGTACTCGATGCCCGAGAACATGGCGTACAGGCCGCTCACCCGGCCCACCAGGCAGGCGTAGCGGCAGAAGCTCTTGCGTTCGAAGACGAACGCGCTGGCGATGGCCATGGCCAGCATGGCGATACCCAGCCACGCGGTGGCGCGGGGTTTCATGGTGACGCCGAAGCCCAGCTCGATCCAGGTCAAGCCGACGAAGAGCACCGTGGCGAGGACGATGTTTCGAGCTCTCTTGGGCCAGCGTAGACCCAGGCCCAGGCCCTTGTCCGTCTTGCGCCAGAACCTCATCCGCTCGAGCCAGCCGGCCAGGGCGTCCCAAGGGCAGACTGTGCACCAGGCCTTGCCCAGGAACATGATGACCACCACCAGGCCGCCCCACCACACGGTCCAGGTCAGCAGGGGGGCGACGTTGAGGGCGGGGTTCTGGTGTCCGAACAGGCCCGCGGCGATGATCAGCAGGAAGAAGGCCACCAGCAGCGCCTGTCCGGCGAATCGAAGGGGCCGGGAGTGGAAGGCCCATCGCAGCGGGGCCCAGCGGAGCAGGTCGAGGCGTGGGCTCGAGACCGCAGTCGCGGGATCGCGGCCCTTGCGCTCGAACATCAGGAAGGAAGCCAGCAGCACCAGCGCGATGGAGAGGTAGTAGAGCCAGCCTGGGATGCCCCACATGGTGTGCATGTAGAAGCTGGCGGGGTCGGCCTTGAACTCCTGCCGGTGGGCTTCGGAGCAGAGGGTGTGCTCGTCGCCCAGGTAGGTGGCGGTGACCCCTTCGCCATCCGGCACCGGCTTGCCGCAGACCGTGCAGCGCGCGGCCGGGTTCTCGGCGAAGTCCAGCTTGCAGTGATCGCTGCAGAAGTACCAGGTCTGCCCGTCCACCGTGTGGGAGATGCCCCAGGACGGGTTGACCTCCATCTTGCAGATGGGATCGATGTAGACGCCAGCCTCGGTCTGCTCCTGGCGGTGGACGGCGTGGCCCTGGTCGTCGCCGCCGCCCCGCGCGTTGGCCCAGACCATGCCCAGCAGCATCAGGCCGAAGAGCAGGTAGGGGAAGCCGATGCGCATCAGGCCGCCTCGCGGCGCGCGCGCTTGATCTTGATGGCCCGGATCACCACCACGAAGAGCACCAGGGCCCCGAGCAGCGCAGCGAGCATCCCCCATGGCGAGGACGGATTCCCGGCCACGAGCAGGAAGGGGATGACCTCGAGCTGCCCCTCCACCATCATGGACAGCTCCACGACGTAGTCGCCGTCTTCGGGCATGGTGACCGTGAGCTTGTAGAGCTGGTCGAAGGCGTCCACTCGAGTGCTGGCGAGGATCTCCTGGCTGCGGCCGAAGCTTCCCTTCTGGAGGACGCGGATCTCGACGGGACGCGGGAAGATGGCCCCGGTCTGCCCGTCCTTGATGTAGAAGGACAGGTTCGCCGCTTCTCCGGGGATGGGACGCCCCGGGTAGCTGGTGAGCAGCACGTCCCAAGGTCCGGTGCGCGCGGGGTACTCGAGCACGGGCACCTGGGGATAGTTGTCCTTGTAGGCGTAGTGAGGCAGGCCGAGGATGTGGTGCGCCTGCACGCCGTTGGGCCAGGCGAGCAGCACCAGCAGCGGCAGGAGCAGCAGCGGCAGCCCGAACAGCTCCTTCATGTCGCCTCCTCGGCATCGGCCCCGGTCTTGGGCAGCCCCAGGCTCCAGCCGAGCGCTACCTGGGGACAGACGGCGAGGCAGCGAGCGCAGTTGTCGCACTCCAAGCCCCGAGACTGGCGCATGGGGTCGAGGCCCATCTCGCAGGCCGGCTGGCACAGTCCACATCCGTCGCAGCGATGGGGTGCCAGCGTGACGCGCAGGGGCCGGGCCCAGCCCAGCAGGCCGTACAGGGCTCCGCCAGGGCAGAGGCTGCGGCACCACCAGCGTGGGGAGACCAGCAGCTCGAAGAGGACCACGCCTCCCAGCAGGGCCAAGCCGCTGGCCGCGGAGACCCCGAATACCAGCGAGTGGACCACCCGGCTGATCACCGCTGGGGGGTAGACCAACGAAAAGAAGGGTGCCCCGAGCATGGCGCCCAAGAGCAAGCCCGCACCCAGCAGCAGGTACTTGTTGAGCATCGAGAAGCGCACGGTGGCCGGGCGGATCTCGGCCAGCCTCAGCAGCCTGCGCAGCTTCCCCGACAGCTCCAGGAGCAGGTAGCCCGGGCAGATCCAGCTGCAGTAGACCTTGCCCAGCAGCAGGGTGCCGACCACGGGTACGAGGACCGACAGCGCGAGCGTGGCCGGCAGCCCGCGGGTCGTGAACAGCACCTCGGCGGCGGCCAGGGGGTCGGTGAGGTCCAGGGGCCCGAGCCGCATGGACCACAGGGTTCCGCCGAACCCGTCGAGGAGGGCGGCTGGGTCTTCCATCGTTCCCAGGAAGCGGTCGAGCAGCTCCATCAGGCGCCAGCGCCAGCCCTCCCGCTCCGCCACGTCCTCCAGCGCGCGGGCGGCGTGGTAGTGGGCGTACAAGCTGGTGGAGACGAGGAAGAACAACAGCGCCAGGACGCCGAGCTGCATCACTCGTCGCGCGTAGGAGAGGACAGCGTGGCGGGTGTGACTCACGCTGGCCTCACCCGGATGGCCTGGGGATAGCGGATGCAAGACCGCTCGCAGAGCCCACACCCGATGCAGATCTCGGCGTTCACCTCGGGTCTCTCCCACAGGCCCAGGGTCATGGCCCGACCCGGGAAGGGGCAGGCGCGGTAGCAGGCCCCGCAGGTCCAGGCGTTGTAGGAGTAGCAGAGGTCCTTGTCGATGACCGCCGTGCCCATGGCGACGGCTTCGAGGATGGCCTCGGGTTCGTTGGCGATGGGTTGCAGGGCGCCCGAGGGGCAGGCTGCGGTGCACTTCAGGTCGGGCCCTTCGATGCGATTGCAGAGCATGCAAGCCTGACGCCGCGCCTTGATGACGGGCGAACCGCGCAGCTTGCCCGCACCTTCCCCTTCGAGGGGCATGATGGCGTTGTTTGGGCAGGCGTCCGCACAGCGCAGACAGCGGATGCAGTGGGCGGTGAACGCTTCTTCGTCCAATGCCCCAGGCGGGCGCAGGACCTGCCCGAAGGCGTGGCTCGGCTCGTCGGAGGCGCCGGTGATCCGCTGCAACACGGAGGTGCCCATCTGGGCCGACCCCAGGCAGACGACACCGGTGGCCGTTGCATTCTTGAGGAAGGAGCGGCGGTCCATGGAGCACGGGACGCTGGGAGCGTCAGCCGATCTTCTCGATCCTGGCCGCGAGCTTCTTGTAGTCGCACTGGCCGGAGACCGGGTCCCAGGCGCGGTGGCTGGTGGAGTTGACCAGCCACTTGTTCTCCTTGGGGTCCGCGCTGTCGGCCACGCTCAAGTTCCACGGGCTGAACAGCAGGCCAGGGAACACCTGGTTGCGGCTGGGCCGCACCCGGCTGCCGGTACCCACGGACACGCGGGCTTCGTAGCTGCCTCGGCGGGTCATCAGGCGCACCTTGTCGCCGTCCTCGAGTCCATAGCGGGCGGCGTCGTCCGCGTGCATCTCGACGTACTGCTCCGGTACGAGCTCGGTGGTGGTGGCGCCCCGGATGGTCTTCGAGGTGTGGAAGTGCTCGTAGACGATGCCCAGGGAGAGCCAGAAGGGGTAGACGTCGGAGCTCTTGTGCTCGGCCAACCCCATCCCACGGTTGGCGTAGACGTCGAGGTCGGGCAGCTCCGGCGGCAGCGCCATGTCGCGGGCGCGCTCGAGCAGGTTCTTGCGGCCTTCCTTCTTGGCCGCCGCCAGCTCGTCGATGAGGAATGGCCCCTCACCCGGGCGATCCAGGTGGCCGTACTCCATCAGCTTTCCGGTCACCTCGTCCAGCTCGTCGTAGGTCTGCTCGCAGAGCTTCATCTTGGCCTTGCCGTCGGCCTGGCGGAAGTTGCCGTAGGGCTTGTCGGCCCAGTCTTCCTGGCCCATGTAGCGGCGCGGGGTGCCGCCACGGCGCGCGATCTCGGCGTTGGGTGCGGGCCACTGGATGCCGCGCAGCCGCCTCATCTGGTCGTAGGGGCTGACACCATCCTGCTCCTCGACCTCGAGGATGCCGGTGAGGTCGGCGTCGGAGCCCTTGCTGGCCGCGATGATGTCCCGGAAGACCTCTTGGCTGTCATAGGCCATCAGGCCGTTGCCCATCTCGATGGTCTTCTCGTAGGGGAAGATGGCGTCCACATCCAGCCCCAGCGCCTTGGCCAGGGCCTTGCCCTTGTCGATGGCTATGTCCATGTCCGGGCGGCATCCAGGAGGAGGATTGCTCGTGCCGTCGCAGACGTACAGGCGCCGTTCGGACTGGATGTAGGTGCCGCCCACCCACTCGCCCCAGGTGGCCGCGGGAAAGATGACGTCGGCGTAGAGGTTGTTGGGGGCGTGCCGGTAGATGTCCTGGACCACCACGAACATCTTGCTGAGTGCCGGTCGCACCAGGGTGTCCAGGTCGGGCATGTGCACGTGGGTGGTGTAGATCCAGAACATGGCCAGCAGGTCGCCCTTGAGCGCCCGCTCCATCATGCCCATCACCATGCCGGGGTTTGGCAGCACGCTGACCTGGTCCAGCCGCTCGCGGGACACGCCCCAGGCGTCGGCGATGTGGTGTCGCCAGGCTTCGTTCTCGAGCCCCTGGTTGAAGGGCAGGCGTCCGGTCAGGCCGCCCATGAGCCGCTCGGACATGGCGTTGGGCTGGCCCGTCTGGGAGTGGCTACCGCAGCCAGGCCGGCCCACGTTGCCCGTGAGCAGGTGCAGGTTCACCAGGCCGATGGTGTTGTGCTGCCCGTGCAGCATCTGGTTGAAGCCGATGCCCCAGAAGGTCAGCACGCCCCCACGGCCACGCTCGCGGCCCTTGATGCTTGCGGCGGCCCAGTCCTTGGCGATGGCTTCGATCTGCGCCACCGTGACGCGGCCCTGATCGAGGCGTACCAAGCGCTTGACCACCTGCTGCGGCGAGTAGCGCGCCTTGACGCCCTCGACGTATTCGCGCCAGCCGTTGACGTTCTCGTCCAGCCAGCTCTCGGGCATGATCGCCTGCGGGTACTTGGTCAGCAGCACGTACGCGATGGCGTTGTGGTAGCTGATGTCCCCGTTCATGGTCTGCACGTGATGGCTGTTGCGGGGGTTGATGGACTCGAGGCCGGCCACGGTGCCCGTCTTGCGCGGGTCGGCCACCATGGTGGGGATGTCGGTGCGGCTCTTGTGATCCGCCACGCGCCAGAACAGCACCGGGTGTGCTTCGCGCGCGTTGTGGCCCCAGAAGGTGATGAAGTCGGCCATCTCGATGTCGTCGTAGCAAGTTGGCGGCGTGTCGCTGCCATAGGTGGCGAAGTACCCGGTGACCGCGGAGGTCATGCAGGTCCGGGCGTTGGCCTCGATGGAGTTGCTGGCCAAGACACCCTTGACCAGGACGTTTTCGATCCACTGGGCTTCCATCGTGAGCTGGCCCGATCCGTTCAGGCCGATGGCGTTGCCACCCTTGGCCTTGTAGATCTCCACCAGCTTTTCGGTGACCAGGTGCTCGGCCTCTTCGTAGGGCATGGCCTGGA
>CAZVHW010000173.1:8484-12749 GCA_964626835.1 uncultured Enterobacterales bacterium
ACACGTCGTCATCGAAGCGCCCCTTGGTGGAAGACACGTGGCCCCGCAGCGGGTCGCTCATGTCCTTGCGCACCAGGACTTCGGTCAATCTGTCCCGGTAGATGGGCTCGTGGGCATTGAGCCCCTTGATGCACTGGATGCCACGATTGGTGGGGTGACGCTTGTCAGGCACCATGCCCACGATCTTTCCGTCCCGGACCTTGATGAGCGTGCCGCAGCCTACACCACAGTAGGGGCAGGCGGACTGCAAGAGCTGCACGCCTTCTCCGGTGGCGTTTTCCGCAGCGGCGTTGGCCGCTTTCACGTAGCCAGGGAGCATCTTGCAAAAGGCGCAGGTGACACCGGTGCCGGCCGCGAGCTGTAGCAAGCGACGGCGGCTCATTTGGGTGGGGACCTCGCGGCGGTTCATGCTGGACTCCTGTTGAGGGTTCACTCAGCCCGTTCGTCGTCGCTGTCGGAGCGCGTCGCGAGCAGGGTGGTGGGCACGTCGGGCTGGCGTGACCAGCTCCGGATGTAGGAAACGATGTGGTTGACGTCGTCGCTCGACAGATCGACCAGACCCTGGGCGCCATCGCCGAACGCTCGCATCGCGGTGTTGACGCGTCCATTGATGATGGTGGCCTGCAGGAAGCCATCGGTGGCCGAGGCGAGGAAGCCCTGGTTGTTCAGCGCTGGCGCCCACGCGGAGGCCTTGCCCGGTTCGTCGAACTCGGCGCGGCCTTCTTCACCGTGGCAGCCGGCGCAGTTGGATGCGAACAGGCGCTCTCCCCGTTCCAGGTCCCAGGGGACCACGAAGCGGTGGCTGTCGGCGACGCTGGGTGGGTGCGCTTCCCACGCCCGTAGGCGTGCGAGTACGTCTTCGAGCTGGACGAAATCGAGGTCGACGATGGACTGGGGCGACTTGCGCACCGGACGCATCTCGGTACCGTCTCGGCCGATGGACATGGTGCCGAGCAGGAAGCCGTCCGAGGCCAGCGCCAGGAAGTCGGCGTTGGCCAGCGCGGGGCCGCTCTCGCCCTCGCCGTGGATGCCGTGGCAGCCCGAGCAGGACTGCTCGAACACCACCGCTCCTGTTTCGGCGCTTCCGGTGGGGTGTTTGCTTACCTCCACCCGAGGCTGCCCCTCGAGGGAGCGCAGCCACGAGACCACGTCCTTGACCCGCTGTGGATCCAGTTCGGTCATGCCCTGGCCGCCCCGGGCGAAGCCGCGCATGGCGGTACTGGTGCGCCCGGCCAGGACCCAGGCCTCGATCACGGCGTCGGAGACGGTCGCGAGGAACACCGGGTTGTTCAGCTGGGGACCCACCGCGCCTTCGGCGTGCTCGCCGTGGCAACCGACGCAGTTGGAGGCGAAGACCTCGGCGCCGCGGGCCGTGTCGCCGTCGATGGGCGCCGTCGACAGGCGCCGCGAGGGGGAACTCTGCCAGCTGCGAAGATGCTGGATGGTGGAGGCCACGTCGGCCGAGCCCAGGTCGCGCCAGGCGGGCATCCCCGCGCCCGGCCGCCCGTGTGCCACCGCTGCGTAGAGGTAGCTGTCGTCGACGAGTGCCAGGAAGTCTGGAGAGGCGAGCGTGGGTGCGATCACGCCTTCACCGCTCTCACCATGACAGATGGCGCAGCGTTCGCCGAAGATGAGAGAGCCGAACTCTCGAGAAGCGGTCGCGGTCCCCACCGGCCTGCCACCGGCGGCCAGGCTCAGGGTGTCGCGTTCGTCGCTCTCGAGCGGGTGTGACACCCGCATCCACGCCACGAGATCCGCGATGCGCTGGGCGTCCAGCTGGCGCCAGCCCGGCATGCCACTGTCCGGCCGCCCCTCGAGGATGGTCTCCTGCAGGAACCCATCCGAGGCCAGGGCCAGGAAGGAGGGACTGGTCAGGCTTATGCCGATGTCGCCCTGACCTTCGGAGCCATGGCAAGAGGCACAGCTGCGGTCGAACACGAAGCGCCCGATGTCCGCCTCGCCCGTGGCCGAAGCCAGGTCGGGCGCCAGGGGGGGCTCCGGCTGCCACGAGGCCACGTAGTCCACCACCCGGTCGACCTCCTCCGGTCGCAGCCCACCGCCGCTGGCCGAACCCCAGGCGATCATGCTCGTGCCCGGGCGGCCGTGCTCGAGGATGGCGGTGAGGTAGCCCTCACTCGCGATGGCCAGGGTGTCGGGATTGTTCAACGAGGGAACCATCAGGTCCGGCGGCACCTCGGCCACGAGTCCGTCCTCGACGTTCCGCAGCGTGCTACCGTGCCCGTCAGGGCCGTGGCAGGCGCTGCAGTAGATCGCGTAGAGCTCGCGCCCCGTGACAGGCACACCGCTGCGGCGCTCCGAGTCGGGCGTGTAGGCCGCAGGAAAGCCCTTGCGATGCAGGCTCATCATGTACAGCGCGAGATCCTCGGCCTCCTCGCGGTTCAGTCCCAGCTCGGGCATCAGGGTCCCTGGCGAGATGCGCTCGGGTACGAGGAAGTGCTCCACCATCCACTGGCGGATGGTGTGCTCGCCCTCGACGTGGGCGAAGGCGAAGTGGTGGCGGGAAGCGTCGCCGATGGTGGTGATGTCGGGTCCGAGCGAGCCGCCCCGACCGCGGTAGGCATGGCAGCCCAGGCAGCCTTCGCGGAGGGCCAGCCGCTTCCCGCGCACGATCGCCCGGGCGCCGGCTGAGTCGAAGCCCGGCGTGGAGGCGCGCAGCTCGCCCTCGTCCAGGGGAGCCGGGAACTCCGCTCGGGAGAACAGGTCGGCCTCACCACCGTAGAGGTCGTTTTCGAGGTGGCAGCGGGAGCAGCTGGTGTAGACCTCGTCGCCGGTCAGCAGGGTGGCCAGCCAGTGTGGATCGTCCCCGTGCGCCGCCGCTCTGGTCGTTCCTCGCCCTTGGCCGTCGTGACAGACGGTGCAGCCCACCTTCTCCACGTCGTGCCACTCGTGCAGATCGCCGGGGTGGCTGCGGTGGGGGAGGGCGGCGTCGGCCATGGTGGGATTGTCGACGCCCACGTGGCAGCTGATGCAGCGGTCGAAGGCATCCAAGTCGGGCACGACCACTTGGCGCAGGTGGACCCGGAAGCCCTCGGCCAGGGCCTTCTCCCAGTCCTCGACGGCCTGCTCGTGGAGCATGGTCCTGTGGGTGCGTTGATGGGAACGCCACTCACCGAGCAGGTTCTCTAAGATGGCGGCGACCAGTAGGAGCAGCACGGAGGCTACGCTTAGGATCAGCAGCCAGAGCTTGACCTGATGGTCCTTGGCGAGGACTTCGTCCTGGACGCGCTCGGCCTTGGGGCTCGGGGTTGTGGTCATGGCGGCGTCCCTCAGTGCACGGGCCAGCTGGCGTGGGTCCAGAAGAAGTCCCAGTTGGGACCGCGGTGGACCGTCGCGACGTAGGTCAGGATCACGAAGCCTGCGACGAAGCAGGTGAACAGCGCGATGGCAGACATGCGCGTGGACCGGGTCTGGCGGTGGACCCACAGGGACCAACCGACGATGGCGGCAGTCAGGAGCGTCCCGGGGTTCAGGAAGATGATGACCAGCTGCGGCATGGACGGGAACCAGTCCCGCAGCCAGCCGAAGGTCACGGGGAAGGCCACCGTCAGCGTGGCTACCACGGTCCCGAAGATCAGGGAGCACAGCGCGACGCTGCGGCCCTGCGCGCCGCTGAAGTACACGCCCGGCTCGTATCGTTCCCGATCCAGGTAGGGGATCAAGGACAGCCCGATGACGACCACGGCGGGGATGACCACCCCCCCGACGAAGGCCGAGTAGGAGACCAGCTCCTGCAAGCCCAGGAAGTACCAGGGCGCCTTGGCCGGGTTCTCCGGCACGGAGGGATTGGCCAGCTCCGTCAGCGGCGCGTCGAAGAACATGCCCAGCACCAGGCAGATCATCAGCGTGCCGATCAGCAGCATCAGCTCGGCGCGGAAGAGATAGGGCCACGAGGGCACGGTGTCGGCAGGATCGAGGTTGGTCGCGGGCTTCCGGTCCCTGACCACGGCCATCAGGCCATAGGTCTTGGTGGGCGAGGCCGCGGCCGTGGATGGAGGCGTCCCCGCCACCGCCGCGCCCTTGCTCGCGTGGGTCGGGGCGATGCCAGGTCGAGCGAGGCCGCCGTCCTTGCGGATGCGCCAGAAGTGCAAACCGAGCACGATGGTCAGGGCCAGGGGCAGCACCATCACGTGCAGCACGTAGAATCGGATCAGGGCTTCCTGCCCAACGCCGCTGGCCCCAAGCAACAGCTGCTTGATTAGCCCGCCGGGATCGAAGAAAGCGGTCAGCCCCAAGGCATCGGTGAG
>CAZVHW010000174.1:0-11525 GCA_964626835.1 uncultured Enterobacterales bacterium
CCAAGGAATACTTCCAGGTCGCCGCCGAGATCGTCCGCAACTACGGCGGGCTGTTCATCTCGGACGAGGTGCAGACCGGCTTCGGTCGTACGGGAACCCACTTCTGGGGTATCCAGCACTTCGGTGTTGAGCCCGACATCATGACCATGGCCAAGGGCATCTGCAACGGCCTTCCAGCCGCCAACTGCATGGCCCGGCCCCACATCGCCAAGAGCATCCCCCGGCTCACGATCTCCACCTTCGGCGCCAACCCCGTCCCCATGGCGGCGGCCAACGCCGTGCTCGACGTCATCGAGCAGGACGATGTCTGCGCGCGTTCGGAGCGCCTGGGGGCCGTGTTGCACGAGGGCCTGTTGGCGCTGCAGCAGCGCTTTCCCGCCAAGCTGGGCGACGTGCGTGGTCTCGGGCTCATGCAGGCCGTCGAGGTCGTGGTGGACGAGACGGCGGGCGACCGCACGCCGGACACGGCGCTGACAGGGCGCATCTTCGAGGAAGCCAAGGCCCGAGGGTTGCTGCTGGGTAAGGGCGGGCGCTTCGGAAACGTGTTCCGCATCGCGCCGCCCATGCTCGTCGAAAAGGCCGAGATCGAGCGTGGGCTGGTCCTTTTTGGCGAGGCCATCGAAGCCTCTGGGGCGCGCTAGCGTCCCTACCACTTTTTCCTTGGATCCCCAGGGTTCGTCGGCTATACCGTCGCCGCAACCCGGACGATCCGTCCGTTCAGCATGGAGGAGACCATGACTCGCACCCTTTCCATCTTTGCCGTCCTCGGCTTGTCCCTAAGCTTGGCCATCGGCTGTCCCAAGACCGTCGACGACTCCGGCGAGCCCGAAGGCGACACCGACACCGACACCGACACCGATACCGACACCGACACCGACGCGGACACCGACACCGACACCGACACCGATGTCGGCACCAGCTGCGCCGACGTGCAGAACTACAGCGGCGTCTCCGAAGGTGACATCGTCACCCTCACCGATGTGTGCGCCACCTCCCAGGTCGCCAACAACGGCATGGGCTTCTTCGTCCAGGACGACGGCGGCGGCGAGTACAGCGGCCTGTTCGTCTACCTCGGTGACGTCGTGGTCGAGGTCGAAGCTGGCGACATGCTCGACGTCACGGGCGAAGTCACCGAGTACTACGACCTGACCGAGCTGTCCGTGACCGACGCCTCCGACGTGGCCATCACCGGTACCTGCACCCCCGCAGCCACCACCTTGCAGTCGGCCCCGGCGGACTTCGAGGCTTACGAATCCGTGCTCGTCACCGTGCTCGACATCAACGTCACCAGTGACGCCGACGAATACGGCGAGCACACCACCGACTTCGGCGGCATGACCATCGACGACATGTTCTACACCTTCGAGGGTGGCAACGGCGACAACGTCTCCAGCATCACCGGCCCCCTCAACTACAACTACTCGGTCTTCAAGATCGAGCCCCGCAGCGCTGCCGACGTGTCCATGTAGGAACGCCCGGAAGAACCGCTTGCCGGGTTGTCGAGACCTGCCAATCACACTGCGCTCGCCTGTCCTCGGTTTCGGGGGATTCGGCGGGCGCCTTTGGTTTCTTGGGACTTGGAATCGCACCGAGTCTGGGCTAGAAGGGGGGGCGTACCCGGTCCCTGTACTTTCCCCGGGTCCACGAGGAGAACCATGAGGAACATCTTTCTGTTGAGCCTGCTCGCGCTCGGCTTGTCCATCGGCTGTGGTCAAAAGGACGACACGGCGCCGCCCGAAGGTGACACGGACACCGACACGGATGCCGACACCGATGCTGACAGTGACGCTGACAGTGACGCTGACAGTGATGCCGACACCGATGCTGACAGTGACGCCGACAGCGATGCCGACTCCGACGCTGACACCGATGCAGACGTCGACTATGACCTCATCTCCGACATCCGCCAGGGTGTCTACAAGGAGAAGTCCGAGGTGTTCGTCAGCGGCGTCGTGGCCAACGACGAAGCCGAGTACGGCTTCTTCCTGCTCGATCCCGCTGGTGGCGCGTATTCGGGTATCTGGGTCTACACCACTGGCAAGATCGCCTTCGGCCTCACCCAGGGCGACGAGATCGAGCTCAGTGCGACCTATGTCGAATACTACGACCAGAGCGAACTCGAACCCGCCGACGCCAAGGCCGTCAACGTCCTGAGCAGCGGGAACGACCTGCCCGCCGCCACGGTCCTCTCCACCAAGAGCTTCCTCGACTCCAAGGTCATGGAACCCTACGAGTCCACCCTGATCACGGTCGAGGGCGTCACCGTCACCGATCCCGACCTCGGCTACAACGAGTTCGAGCTCGACGAGTCAGCCCGCGTAGGCGACCTGGTCTACGACTGGACCGCCGTGTACACCGAGCTGGGCACCGGGGACACCTTCAGCTCCGTCACCGGCCTGGCGTACTACTCCTACAGCACCTGGAAGCTGCAGCCGCGCTCCGAAGGCGACCTCGTCGATTACGCGCCCGCGCCCTGCCCGGCCGACAAGTGCGTCGCCGATCTCGTGGCTGGCGACCTCGTCATCACCGAGATCATGAAGGACCCGTCCGCCGTGGGCGACTCCGACGGCGAGTTCTTCGAGGTCTACAATGCGTCGGGTGGCTCCGTGAACCTCGATGGTCTGGCCTTGTGGGATGACGGCAGTGACAGCGAAACCGCTTCGAGCAGCGACGTGTTCAAGGACGGCGAGTACATCGTGTTCGGCAACAACATCGACAGCTCCGCCAACGGCGGCCTCACGGTGGACATCGAGTTCGGCATGAGCGTGGGCAACTCCGACGACGAGATCGGCTTGGGAGACACCAAGTCCCCCATCGACTACGTCGCCTACAACGACACCGACTTCCCAGACACCGCGGGCTACTCCATGCAGCTCGATGCCGCGGTGCTCAGCGCCACGGACAACGACTCTGGCGAGAACTGGTGTCTCGCCAGCACTAGCTATGGTGACGGCGACTTCGGCACCCCGGGCAGCGTCAACGACAGCTGCCCCTAAGACGACTAGACGTTCGCGTCCACGCCGCTTCGTAGCCCCCTACCGGCTCTGGCCGGTGGGGGGTTTCCTCGTGTGGGTGGCGCCTTGCCCGCCCTGTGTTTCCAGCGTGGGCAGGTACCAGTCGTAGAACCCTTGGATGGTTTCTTTCATGGGTCGGGGGCGGTAGCCCAGTTCGGCGGTGGCTTTTCCGTGGTCGTAGACCGAGTTGCCGCGCAGGATCTCGAGCGCTTGGGGTGAGTAGATGGGCCGCTCGCCTCGTAGCTTGGCCCAGCCCGCTACGAAGGGTGCGCCGAGCCTGGCCAGCCACATGGGGGAGGTGAGGGCGGGGCGCTTGACCCCGGTGACCTCCTCTGCCCAGATGGCCAGCTCCTTTACGCTGACGCGGTGGCCGGGCAGCAGGTAGCGCTCTCCGGTGCGACCGTGCTCTTTGGCCGCCAGCAGGCCGAAGACGACGTCGCGGACGTCCACGAAGTCGTAGGTGGCATCGATGAGCGACGGCATGGCTCGGTCGTGGAGCATGACGAACAGCTCTCCCAGGTGGGATGGCCGGTGATCGTAGGGCCCGATGATGCCCGTGGGGTTGACGATGACGGCGTCGAGCCCGTGGGCCACGCCCTCGAGCACCTGCAGCTCGCCTTCGGCCTTGGAGCGGGAATAGGGCAGGCAGTCGTCGGACAGGGCGAGAGCCCGGGTTTCGTCGATGGGAGCGTACAGGGGGTGCTCGTAAAGGGCGTGGCAGGAGCTGCAATGCACCAGCCGCTCGACTCCGGCCTCGAGACAGGCCGTGACCACGTTGCGGGGGCCCTCGACGTTGGTGCGGAAGAGCTGTTCGGGCTTGACGTCCCCGACCTGGACGAGTGCGGCGAGGTGGAAGACGACCTCGGCACCTTCGAAGGCCGGGCCGAGGGTGTCCGGCTGGGTGGTGTCGGCTTTCACCAGCTCGACGTCCAGGCCTTCGAGGGCCGAGCTGTCATTGCGGACGAGGCAGCGCACCTTCCGCCCGGCAGCCGTAAGCTCGCGCACGAGGTTGTTGCCCAGGAAGCCGCTCGCGCCCGTGACCACCGTCGTCATGCCTCACCTCCGGAGGGGGAGATATGTATCTGCATGACCTCGTCGTCGCCGCTGGATCCCCACGGGCCGTCCGCCGTCCGCCGCCTGCTGGCTGTGCTGCTCGGCGGGCTGGTGGGGGTCGCCGTCGTAGCGACGGTGCTGTGGTTCGCGGGGCCTGGACCGATCTCGGAATACCGGGTGGTGCGTGGAGACACGTTGTCGCGCATCGCGGCGCAGAACGGGGTCACCGTGCTGCAGATGCGGGAATGGAACGACATCGAGGGGGATCTCATCGAGGTTGGGCAGGTGCTGGTGATCCGTGGTGCTCCACCGGCGACCGCCAGCGCAGCGAAGCCCGGTGGTGGCAACGGCGTGCCCAGCACGGCGGTGCCTGGTGGCCTGACCCTTCCTCCAGAGCGGCCCTGCCTGCCGCCACCCGACCCCACGCAGCTGGGGGATGTCGTGGGTGACGAGGCGGTAATGATCGCGAGCCAGGGGCTGTCGGTGAAGCAGGTAGAGGGCGCGATGCAGCCATTCCTGCCCAAGCTCCTTGGCTGCGTGGCCGACGACATGCGGCCCGATGGGGTGCTGACCCTGGAGCTGCACGTGGCCTGTACGGGCCGCGTCGATCACGTTCGGGTGGTCGACGACGGAGGGTTGCCCGACGGCCTGGTGGTCTGCGCGGCGGACCTGATTCGGTACGTGGCATTCCCGACCCACGATATGCCCGATGGGCAGGAGGTCGGATACCCAGTGAGCTTCGCCTGGTAGGGTGGCCGCGTGGCTGTGCATAGTGACCTTCGGCGCGGTAGACTACTCCTCGAGACCGGCTGCCAGGAGGCGCTCCCGATGGCTCGCATTCTCTCTTGTTTCCCGCCCCTCTTGCTGATCGCGACCCTCGCGGGCTGCGGGCCCGAAAAAGACGACACGGGCGCTGACGATACCGGTGACTCCACGTCGACCGGGTCGGTGGATCGTGACGGCGACGGCGTCACGGCCGACGAGGACTGCGACGATCACGATCCCGATGTCTACCCAGGCGCCGTCGACATCTGCAACGGTGTGGACGACGACTGCGACGAGGAGGTCGACGAAGACCCCGACGTGATGTGGTACGTGGACGAAGATGGGGATGGCTTTGGCGATTCCGGCGACGAGGTCGGGCCTTCGTGTGAAGCCACCGACGGCTACGTCGCCAACTACGCGGATTGTGACGACGGCGACTCCCTGGTGTTCCCCGGCGCGACCGAAGACTGCGACGGCGTCGACAACAACTGCGACGGGGAAGCGGACGAAGGCGCTGCGACCTACGTAGCCACTGGGGGGAGCGAAGATGGCACCGGCAGCGTCGACGATCCCATGGTCTCCATCCAGTCCGCCATCGAAAGCGGAGCGGCATGCATCTCCGTGGGTCCGGGCGTCTACAAGGAAAACCTCCGGGTGGTGGACGGTCCTCTCTGGCTCTTCGGTGCAGACGGCTCGGCTGACACCGTCATCGACGCCGAGTACTCCGGCAGCGCGCTCTTCGTCGGAGATCGTTCCGGCGAAGACATCAGCATCTCTGGCTTCACGCTGCAAAACGGAGACACCAACTACGGCGGTGGACTCTACGTGTTCGACAGCGTCGTTTCGTTCTCGGACATGCTGCTGACGGGCAACTGGGCCGACTACGACGGCGGAGCCATCTACCTCGACAACTCAACGGTTAGCTTCGACGGGCTCGTGGTCACGGACAACCTGGCCAACCAGGGCGCGGGCATGAACCTGTACGACAGCGTCGCCACGGTGACGGATGGGAGCTTCACCGACAACGAAGCCTACTACGGGGGTGCCCTCGTGCTGGCGTACAGCACGGCGGACATGGTGGACTGCACCGTCTCCGACAACACCGCCTACTACGACGGCGGCGCGCTCTACGCCTATGAGAGCGAGTGGACCTTCGAGGGCGGTGAGATCAGCAGCAACACGGCCGACGACTACTCTGGCGGTGGTGTTGCCCTCTACGGCGGCAACTCCACCCTCACGGACACCTCGGTGTCCGACAACGTCGCGGACTACGACGATGGTGCGGGCCTGTACCTCTACGGCGCTTCGGTCACCCTGTCGGGGGTCGATGTCGTGGGCAATACCTCTACCTACGGCTCCGGTGGTGGCATCGCGGCCATCTACGCCACCGACATCCAGGCCGACGACGTCACCATCTCCGACAACGAGTCCACCTACGGTGAGGGCGGCGGTCTGTACCTGTACTACCAGGCCAGCTTTGTTGGCGATGGGATCGTCATCGCCGGCAACAACGTCGGCACCAGCAGCGGCGGTGGCTTCAACCTCGACTACGACTCCTACCTCGAGCTCGTGGGGTCGAGCATCGAGAGCAACACCGGCTACAGCTTCGCGGGTGGCGTGGTGGACGGCTCGGAAGCGGTCATCTCCAGCTCCACCATCAAGAACAACGACGGCACGTATGTTGGCGGCTTGGGTGTGCGCGACTACGGCACCCTCACGCTCACCAACACGGTGTTCCACAGCAACAGCGACGGCTCGTCCTCCGGTGGTTCGTCGTACTTCGGGGCCGCCGTCACGGCGACCACCTACTCCGTCTTGAACATCTCGTTCTCCACCATCGTGAACACCATCGGAACCTACGCCCTCACGCTCCACCAGAACGCATACCTCGACCTGAACAACAGCATCCTCGCGTACAACAACGGCTACGGGCTCTACCTGTCGTCGGCCACGTCCAGCTATCTCTCGGGTGGGTACAACGACTTCTACGAGAACGCCTACGACAACCACTACGGCGACGCCGACGGGGAAATCCTCGAGAACCAGTCCATCGAACAGGACCCGGACTTCTCCTCCTACAGCGGCGCTCCCGAGTCCGACGACCTCCACCTCTCCGCCGGTAGTCCCTGCGAGGACGCTGGCGATCCCAACGAGAACGATGCTGACGGCTCCCGGGCCGACATGGGCGCGTACGGCGGCTCGGATGGTGACTGGTAGAGTGGGTTCCTCCCAGCGGTCCACCTCGGCCGCCGGAGGATGCTCGAGCGGCCTAGGGGGAAGGCTCGGCGCCATCGTGCGCATGGGCTTGCTCTGTGCGTTCGCGCCCGCTGCCTTGGGTGAGGACCCGCACGGAGATTCTCCGCAGCAGCAAACAGCCACGGTGATACCGCTGCGAGAGGTGGTAGATTCCGGAATCCTGGCGCCGCCCATCACCCGTCCCGAGCTTGGGTCCACCCAGGCTCAGCCCCTCCCGCTGGCTATCACCGTCAGCGGTGCCGTCTCTTTGGGAGCTTGGCAGGCGGGTTTTCTGCACTACCTGGCCGAGACCATCAAGCGCAACCCCGATCAGGTCGAGCTTCAACTCGTCACCGGGGCATCGGCAGGCACGATCAACGCGTTGCTCATGGCCATGGAGGTCGCAGAGGCACCCCTCGTCGACCCAAGGGACAGCCAGTTCTGGCATCTGTGGAACAACTTCACCTACGAGCAGATCTTCGATGTCTCGCAGGCCGAAGGTCCCTACCTGTCCTCGGGAAAGGTGCTGCAGGAGCTGGCCGCTCAGGTGGACGTTGCCTGGCAGAAGGGGCTTTCCTCGGATCTCGACGTCGTGCTGGGGGCCGCCGTCACCCGCCTGGAACCGCGTCGTGTGGAGCTCGGCGCCGGGTTGACCGTCGCCCGAAGCCAGGAGCACTTCGTCTTGCGCATCCAGGGCCAGGGTCTGGGTGAGCGTCCCCTGGTCGGCAACTATGCGGACCTCGACGCTCACCTACCCCAGCTTCTGCTGCCCTTCTCCCAGCCCGAGGACGTGGGGTCCAAGGACGACTTCGATGTCCTCACGGGCCTGCTGTTCGCGTCTTCTGCCATGCCCGGGGCCTTCGAGCCCCAGCTCATCGACTTCTGTCAGACCCCTCTCGACGAAGGTGTCGATAGCTGCACGGCTGGTGACCGATCGACCCGGTTCATCGACGGCGCCGTGTCGGACCGCTACCCGCTCCGCCTGGCGTGGCGTCTGGCCGACCAAGGCTTGCAGCGGCTCGAGGACGACAGTCTGGCCTGGAGGGACAGCCTCGACGAGGGTGTGCACGACCTCCCCGAGGACGTGCTCTTCCTCTACATGGATCCCATGCACACCTCCTACCCACCGCTACCTTCCCCGGGTGGGATCACCGACGGCGGGAGCAAGGACAAGATCATGGCGACCCTCGCCGGCTTGGCGGGAGATCTTGCGGGCTCGGCCCAGGCCTCGGAGCTGTACAACCTGGCCGAGGAAAACCCGGCCCTGAGCAGCCGGCTCGCGATGGTGGAGCCAGCGCTCCCGCCGGTCAGCGGCGAGCTGTTCCGCTTCTTCGGCTTTTTCGATCGCCGGTTCCGTAGGTACGACTTCTTCCTGGGCATGGTGGATGCGCACCGTTTCGTGGAGCGCGTGGTGCAGCCACGGGTGCGCGAACGGCATGGCGAGCAGGTGACGCTCGAGCTCCCGGAGCCCGAGCCGGTGGTGGAGTTCTGGCGCCCCTATGCCTGCATCCGGGCGGTGGTCGATGGCGTCGGCGACCCTGTGCAAGCCTGTGCAGACGAGCGGCATGGAGGCATGGAGGTGTTGCTTCAGACCTCCCTCGATCGCCTGTGGGATCACTGCTCGCGGCTGCCCAAAGCCACCGCGACCGACCATGCGCTCTGTGCCGCCGCGATCGAAGGCGTTCAATCCCGCCCCTTGGTGCCAAACGTCACTCCGGAGATCGGGCGGGCGTGGCGTCGGCGGGGCGCTGCGGACAGCCTCGAGGGCGACTTCGAATACCTCAGTAGGCTTCTCGAGCTGTACGAGTTCGAGTACCGGGACTTCGGCCTGCCTCGCAACCGGGCTTGGCTGGGTACCACCTACCTGCGGGAGGAGATGGGGGGCATGGTCAGCGCCTACGGCGACAAGCTGGATGGCCGGCTGCGCTTGCTCGTGCTGGGAGCGGGCAAGCCGGCGCTGAACGTGCTTCACTACGCACCACCCATCGCGACCCTTCACGTCTCCGCGGGGTCGGGGCTTGAGATGGGCTTCAGCGTCAGCGGTCGCTGGACTCCGCATCGCTGGATCCGGTACCACATGGCCTTGCAGGTGGGCGGTCTGCAGCGCTTCCTTTCTTCGCGGCCCAACGTGGTCACCGTCAGCCTGTTCTTCCTCGGCATGGAGATCGAGGTGCCGCGGCTCTCGGGTGTACTCGTTCAGCCCCGGCTGGTGTTGCGCGCGGGCTACCAGGTCAGCAGCGACGACTACTGGGACAGCCTGGACTGCGACACGGAAGCGTTCGACAACGATCCGATGATGTGCTCGGTGCCGTCGGGTCAAGTGCTCGTGGCGCTACCGATCTTCGAGCGGCTGCGGCTTCACCTGGGGGTGCAGTACGACGCGGGCTTCGTCCTGAAGGAGGACGCCGTCCGTGACGACGCCTTCACCGCCGTGGCGGGGGTGGGCTTCCAGTGGATCTCGCCCTTTAGGGAAGAACCGTGGCATCGAATTACCCACGAGTGGCGCAGGCCCGCGGTACAGACCCCCGAGGCGCCGTAGTTGTTCGCGCCGTTGTCAGGACATCCAGGTCCAGTCGATCTGCTGGGCCCACTTGGTCGTGACCTTGCGGGGGCGGGTCCAGAAGCGGAAGCCATCCCAGCCGCAGACGTCGCCTTGGCCGAACTTGCTGTCTTTCCAGCCGCCGAACGCGAAGGGTTCACGCGGAACCGGAACGCCGATGTTCACGCCGATCATGCCGGAGGTGAAGCGACGCACGGCGTACTCGGCGACGCGGCCGTTCTGGGTGTAGATGGCGGCGGCGTTGCCGTAGGGGCTTGCGTTCTGTAGGGCGATGGCTTCGTCGAGGGTGTCCACGTGCATGATGGCCAACACGGGGCCGAAGATCTCTTCGTGTGCCGCGGGCATGTCGGTGGTGACGTTGTCGAGGACCGTGGCGCCTATCCAGTGACCTGCGCCGTCGCCTCGCGCCCCGCGGCCGTCGACGAGCACCGTTGCACCCATGGCCTCGGCCTGGTCGATGTAGCCCTGGATGCGGTCGATGCTGGGAGCGTCGATGAGGCAGCCGTGATCTACACCCACACGCAGGGCGCTGGCTCTTTCCACGACGCCGTCGATGATGTGCTGACAGTCGCCGATGGCCACCATGACCGCGGCGGCCATGCAGCGCTGGCCGGAGCAACCCGTGAACGAAGCGGCGACGTTTTCGGATGTGAGCGCCAGGTCGGCATCGGGGACCACCAGCAGGTAGTTCTTGGCGCCGCCGAGGCACTTTACGCACTTGCCCGTCTTGGCTGCACGCTCGTAGACGATGCGGGCAACCTTGGTGGAGCCGACGAAGGCCAGGGCGCCGATGTCCGGATGGTCGCAGATGGCCTCGACTGCGGCGCGGGCGCCCTGGACGATGTTGAAGACACCGTCGGGGAGGCCGGCTTCCTGGAGCAACTCGGCGAAGCGCAGCAGGCTAAGGGGGACCTTCTCGGAGGGCTTGAGGATGAAGGCGTTTCCGCCCACCAAGGCCTGGGGCAGCATCCAGTTGGGGACCATCAGGGGGAAGTTGAAGGGCGTGATGCCTGCGCAGATGCCGACGGGCTCGTAGATGACCCTGCATTCGACCCCGCGGCTGACCTCGAGACCACCACCGGCGGCCATCTGGGGGATGGCGCAGCCGTTCTCGATGCACTCGATGGTCTTGGCCACGCTGGCCTCGGCCTGGGAGATGATCTTGCCGTTCTCGTGGCAGACCAGCCACGACAGCTCGTCGAAGTCGCGCTCCATGAGCGCTTTGAGGCGGTAGAGCACCTGGGCGCGTTCGCGCATGGGAAGGTCGGCCCACGCAGGTTGGGCGGCCTTGGCGGCTTGGACCGCGGCATCGACATCCGCCGCACCCGAGATCGTCACGGTGGACATGACCTCGCCGTGGCGCGGGTTCTCGACCGGAAGGGTCTGGCCCGTGGAGGACTCGACCCACTCGCCACCGATCCAGTTGAGCGCGGGTGCGTAGGGTGTGAAGTCGTAGCTGCGGGCTTCGAAACGCGGGATGGCCATGGGGGCCTCCTGGAGATGGAAACGTCGGCGCGGATCTTCGCCCTTAGTCGGGCAGGGGAGGGTGGGCCAGTGTGGCTCCGGGCCCCGCTGCAGGGTCGATGGGCAGGCTTGGCGCGAGGAAGGCCATGATCTCGGCCTTGACGTCCTCGTGGTCCCAGTCCCAGAGCAGGTGGTGGTTGTTGCGGGCGTCCACCATGACATAGCGCTTGTCATCGCTCCCCAGCGAAGGGAATGCGGCCTGGGAAGCGGCCTGGGAGGCGGCGAAGTCGCCTGGGGAGTGCAACACGAGCGCGGGAGCTTGGATGCTCTCCAGCAGCTCTGGCTCGCTGGCCATGTTCCCCAGTTCGGCCAGTGTGATCACCGAGCGCGTGGCGATGCGGGGGTAGGAGAACAGCTCCGATCGCGCCTCCTTG
>CAZVHW010000174.1:11535-12739 GCA_964626835.1 uncultured Enterobacterales bacterium
GTTGACCTGTACCGTGCCCTGGGTCTTGGGCACCCAGCGCACCACGTTCGAGAGCAGCGACGACCACTCTTCGGGCCGCTTGATGTAGTACCACTGGTGTTGGATCGCGTAGCAGGGAGCCAGCAACACCAGGCGGTCTACGGGTTCCCGTGCCGCGACGATGGTGGAGATCGCGCCCCCCATGGAGAAGCCCACGAGCACGACGTGCTCGTGCTCCGCCTTCGCGTCCCGCAGTTCGGCCAGCACGTGGTCCACCAGCTGGTCGGGGGTCGTGGACTCCATGTCCTCCGGCGTGGTGCCGTGGCCCGGTAGTCGGGTCAGTCGCACGTGGCAGCCCGCCTCGGCCAACCTGTCCCCCAGATCGGCGAAGTCCTTGCGCGAGCCTGCGAAGCCGTGCACCAGCAGACAGTGTACGGCGCTCGTGGGATCGCCGAGCTCGATGGCCTCGGTGCCAGGGACCACGGCGGGGGCTTCGTCGGTCACGGTGGGCTCCAGGGATGTGGGCTCACCGTCCTGCCCCATGGCCGGGTGAGCCGCCGTCAGGAGTGAGGTGATGAGCAGGTGGCGAAGGGCACGCATGGTTCGAGCGCTCTATCACCGTGGACGCACCCGATCGGGCTCAGGGTTAGGATCGGGCCTCATCCCCCCTGACGCAGCGGTCAAAACCATGCATCGCACCCTGCTCATCTTGCTCGCCGTGCTCCCCTTGTCGTGCGCAGCCGTCGAGTCGGCGTTGTTCGCGCCGGTGGATCCGGGCGACGACTCGCCGGTCCGGTTCACCGTGACCGCGGGCGCAACGGCTCACGGCATCGGGCCCTCCCTCGCGGACCAGGACCTGATCACCTCCGCCGATCGCTGGAAGCTCTACCTGAAGATGAGCGGCGAGGGGGCCTGCTTGAAAGCCGGCGACTTCGAGATCAACCGCGCCATGACTCTCCCCGAGATCATGGACACGCTCTGCGGCGTGCCGCTGGCTGACGACGTGGCGTTTACCGTGGTGGAGGGCTGGCGCATCCGCGATATCGACGCGGCGCTCGTGACCGAGGGCTTCATCGACGCAGGGGACTACACCGCGCTTGCCGAGGGTTTCGACGAGCTCGAGCTACCGTTCGACCCCGACGGGCCCACCCTCGAGGGCTACCTTTTTCCCGACACCTACCAGCTCTCCCCGTCGCGTTTCGAGGTGGGTGAGTTCATCGAGCGC
>CAZVHW010000175.1:0-12683 GCA_964626835.1 uncultured Enterobacterales bacterium
TTCTGCACCACGCCGGGCCGGGCCGAGATGACGGGGGCGTCGATGGGCTGCGCCGTGTCTCCAACGACTGGACCGGTCTCCTTGCCCTTGCACGAAGCGAGGGCGAGCAGGGTCAGGAGGAGGGAGGAACGGACCGGCAACGCGTGCTCTCTGGGAGATTCGAGGAGCGGCCCGGGGGTTCCCGGGGCGCGAACAGCAGTGATACCTGATCCTGGCGGGGTGCGAAAGCGTAGAGTTCTCCCCTCGGCGTCCCCAGCCTTGCCTCGTTTCTTCTGTCTTGCTCTACTTCTCGTCGGTCCGGTGCGGAACCCCGAGCCCCCCCGGCGACTTCGGTCCCTTCGCCGGCTCCAGGCGTCCGAGCACCAGAGGGGTCTCGGTCTGCTGCATGCTCGCGAGGAGCGCTCTCGCAGCCTCGGGATCCAGCATGGCTCCCAGCCGCGCGCCGCTCCAGCGCAGTACCTCTGGCTCCTCGCTGCCTACCAGGGCCAGGAAGTCGTCGGCGGGCGGCGCCTTTGCCAGCCTGGCGCGGGCTTCCAGGATGGCGATGCGGAGGTCCAGGTCGGGATCGGGATCCATGGCCCGGCGGGTGGTGCCCATGCAGAAAGCCGCGGGGACGGTGCCCTCGCCTCGCCTCTCACCGTTCCAACCGTGACGGCTGTGGGTGGTTGCCGCCGGGTAGAGGGCGGGACTCTGGGCGGGTGTTGGGGAGCGCCTCGCCAGGGCCTCCGTCAGCTGGCCGCTGGTGGAGTCGAGGTCGAAGTGTGTGGAGCTCTGGGCTCGGGCGTGCTTCCATGCCGCGGCGTAGCGCAGCTGGGGTGCGGCGCTTGGTGGGAGCAGGTCGAGCAGGTCCCCACGGATCTCGTCTGCCTCGTCGTAGGCGGTGGTGAGCCACAGGGACCAGACGAAGTCTTCCCACTGATCGGCGATCCCTTCGTCCCCCGCGATGGATCGGATCTCCGCGACGGCCTGGATCGCCGCCACCACGTCGCGCTCTGCTGCCGCGTCCGACGGGGGAGCCGGTGGGCTCGCCAGCTCCAACAGGTGCCCGACGCAGCGGGGGCCGTACGCGGACATCGCGCACAGTCCCAGGGCGTCCCGCAACCCCTCGACGCCGTCTCGAACCACGCTGGCCTCTGCGGTCCGGAACAGGCACTCGTCCTTCTCCTCCCCGTGGCAATCGGTCTCTTCCACGACCGGGGGGTCGGCCGGCAAGGGAGGGTAGGCCGAGCGGGGCCCCGGGGCCTCCCGGCCGGGACTGTCACGCTGGTTGCGGATGGCCGAGGCGTGGTGGGGTTGCAGGTGGGGCCGACGGGTGAGCCGCATGCAGCGGGAGCGTGCCGAGCCCATGGGGATCTGGTCGCAGCGCCCCTCGAGGGCGCCCGGGACGTCCGAGGCCAGCCGGGTGACCAGCACCGTGCGGTCCAGCTCCGATGGCTCCGTCAGGATCAGCTCCCAGGTGCTCTCGGGACTTTGGATCCACGCGGCCGCGATCCACTCCGCCCGACAGGGCGCATCTGCGCAGGCGGCCAGGCTCTCCACCGGATCGGGGCGCTCCTGGCAACCCACCGCCAGGAGCGCGACCGCGACCGTGGCGTGTCTCACGGCTCGTACCCGAAGCTCGCCACGTAGGGAGCCAAGCGTGGCTGCACGGGCTCGAGCCAGGCTGCGTATCGCCGCCAGCGGCCCCGGGCGCGGGTGAAGACCGGGCGCGCCACGTCCTGGCGGCTGGGGGTGGAGACGTAGCGCCCCGGGAGGCGCTTCCGGTAGCTCAGCACAGCGTCGTCCCACGGCAGGCCCAAGAAGTCGATAGCGCGGCGGGCTTGGGTCTCGAGGTCGCCGACCACGTCCTCGTAGCGCAGCTCGAGGAAGTACAGGCCTGGCAGCTTGCGCGCCTGGAGCCACAAGCCCATGACCCGGGCGTACAGGGACGCGCTGCTCTCGAGGCTGTCGAAGTGAACCATGGCGACCGTGGGCACGAAGCTCTGCATGAAGCCCGAGAGCACGCAGTCCCGAGGATCGCGCAGCATGACCAGCAAGGGGGCCTGGGGGAAGAGCCGCTGGATGAAACCCACGTGGGCGATGTAGAGCGGCATTTTGTCCAGCACCAGGGGCGTGACGCCACCCAGCTCGAGGCCCAGCTGTTCCCGGGCCCGTCGCCAATAGTCCCGGCGCAGGATGTCCCACTCCGTGTCGGCCAGGTCGTCGAGCATGGCCGGATAGGCCAGCGCGCGGCCCACCAGGCGGGGTGCCGCCAGCAGCGTCTGGACCAGCAGCTCCTGCTCGTCGATCGCCACCACCCCGGGATGAGCCGAGACGATCTGCTGCGTGAGGGTGGTGCCCGAGCGTGGGAAGCCGAGGAGGAAGGCGGGGGTGGGCGTGGCGTCTTGGGGGGTTGGTGGCGCCGACGGTGTGGCCAGGGCGGTGCCGTACCAGGCATCCAGGCGGCCGAGCAGAGCCGGGAAGTGCTCGCGATCCACGCGGCGGGTGGCGGGCAGGCCGGACGCCAGGGACTGACCCTGCTCGAGGTCCGCCATGGCTTGCTGGCGGAGGTCGAGCCGGTCGTGGACCTTGGCCCGCTCCAGCAGGGCCCAGGCTTGCTCCTGGGGGGGGAGCCGCCTGGCGAGTAGCTCGTCCAGTTCGACCTTGGCCCGCTCGTGGGCGCCCTCTTCCCTCGCCAGTTGAGCCAACACCAGCCGGGCCAGGCTCTGGGTGGGGTCGAGCTCGAGGGCACGGCGAGCCGATGCGGCCGCGTCCCGGTTGCGGCCGAGGCTCTCGAGGGTGGAGGCCAGGTTGGCGTGCAGATCCGGCTGATCCGGGGCCAGAGCCGCAGCTCGCTCGAGGTGGGGCAGGGCCTGGTCGAGCTCACGCAGGGCTCGCAGGGCCAGGGCTAGATGTGCCAGGATCTTCGCGTCGTTTGGCAGGGCCTGGCAGGCTCGCTCGAGGTGGGGCAGGGCCTCGTCCGCCCGGCCCGAGGCCAGCAGGGCGGCTCCCAATTCGGCCTGCAACCTGGGCGCTTCGGGCTTTCGCGCCAGGGCCGCTGCGAAGGCCTTGCTGGCCGACTCGGGCTGGTCCGAGGCGAAGAGCAGGTGCCCCGCCAGCCGGAGGGGTCGCGCGTCCCCGGGAGCTCTGCGCGCCAAGTCCATGCAGAGCTTCAGGCTGTCGCCTACACGGCCTTGCCGCTGCAATGCCAGGGCGCGTGTCAGGTCCTGGTCGATCGTGGCCATGGGCGGTCCATAGCATGGTCGGACCTTCGGGCGTGATCCCGCCTTCAGGCCACGTCACCCCACGCCTCGGGCGCTTCCCGCGAGACGAGGTTGATGGGCTCCACGCGGGGTGTCAGGCCTCCCGTGATGCGGGCCACGGTGCACCAGTGGCCCAGCTCGAGGTGATCGAGGCTGAGCACGGTGTGGCGCTGCCCCACCGCGATGAACACCCGCGCCGCGTGGTACTCGAAAGATGGCCGGTAGTCCGGGCGGATGCGTGCGAACAGCATCACCTCCGCGATCTTGCCGAGGCGAGGTAGGAGCAGGTGCTCCGCCTTCGAGCCCTGGACCGGCCTCCCGAGGCCGCCTTCGTCCCGGGACAGGACCGCCCACGGCTCGGCGTCCAGAGTGCCGGGGTATCCCGGCTCGAGCCGGGTGGGCGGGCATCCGTCGCCAGGCACCACGCGGCAGACCAGATCGAGGTCGGCTTCCGATTCCCAGCGCAGCCGCACCACGATGGGTGGGGGCTCGTAGTCGGCGAGGGTGTCCACGAGCGTGGCTCCCCCGGGGAGGGCGCGCAGGCCGGCGAGGTCGAGGCCCAGGCCCGGTCGCGCATCGGCCCCCTGCGTGTGGAGCACCACTGCGACGGTGTGTTCGTCGAACTCGAGCTCCACCGGCTGCTCCCCGAAGACCCGCACCAGCGCGCCCCGGGCCTGCAGCTTCACCGGCGCGTCGAGCGCCCCCACCAGCCGCCCGGTGTTTATCCCGACCAGCCATAGCTGACGGAAGCGGTCGAGATGGGTGGCGAACAGGTCTTCCCTGCAGGGCCAGCCCTCGGGCAGCTCGGGCTCGTCTTCGGGGATCAACACCCAGGGGGCGCGGGCCAGGTTTCCCGGGGCGCCGCCCTTGGCCTGGGAGAAGACCGCTCCTGTGCTGCCGTCGTACAGCTCGTACAAGGCCACCAGGTCGAGGTCCGCCCGATCTTGCCAGAGCATCCAGGCGTGCAACAGGTCCGTGGCGGGGGTGGGAGACTGGCCGAACAGGGACATGCTACTTCCGGTCTTGTCGATCACGCCCTGAATGGCCTAACGTCTCGGGGACGCCCGACCCTGGCGGCGGGCTTCCCCATCCACCTCGAGCCCTGAAGCTGTCAGCCATACCCGCGCCCTCCCTCGTTCCCGAGCCTGGGCCCGAGGTCTGAGAGGAGTAGACCGCGCCCGCCATGCCTGCCGCCGTTCCACGCCTCTTGTCCCTCTCCCCCCCTGGTGCCGGGGGTGCGTCGATGTGGGTGGGTGGGACCTCCGGGCTGGTGCGGGCTGGCGCCGACGGGCTGCTGCTGCGGGTGCTGGCCGAGTGCGAGAGCGCCGTGCCGCCGTGGTTGGACGATCTCGAAGACACCGGCGCGGTGGTGATCGTCCACCTGCGCACCCCGGGCGGGGTGGAGGAGGCGGTGCGCCGCGGGATTGGGCTGCACCTTCCTTCGGCGATGGACCCGAGACCGTGGCGTGGGCGGGTTCGTGGGCTGCTGGGGCAGAGCTGTCACGACATCGAAGAGCTTCGTCGGGCGGCACGCGTTTGCGACTACGCCACCCTGTCCCCTGTCTGGATGCCGCGCTCCAAGCCACTCCTACAGGGGCAACAGGCCTTGGGGCCGCAGGGCCTGGCCCGGTTGGCGAACCAGGTGGGGATCCCGGTCTTGGCCATGGGCGGTGTGGGGCCGGCTCGGGTCGCGGCCTGTCTGGCCGGTGGCGCCTGGGGGGTGGCCGGCATCGGAGCCTTTGGAGAAGCCGACACCTTGGCGGCCATGGCCGCGGAGCTGGACCCCGTCGGCTAAGCTGCCCCCCATGCTGTTCCGCAAGCGCGAGAAGGTGAAGCTGCACACGGTGGTCTTCGAGGTCACTCCGCGCTGCAACCTGGGCTGCCGCCACTGCTACAATCCCTACAAGCGCCCGGGCTTCGAGGCCCCCCTCGACGTGGGCTACCGCAAGAACCTGCGCACAATCAAGCGGCTGCTGTCTCGAGCGGAGCTGTCCCAGCTCACCATCTCCGGCGGCGAACCCTTGCTGGCCGAGCGTTTCCTCGAGCTGGTGCTGGCGGTGCGGTTGAAGGGCCTGCCCATCACGCTGATCAGCAACGGCACCCGCGGCGAGCCCCGGGACTGGGTCCAGCTGGTGGAGCTGGGGGTTGGCCTGTTCGAGCTGCCCGTGCTGGGCCCCGACGCCGCCACCCACGACGCCATCACCCGGGTGCCGGGATCGTTCGAGCGCACCCAAGGCACCATCCGCTTGTTGCTGGACGCTGGAGCCAGGGTGTGCGCCGCGGTGGTGGTCTCGGCCATGAACCTGGATGTCCTCGAAGAGACCCTGGACCTGGTGGCCGGGCTGGGGGTGTCGAGCGTGCTGCTGAACCGGGTCAACATCGGGGGCCTGGGCCTGCGGGACTGGCGACGGCTGTGGCTGGTGCCCCAGCAGGTGGACGACATGCTCGTGCTGGCCGACGCCGCGGTCAAGCGGCACGGCCTGCGCATCGTCTCGGGCGTGTGCACGCCCCTGTGCGCCGTGGACCCGGAGCGGCATCCGGGCATCCGCACGCCCACCTGCTCCACGGATCCGGAACGGCGGCCCATCACCATGGACGGCTCGGGCGACATGCGCTCCTGCAACCACTCCCCGGTGTCGCTGGGCAACCTCTGGAAGCAGCCCCTGGCCGAGATTATCGCCAGCCCCGAGCTGCTCCGGTGGAAGGAGCTGGTCCCCCCGATGTGCCAGCCCTGCGAGCGCTGGGACGACTGTCTGGGGGGCTGCCGCGCCGCTTCGGAGCAGCTGGGACTCGACCTGGACTCGGTGGACCCGTTGCTCTGGCCCATGGAAGAGCTCGAGGAGAGGTTGGAGGCCTGCCGTGGGTGAGACCGGCATGCGCCTGGTTCTGCTGGGCCTGCTCTGCGCCATCCCGGCGCTCTGGTACGTGTCGAGCCTGCTGGCCCGGAGTGGCAAGCGGCGGCGTGCCTGGCGCGCGTACACCCAGGTGCGGGGTCTGGAGCTGGAGCGCGACCACCCCGGTAGAACACCGCGGTTTCGGAGCTGCTGGCGCGGTGTCGAGGTGCTCGTGGAGATCGCCCTGATCCCCGGCCACGACAAGTGCCGGCCCTGGACGCGGGTGACCGCCTTGTTCGATCCGCCCCTTCCCGCGCCCTTCCACGTCACCCGCCGCAGCGTACCCCTGCACCACAGCGGAGGTGTCGCCGGCGTCAGCGAGATCTTCCTCCGGGCGATGGACGAGCGGGGTGTGCGCCGGCTGCTGTTCCTGGGCCCCGACGGCGCCGTCGTGGAGGAATTCTTGAGACGCGAGGGCGACGAGATCACGGAGCAGGGCGCGAGCTGCCAGGTCGAGGGCCAGCTCGCCTGGTCCCGCCTCGAGGCCGTGTTCGACCGCGCGGTCGAGGTGGTGAAGGCCATCGAGCCAGGGCGGAAACGAATGGGCCCCCCTGTCGGATTCCTCGGCGCACGCCCCTGGCGATGACGTCGGGGCCAGGGCGGGGCGCCCCGCGAACCGGTAGCGCCCCTCTCGGCCGACATCCCTCCCAGCGGTTCGTTCGTGTGTGGTTCCGTCGTGCGGACGTCATCCCCGGCTACTGCATGGGCTCGATGTTCACGGTCTCCCAGCCCTCGGGGGTCCAGTGGAGGAGCTGGGAGGAGAGGCCATGGGCGCTCTCGGTCATTTCGGTGGCCAGCTCGTTCAGCAGGAACAACCCCGTGCTGTCTTCGGAGCCGGTGAAGAGCACCACCTCGCGGCTGGGGGCGGCGACCACCAGATCGCCGGGGACCGTGTCGGCGAGTGCGCCCCATGGCTCGTGAAGCAGCAGCCGGGCGGCCTCGTAGGAGTCGCCCACCCAGACCTGGAACAGGCCGGGGCCGTCTTCGACGGGCTGGACCGGCAGCTCGGAGCAGCACGCTGCGAGGTTTTCGAGGGCCTTGGCCTCCAGGGCTTCCTGGGTCATGCCCAGGTCTTCGAGCGTCCCCTGGCTGACCATCTGCATGCTGTCGGGGCGATCCAGGACCCAGATCACGTACAGGTCTCCTTGGAAGGGCTTGCGCAGCAGGCGGCTCGCTGCGGCGGCCTTCGCGGTGTCGGCGCCGGCCGCCATCTGGTCGGCCTGGAAGAGGTAGTCCGCGTCCTTGAGCACGGGGCGCAGCTGGTCCGCGCCAGCGGGGGCCGCGTTGTCGTGATCCGCCAAGGCGGCGACGCGCTGGGCGATGTGCCCCTCGCAGGCCTCCGGATCTTCGTCGCAGGCCAGGCGCAGGTTGTCCATGTACATGGACAGCTCATCGCCTTCGGCGTCGGTGACCAGCAGCTCCCCTGGCCCCACGATGTCTACCCGGCGGCTGGGGTAGGCTTCGGAGACGGCCTCGGCCACGCGCTGGTCCAGGCTCTCGGGGCCCGCGGAGCAGGCCAAGGCGAGGCCGACGCAGAGCAGCGTGAAACCTGGAAGCAGGAGGGCTCGTGGGCGGCGGCGGACGGTGGCGCGGGGCATGGTGGACCTCCCGCGGCAGTATAGGGCAGCTCCGCCGACTAGCGCCCCCGCACCGCGATGACGTTCGGGATCGGCCAGGGCCTGCGGTTGTGGTCGTTTTCGTTGAAGCCGGTCTCGTAGGAGCCCACCAGGAGCAGTTCGCGCTCGCCGTGGCGCAGGTAGAGCGTGGCCTCGGGGCCCCCCTCCGCGTAGTGCAGGTGCACCAGGTCCAGGGGCAGGGCGAGCAGGATCTCGGTCATGGCGTGGGTGGACCAGGGGGAGCGGGCGTGCAGGAGCAGGATCCTGCCCTCGCTGTCCGCACCCACCAGGGCGTGGCTCCAGATCTTCGGGCTGGGCTTCCAGGTGGGCGTTCCCGAGCAGCCCAGCAGACGGTAGCTCTGCACCAGGCTCCGATACTGGGGGCGCAAGGTCTCCTCGTCGTCGCAGTGCATGTCCAGCAGCCGTGCAGACGGCAGGCCGGGATCCGCGGGCTCGAGGAGCAGGAGGCTGTTGGCGTTGTCCCCGAACCGTGGGTTGTTCTCCTGCCCTTCGTCCACCAAGGCGAAGGTGGCGGTCTGGTGGTCCATGCCGAACATGCCGGCGTTGATCACCGCGGTCAGGCCGTGGCGCGCCGCCCAGTCGGGCGCCACGTGGTTCTGCCCGGGGTGCTCCTTGCTCGATGCCAGCACCTCCACGGCCCAGCGGGCGGGATCGATCCGCAGCGCGGTGACCCGCTCGTCTCCCAGGATCGATGCCGTGCCCGCCGGGAAGTGCCCCAGCTCGAGGCCCGGTTCCAGCTCGTGGAAGCGTCCTGGGTCCATTTCGTCGAGGCCGGGCGGGGCGGGCGCCGGGGCCTCCAACTGGGCCGGGGGCGGCGCGTCGGTGATGGCCGGTGTGGGCAGGTCGGCCCCGCAGGCGAGGAACAGGAAGAGGAGCGGCGGCATGATGGGAGTGTCGGACAGCGTCTCCCCGCCGCGGTTCCCCAGCGCGCTCCAGGGGAGGGCGGGGCGCTCCTCCGCTGCCTTCGTAGGAGCGTGACGAGATACGCTGCCGGCGCCCCTCGATCTCCGGCAGCTCACCATGCTCGACGTCATGCTCTACGGCATGCTGACCACCTCCCTCGCCCTGGACCACCAGGCGGACAATCCCTACGATCCCGAAGAGGTCGCCGTGGATGTCCTGGTCAGCGATCCGGAGGGGAGCGAGCGGCGCTGGCCGGCCTATTGGGACGGTGAGGGGTGGGCTTGGCGCTATCGTCCGCAGCAGACCGGAGAGCACGTGGCGGAGGTGCTGCTGAACGACGAGCCCGCCACCAGCTTCGTGTTCCACGTGGAACCTTCGGACGACCCGGGGCCCGTCACCCCCGACGGCTGGGGTTTCCGCCACGCCGACGGTACGCCCTTCGTTCCCATCGGCCTCAACCTGGGCTGGTCCGCCGGCGGGGGCACCGCCGACTACGACCGCTGGTTCGGCCAGCTGGCGGACCACGGCGGGACCTTCGCCCGTATCTGGTTCACCCACTTCACCGACCAGGACCCGGAGTGGACCGAGCTGGGCAGCATGGACGAGACCGACGCCGCCAACATCGACACCATCATGGACCTGGCCCTCGAGCACGGCATCCAGCTCATGCCCGTCCTCTGGCAGCACTCCGAGCTCGAGGCCTCCATGTGGTCCTCCTGGGATGGCAATCCCTACAACGAAGCCAACGGCGGCCCCTGCGCCGCGTCCGCCTGCTTCTTCGAGGACGCCACCGCCCTGGCCTACCAGAATCTGTACCTGCGCTACGTCATCGCCCGCTGGGGTGCCCACCCGGCCGTCGCGGCCTGGGAGGTGATGAACGAACTGGACGGTATCGTCGGAGTCGAGAGTGATGTCACGGCCGCGTGGGCGGCGGCCCAGGCCGAGACGATAAGAGAGCTGGAGGACGGGCTGCATCCGGTCTCCTTCTCCTACAGCCTGCCTCCCCAAGCGGTGGCGGGTCAGGTCTGGGAGGGTGCCGACTTCACACAGATACACAGCTACCTGCTCAGTGATGTCGAGCCTGTGACGCAGGGGGTGGCCGCCAGCCTCGAGGAGCACTTCGGTCCGGTGCTGGTGGGTGAATGGGGGTTGGATTGGTTCGGCAACAACGACCGAGAGGACAGCACGGGATTGGCCTGGCACAATGCCAACTGGGCAGCGGTCGCCAGCGGCTCTGCCGGCAATGCGCTGACCTGGTGGTGGGACGATCACGTGGAGCCCGACGATCTGTGGTGGCGCCTCGAGGGTCTGTCCGCTGTCACTTTGGAGTTGGATCTACCCGCCATGGGCCCGGTGGGGGTGACGGTCTCGGACGACGATCTCGAGGTGTTTGCCCGCAGCGACGGTGATGTCACGTTAGCCTGGATTCACATCAAGGATCACACCGTGCCGGATCCGGATCCGGGGCCGGTGGAGGGAGCCGTGTTGAACCTGGGCGGGGCCCCCGTGAGCCATGTCGCCTACGACACGCAGACGGGAGTAGCCGTCACAGGCGCCGAGGTTACCTGTGACGGTACGATTGCGCTACCTGTGATTACCAGCGATCTGGCACTGGTGCTGGAACACGACGGCTTCTCCTGTGACGAGGGGGACACGGGCTGTGGCTGCGGACGGGCCGTGGGAGCCCGGGGGGCGTCGATGGGCGGTCTGGCGGCCCTGCTGTTGGCGCCCGTGTTCCTGCGCCGGAGGCGTCGGGAGGAATAGACTCTCCCCGATTCTGTATCATCGTCAGGTCGCGACCCGGAGGCCGAGCCATGGAAGTCCTCTTCCCCTTGCTGATGATCGTGGGCGTGATCGTCGCGATCGTCGTGATCGTCTTGAGCGCCCAGGCGCGCAAGGCCAAGATCGAGACGTGGAGGCAGTTCGCCCTGACCCATGGCTTGAAGCTGCTGGGTTCGGGCAGCTTCGGCAACCCTCGCATCATGGGACAGTGGCAGGGGATCGACATCACCCTGCAGATCGAGGTGCAGGGCTCGGGCAAGCACAGCAAGACCTTCACCCGGGCCAGTGCGCGCATCTCCCGACCCATGCCCCGTGGGCTCAACATCACCAGCGAGGGATTCACCGATCGCGTCGCCAAGCTGTTGGGGGGGCAGGACATCCAGATCGGAACCCCCGAGTTGGTTCGCCAGCTGCGCATCCGCGCCGAGGACGAGGTGGCGACTCGCATCCTCATGAAGAACTGGCGGGCTCGCAACGCCATCGCATCCTTCATCGTGCGCGACGGCAAGGCTGTGGTCAGCCAACACCAGGTCACGACCAGGCGGCTCGGCTTCATCTCCTCCGACACGGCTCTGCGTGATCTGGTCGCCTGCGTGACCCGGACGGTGCGCGAGGTGGAGGCCGCCGTGGACAATCCCGAGGCCAAGCCGGGTTCTGCTCCGCAGGTGGCGGCGGGAACGCTGCCCTCGCGCAGGGACGACACCCCACCCAGGGGCCAGGCAGGCCCCCCGTCCCCACCCGAGCTGCCCCTCGACGCGGTCGAGATGATGCAGGACGTGGGCGTGGACATGGGCGCGCTCGGGATCTCTTCCGCGACCGTTCACACCCAGACCGAGAACCACGGCGAGACGGTCCTCGGCTCGGGAGTCGGTGCACCCCCGCCCACGGTGCGGCAGGTAAGCCGCTCCGTCGATGAGAACCCACCGCGCCCTCCCCAACTGCTGGACTTCGAGATCCGCGCCATGGAGCCTCCCACCCCCGAGGTCGCTCCGGCCCAGCCGCCCGCAGAACAGGAGCCTGTGGTGATCGCTGCAGGCGAACCCGTACCCCTCGAGGCGCTGCTCGCGCTGAACGAGCGTACCCTCTCGTCTTCGGAGCAGAGGGCTGCCGCGGCCGCGCTGCTGGGACGCCCATGCGCCATCTCGGTGGAAGTGGAGCGCGTAGCCATCACCATGGGCCTGGACGTGCCGCCTGCCCTCGAGGATGGACGCACCATCGTGGGGAAGCCCGCGGGCCACCGCGGACCGCGGCTGTCCGTTCGTTTCACGCCAGCCCACGGGGAGCGAGTCAGCGGACTGAGCTACGGCGACATCCTGCAGGTGGACGGGACTTTGACCTCCTGGGACGAGTTCTATCGGCAGGCGGTGATCGACGTGAAGTGATCGTGTCGCTGTAAACCGGGTTGATTGTCGGGGTGTCCGGTGTACGATGGCCGACTCACCGGAGGTTCCATGCGCCGCTTCCTCGCCCTCTCGCTCCTCGTCCCCGGATTGATCCTCGCGGGCTGTGAAACAGGGGGTGTCTCCCTCGACGACACCGACCCAGGCGGGGGGGGACGCGGACACCGACACGGACACCGATACCGACACGGACAGTGACACCGACCTCCCTGAGGTCTGGTCCGGGTCGGTGGGCGTCGTGTTGGCCGAAACGGGTGATCCCTTCTGCGAGGGCGAGGTGCAGCTCTCTCTGGTCATGGCTGCGCTGACGGGGGGCGGGGAGTGCGAGGTCGGCGGGGGCCCGGGTGCGGGCCAGGTGTTGGTCCTCGACTTCGACGGCACGCTCGACGCCGACGGCGCCCTGACCGGTCAGGTCTCCATCACCGCCGAGGAAATCCCCGAGCCGCCTCCCCCTTCGGACTTCACCGGACAGGGCGACGCGGACAGCCTCGAGCTGGACTTCGAGTTCGAGATCCGGGATCCCCAAGATCCCAAGGCCAGCCAGACCGCCGAAGCCCACGTAGCCGCCACACCCGCCGGCTGACGGAGCGAAGCTCCTTCTCAGGGCTCGTGGAAAAGCACGCCTTGGTTCCACGTGGAACCTCGGTGGTAGCCCAGCAGGGCTGGGGCCTTGCCGCGGGTGTCGTAGGCCCGCAGGTAGCCGTCGTTGGAAGCCACCAGGATCTCGATCAGGCCGTCGCCGTCGATGTCGGCCAGGGTGGGTGTGCACTCGATGGGGGCGCCGACCTGGACCGTCCAGACAGCCTGGCCGCTGTCGTCCAGTGC
>CAZVHW010000176.1:0-7352 GCA_964626835.1 uncultured Enterobacterales bacterium
GTCCCCCGGGACCAGCAGGAGACCGCCACCGACGTCACCGGCAACGCCCGCAACGACTACAACCTGAGCTTCTACGCCGGCGGCCACCACCACGACATCATCAACTACCCGAGCCTGTACATCATGGAAGGTGACTTCGTAGCAGGCGAAGGCTGGTCGATGTCCACCCCCGACGACGAGCCTGTCCTCGTCCTCGATTGCCCCGCCAGCGGCTGCTGATGGAGGGCCCGAACATGCGCTACGCCATCCTGCTCGTCTCCCTGAGCTCCATCACCGCCTGCGACCGCAGCGGTTCCTACCTGGTGCCCCAACCCACCGACGGCCTCGAACCCGTGCTCGAGCTCGGCCCGCTCGACGTCATCGGCGAGGAAGACTGGGACAACACCACCACCCGCCACGAGCTCATCACCTACGCGGACATCGGCGCCCCCGAGCCGGGCGCCGCCTCTGGAGCCACGTTCAGCTTCACGGGCACCGGCGACAAGGTCTGCGTGTTGGTAGACCCCGAAGCGGTGTTCTGGAACACCTCGGTGGCGACACAGAACCCCAACGAGACCTACTCCTGGCCGGACAACTTCCTCGACGATGGCGACCTCGACATGAAGGCCGGCTTCTCCGCGAACTACACCGGCTCCCCGGGCATCGAGCTGGGTGACTTCTACGGGCTGTACACCGACAGCCTCGGGAACACCGTCGAGATCGAATACAACCTCTGCGAGTCCGTGGACTACTACGGCGACACGCCCGCCTACGCGGGCAAGGCCAGCGTCGAGTCCTGCACCATCGACACCGAAGGTCGGGAAGGCATCGAGTACACCGTGCTCCTCAAGACCTTCTCCCTGCCCATCGACGACAGCATCCTCTCCTTCGTCACCGCGGTCTACGACGGCACCTGCCGCAACATCGACGAGTGCACCATGCGCGGCGAGTCCCGGGACGTCGTGGTCGAAGGCGACCAGGTCGTGTCCACCGTCCGCGATGGCTACGAGGAGTTGGAGCAGGCCTTCTGCGACAGCGACATGTACAACTACTGCAGCGAAAACCCGGACATGTGCGGCGAGCCGAGAGACTAGCAGGCGTCGGGAAAGCTCATGTCTACTGCTAGGACGTCTCGAGCACCCGCGCTAGCCGTCTTGGGCTTCGGGTTCGAGCCTCGAGTTCACCACGCCCCGACCCTCGAGTACACGCACCAGCCACAACGCGCCATCGCTGCTCTGCCGTAGGCCCGCCCGCTCGTCCAGGCTGCCGAGCTCCACCGGCGCTTTCCACGCCTGGCAGTTGGCCCATGCGACACCACGGGCGTCCTCGGTGACCAGCACCAAGGGGGAGTAGCCCTGGGGGAGCACGTCCCGCACGCGATGACCTTCCGGCAGGACAGTCCCGGGCACCGTGGTGATGATGCGGCCACCGGTGGACAGCCAGACCCCCGAGATGATCGCCTGCCGAGATTCGGCCTCGCCAGCCAGGGCGAACACCGCCGTACCTCCGGGCTGGTCCTCGCGATCGGGAAGGCTGGCAAAACGAGCGGCCAACAGCGGCGGCGGCTCGAACAGGTCGAGACGCTCCTGGATGAAGTCGTCCAGGATGGTTCCGACCAACCCCAACATGGCCTCGTCGGCGACCTGGGGGTTCAACCCGACGGGGGCGGAAGGCTTGGCACCGACGGAGCGGGGCAGGAGCCGCCTGCCCGAGGCCGGCACACCGGCGGACGAGTCATTGGACACCGTGTAGAGGTCGAGCTTGCCCTGGTGCAGCAGCAGCAGGCGCAGCTGCCCGGCCGCGTCCACCCAACTGGAAGCCTGTGGCCGCTCGGGGAGCTTCACCACGCGCCGAAAGGTGGGTGTGCCGCGCACGTCCACGCTGACCACGCGCACCTCGCCAGCGTCGCCTGTTGGCGCCGGGATCCATACGGGTACGTGTAGGCCCGCAGACGCATCGGTCCCACCCCTGGCCAACAGCTCCCAGCTGGGCCACGGGAGGCCGACCTGGCGGGGAGCCCGGCGCAGGCGGCGTTCCTCGAGGCGAGTGTGACCGAGGGTGTGCTCGTCCACCCGCCAGTACAGGTAGCGGCTCCAGCCCTCGGAGGGACGACTGCTGGAAAGCCAGGGGCGCGAAGCACCCTCGAGCGCCGCCAGGTGCCAGTGGTAGCCCCTGGCAGCGGGATCCTTCGCTGGCACCGTGTGGAGGTACAGCTGAGGCCCCTGTTCCGATGACAGGTGGATCCATGGGGTCATCCAGTCCAACGGCTGCGCCCCGACGGCCGCCTGCAGCAAGTCGGCACCGAGAGGCGCCGGAGCCTCGAGCAGAGCGTCCACAGGACCGATGGGGAGAGATTCCTCCCCATCATGGACGGTCAAGGCCAACCGGTATCGTCCCGCCGCAAGGGCGCCTCCAGATGGGATCTGGAGGGTCGCCCGACGTGTGGCCCTGGGTGCCAGCTGCCAGCGGATGTCGTCTTCCTCGGAGGGAGGAGTGCTGCGCCGTGTCTGCTTCTTGCCATCGGGGGAGACCAGCTCGAAGACCACGAGGTAGGGTCGCTCCTCGAGGTTCGGGAACGACTGGAGCTCGGTCGCGACGTTCTTGATGCTCACCGTGACCACCAGGTCGTGGCCCGCCAGGTAGGAGCTGCGGAGATCGGCGCTGACCTCGAGCCCAGACTGTGTCAGGGCGGTCAGAGGCGCTGGTTCGACGGGCGGCGCCTGTTCCTCGGCACCCACGGGTAGGGCGGCGACGAGGACCGCGAGGGAGAATGCGATGAGGCGCAGGGAGCGAAGTGGAGATGCAGGCATGCTCGGGTCCATCGCGGGTGAAACACGGGACGGGACGGGACGGCAAGCCTCCTTACCCGCCGTCCCGGTCGGGGGCCACGCTCTCGAACCCAGGAGGACCCACGAGCAACGCGAGGAGCTCGTCGCGGTCGCGGATGTCGAGCGCCAATTGGCGCCGATGCAGCAGGCGGAGCACCCGCCCCATCTCGGGCCCAGGCTGAAAACCCCGCTCCTTCAGATCTCTACCGCCCACCAAGGGCCCTGGCGCGCGGAGACCGATCCCCATCTGGTCTGCACGAGTGGCCAAGCGCTCGAAGCGCGGTTCGTTGCGTATGGCCTCGGCCACGGCCAACAGCACACCGAGCCCGCCATGCCGCTCTGTCTCGCTGGCTCGAAGCCGCAGAGCGGCGTCATCGAGCTCCGTCGACAGCTCCCCGGCCTGATCCAGCGCGGACAGGAGCACCCGCCTGGTGGAAAAACCGGAGCGGGAGAAGACATCGAACCGGTCCAGTACCGGCTTGACATCAGCCAACCGGACACCCGAGAAAAAGGCGGCCAGTAGCAGCACCTCGGCGCGCTGGAGATCCGATCCCAGCCTCGCACGCCGGATACGCGCGGCGCGGTCGACCGCGTGGCAGACCTCGCCCCAGTCCACCTGATCCAGGGCGGGATGGAGGCGGGGCCACAGCCCGGCCTGGTCCCCCACTCGCACACCCCAGCTGGGCGCACGAGACAAGAGCAGGAGCTTGCGAAGCTCCCCGCCCACGCGCTCGGGGGGCAGCTCCTCGACCGGTATGGCGGCGCAGAGACTCACCAGCGACGGGTCGACCTCGAACTCGAAGCGGGCAGCGAACTGCGCCACTCGGAGCGCCCGCAGCGGATCCTCCGCGAAGGTGCCCTCGTCCACCGCCCGCAGCACGCCGCGGCGCAGATCCTCGAGCCCATCGAAGGGGTCCTCGAGCTCCCCGGTGAGCGGATCGTACGCGATGGCGTTCACCGTCAGGTCCCGCCTCCGGGCCGCCTCGAGGACACCGAGGAAGGGATCGCCCGTGGCGACTATCCCCCGGTGGCCGGGCATGACCTTGCTGTCCGTGCGCGGCAGGCTGACGTCGACCTGCAGGACTTCGTCCAGGCGCCGTTGAGCTGCGGCGCCCCCGGCGCCGTCTGCTCCAACGGTGCCGCCCTCGGCCGCCAAAGGCCGGCCGAGGGCCAGCTTGAACACCGCGAAGGAATGACCCACCAGGTTCACGGGCCCCAGCTTGCGAAGGACTCCCTCGAGGCGGCGCGCGGAGAGCCCGTGCACCTCGACGTCGAGGTCCAGCGGCCGTGGCTCGGTGTCCCCTCGCGCCAGGCCCTCGCGGACAAGCAGCCAGTCGCGCACGGCCCCCCCAACCAACAGCGCACGACCACCCGCGTCGCGACAGCGGCGAGCCAGGGGGAGCACGGGAGAGAAGGAGGGAGGGCAGGGCAAGGCTGGCGTGTTGCTCCGAACGTGGTGGACGGGTAGAGTCCCGGCGAGACCCGGCGGCCCGCCGCCTTGTCCCGTCACAGTATAGGCGCAGGAGACACGTCGATGTTGGCAGCCATCCCGCTGTTGCTGGCCCTGACCCTCGGAGCCTGGGCGCAGGACCCCATCACCGTCGGGGCGCCCGCCCTGGCCTTCTCCCTGGAAGCGATGAACGAGGACGCGGCCATCGCCATCGTGCGGCAACGCACCGTGACGCTGGGCGAAATGGTCGGCATCCAGCCCGCCCATCCGGCAGCAGGCGTGGTCCTCTACTTCTTCGACCGTGGTGGTGGGGGCGAAGGTCTCCGACCTCTCAACACCCTCCACAAGCGCTACAAGGGCGACAACATCCGCATCGTCGGAATCTCGATCGACGCCGAGCCCGAGGTCGCAGACTGGATCGCCACGCTCAAGCTCGAATACCCCGTGCTCCGAGACAACCATCGCATCGTCGCCGACCGCTACGCGGTGCGCGAAACCCCGATGGTGGTCATCGTCGACGCCAACGGCATGGTCTTCTCGGCTGGCGCCCCCGCCATGATGGAACTCGAGACCACCGTCGACTCCCAGGTCAAGGGGCTCTTGGGCCGGGAATAGCTTCGGACCACGGCTTCGAAGAGCCGGTTCGAGCCGCCGCCTACCTGCCGTTGTCCACCAGGATGAGCGTGATGTTGTCCTTGCCCCCCCCGTGGTGGGCGGCGCGGATGAGTTCACGGCTGATGACCCGCTGGTCCTGATAGTGGTTGAGAATGGCTTCGAGGTCGTCGTCGTCGACCTCGCCCCACAACCCATCGGAGCACAGCAGGATGCGGTCGCCGGCTTCGACCTCGACAGAAAAGATGTCGATCTCGACGTTGCGCTCCGTGCCCACCGTGCGCAGCAAGATGTTGCTGTGGGGGTGGTTGCGCGCTTCTTCGGGGGTGATGCGGTTCTGCTCGACCATGCGAGCGACGAGGGAGTGATCGCGCGTGACCTGGTGCAGCACCTTGTCGCGCAGCAGATAGCCCCGGGAATCACCAACGTTGGCGATGAGGGCTAACCGGTCGGCGATGAGCAGCAAGGCCACCAGGGTGGTGCCCATGTCGTTGCCGCGTCGCTCGGCGATCTCCTTGACCGTGTTGTTGGCAGCCTGGAAGGCTTCGTCGAGGATGTTCTCGAGCACTTCTACGGTGAGCTCGGGGCTGGTGACGATGCGGTCGCGCGCCACCCGACAGATGGTACGAGAAGCCAGCTCGCTGGCCACCTCGCCGCTGGCGTGCCCCCCCATGCCGTCGGCGACGACGAAGAGGTTGATGTCCTGGGAGAGCTGTGCCCAGTTCCAGTTGTCTTCGTTGAGATCGCGACACAAGCCCACGTCGGTCAGGGCCGCCGCCGGGAAGGGTTTGGCACCGCTGTCGAGCTTTGGGAACAGGGCCTGGAGCGACTCGCCAAAGCTAAACACGTCCGGGAAGGCACCGCTCTCGGCCAGCTCGATGAATTCCCAGAACGGCACGCAGTCGACCGCCACGAAGCGTCGCAAGAGCGCGACGATCTGCTGAACCATCTCGCCTTGGTCGCTGTTGATGACAGGCTCGGGCTGAACCGAGGCAACGTCGAGGTCGTAGAAACGAAGGTCGTTGTCGGAGGTGAGCAGGAAGTTGTGGGCGGAGAGCCCGTTGAGGCGCACGCCTTGGTGCATCAGGAACGCCGACGTTCCGGTGATCCACTGTGCGAAGCGCAGGAGCTCTTCGTCGGTGAGGGGGGCGCACTCGTCGAGCAGGAGGGACTCGGACTGGTAGGTCACCACCGCACAGAGCAGGTCTTCGTGCAAGAACACGTCGGTTGGCCAACGCACCCCCGGGTGCTTGGAGCCCCGCTCGAACAGCTCGAGGTAGGGCGCGTACCAGGTGGGGTCCCAGCGAACCGACATGAGGAACTTGCGGTCCACCATGGTTCCACCGCACTGGAGGCAGGCTGCAGCCTCGCGCGGGTTCTCCTGGAAGCCGCAGTCAAAGCAGGACCGAAACACCTGATCGGGCCGATCGTCGTTCAGTAGGTAGAACATCCGGCCTTCGGCGAGCCGCACCAATCCTTCGACCCGGTAGTGATCGCCCAGCTTCATCCCCGAAGGGAACGGTGCCGGCCTGGGGCGTCCTCCAGATGCCATGGGGCGACTTTGCTCCGGGGGGGGATGCGGGAAGCTACAACCTTACGCGTCAGCCGTGCGTCGTGCAACAACTCGAGGGGGGGAAAAACGGCCACTTCGAAAGGGGCTGACGGATCCCCTAACCTGCCACACCGCATTACGGGTGCCGCATGCGCAGCGTTCGGTTCGATCTGGAGACGACGTGCGGCGGAGCGAGGGCAGGCAGCCTCGAGCTGCCACACGGTACCGTCGTCACGCCCGTGTTCATGCCGGTGGGTACCCAGGCCGCCCTACGGGCCACCCAGCCCAGAGACATCCACGAGGCGGGCGTCTCCATCATGCTCGCCAACACCTACCACCTGTCCCAGCGACCCGGAGAGCGGATCGTGGAGAAGGCTGGCGGGCTGCACCGCTTCATGGGGGTGGACCTGCCCATCCTCACCGACTCGGGCGGCTTCCAGGTCTTCTCCCTGGACAAGACCGTGGACGAAGAAGGGGTCTCGTTCTGCTACGCGGTGGACGGCAAGAAGACCCGCTTGAGCCCCGAGATCTCCATGAAGGTGCAGCAAGCCCTGGGCGCCGACGTGGCCATGGTCTTCGACGAGTGCCTGCCCGCCGACGTGGACCGCGCCTACGCCGAGCGGAGCCTCGAGCGCACCCACCGCTGGGAGGCCCGCTGCAAGGCGGCTCACACCCGGCCCGATCAGGCCTTGTTCGGTATCGTCCAGGGCGCCTTCTGGCGCGATCTCCGCAAACGTTCGGCCGAGACGATCGCCGAGATCGGCTTCGATGGCTACGCCGTGGGGGGACTGGCGGTAGGAGAGGAACCCGCGATCATGCGGGAAGTGCTCGAGTACACCACGCCGTGGATACCCACAGACCGCCCCCGCTACCTCATGGGCGTGGGCCGACCTCAGGACCTCGTAGAAGGCGTGGCCCGCGGCATCGACAT
>CAZVHW010000176.1:7362-12652 GCA_964626835.1 uncultured Enterobacterales bacterium
TGTTCGACTGCGTCATCCCCACCAGACACGCCCGCTCCGGCTTGGTCTACACGGACGCTGGCCGCATCCGCCTGTCCGACCGGCGCTACCGCCGAGACTTCTACCCGATCGACACCGAGTGCGACTGTGCCACCTGCCGCCAGTTCACCCGCGCCTACGTCCACCACCTGTTCCGTGTGGGCGAGATCCTGGCCGCCACCCTGGCCACCATCCACAACGTGCGCTGGTACGTCCGCCTCATGGACCGCATGCGCGCCAGCATCCAGGACGGCAGCTTCGAGACGTTCCGGGCCTGGGTGAACGCGACCTACCCGGACCACCAGCAGGGCCCCACCGAACCCTCGGCCAAGAGCAAGGGGCGCCACTCGCGCTCGGGGAAGGGCCGGAGCGACAAACGATCTAGGAGAAAGAGCTAGGTCCCTCACCCACTCCGCTCGTTCCGGAGCGATCGAGGACAGGCGGTGTTAAGGTCGTGGGTCCGCTCGTGAGGGCGACTCACCGCCCGCACCACAGCGCCCCAACCCGGAGAAAAGATGGGTTCCGACTACCGTATTCGCTGCGCCCCCGATGGCTTGATCACGGACAGCCGACGCCGCACCAAGGTTCTGGATTGCACCATCCGCGATGGCGGCATCAGCAACGCCTGGCAGTTCGACCACGAACTGGTCAACATGGTCTTCAAGGCGCTGGTCGAAGCGAACATCGACTACATGGAGGTCGGATACCGCACCACCCCCGGGGTCTTCCCCGACGCAGGCCCCTGGCGCTTCTGCACCGAAGACGACGTGCGACGGGTGGTCGAGCCCGGCCACATCAAGCTCTCGACCATGGTGGACATCGGCCGCGTCACCAAGGCCGACATCCCCGCCAAGCGCGACTCGGTCATCGACGTGATCCGCGTCGCCTGCTACGCCCATCAGCTCGACGAGGCATTCGCCATCTGCGATCACTGCCTGGACAACGGCTACGAGACCTTCCTCCAGGTCATGGCCGTCTCCGCCGTCGAGATCGAAGTGCTCGACGCCGTGCTGCGCCGTCTGGCCACCAGCGGTGTACACGCCGTGGCCTTGGTGGACAGCTTCGGGGCGCTGTTTCCCTACCACGTGCGCTATCTCGTCCGGAAGTACAAGAACTACCTGGGCGACGAGAAGATGGTCGGTGGCCACTTCCACAACAACCAGCAGCAGGCCTTCGCCAACACCATCGCAGCCATCGACGAAGGGGCCGACTGGGTGGACGCCACCATCCACGGCATCGGCCGCGGCGCCGGCAACTGCCCCCTCGAGCTGTTGCTGTTCTACCTGGACAACCCCCGCTACAACGTCAAGCCCGTGCTCGACCTGGTGGACGAGTTCGCCACCCTGCGCGAGAGCCTGCGCTGGGGCTACCACCTGCCCTACGCCATCACCGGCTACTACAACGAACATCCCCGCGAGGGCATCTCCCTGATGTCCACCCCCGACCGCTACAAGTGTCGGGCCTTCTATGAAGCGCGAGTAGGCACGCTCGCAGAGCGCGAAGGATAGCTCGGAGAGGGCGTCTCGCCGACTCGCGCAATAGAGCCGCCGGGCCATGAGCCCCTTCGTCTTCGATACCGGCATCCCTTTCCTGCAAGCGGGGGAGCTGTACGCCCTCGGCTGCGCGCTGCTGTGGGCCGTGGCCGTGATCCTCTTCCGTAAGAGCGGCGAAGAGATCGAGCCGGTGGCCCTCAACCTGTTCAAGGGGGTGGTGGGGCTGATCCTGTTCCTGGTGACCATGAAGGTCTTTGGTGTGCCCTTCTTCCCGGCAGAGGTTCCTCACCTGGACTGGATTGTGCTCCTGGGAAGCGGAGCGCTGGGCATCGGTATCGCCGACTCGGTCTTCTTCGCCAGCCTCAACCGGCTGGGCGCGGGGCGCTCCGCCATCGTGGACTGCCTGTACAGCCCCTTCGTGGTGATCTGCTCCGCCCTGTACCTGGGCGAGCCCCAAGGGCCCTTCCTGCTGCCAGCCATGGCCCTGATGGTGGTGGCCATCATGGTGGGCAGCTGGAACCCGGAGGAACGCGCGACGGATCAAGCCCAACGACGCATCCTGCGCGAGGGCGTGGTGCTGGGCGCCGTGGCCATGCTCTGTATGGCGGCGGGTATCGTCGTGGCCAAGCCGGTATTGGACCGGAGCCAACCCATGTGGGCGACCACGGTGCGACTGGTGGGCGGCGTGGTCTTCCTGGGGATCCAGGGCATGCTTCCACGCTGGCGCCGGGGTGTGGTCAAGGTCTTTCGGCCGGGAGCTCACTGGAAGGTGGCCATACCCGCAGCCTTCGTCGGCACCTACTTCGCACTGTTCTTCTGGATCCTGGGCATGACCTACACCCAGACCAACACCGCCAGCGTGCTCAACCAGTCGTCCACGGTCTTCGTGCTCATCCTGGCCACCATCTTCCTGCGGGAGTCGCTCACCGCCCGGCGCATCGCCGCCATCGTCATCGGCATGACGGCAGCGGTGCTGGTCGCGCTCTAGCTGCCAGAAGCGCCAGCACACCCTACGCAAAACCTCGGCAAAGGTGCTGCTGAAACCTGGCTCCACGTGCCAGCCACGGCCGGGATGTGGGAGGATGATCGTTCCACTCCTCGAGGGAGCTCCCCTGCAGAAGCAGCTCGACAGACAGCTCGGCCTGGCCTCGGTCTTCAGCATCGCGGTCGGCGCCATGCTGGGCTCGGGCATCTTCGTCCTGCCGGGCATGGCCGCGTCCATGGCCGGCCCCGGCGTGGCGCTGGCCTACCTCCTGGCCGGTGTGCTGGTATTCCCCGCGCTGCTGTCCAAGGCGGAGATGGCCACCGCCATGCCCGTCTCGGGGGGCACCTACGTCTACGTCGACCGCGCCCTGGGTCCCTGGATGGGCACCATCACCGGCTTGGGCACGTGGTTCTCGCTTGCCGCCAAGACGGCCTTCGCCCTCGCAGGCTTGGGCGCCTACCTGTCCATCATCAGCGCCATGGATCCCCTGCACTTCGCCCTGGGGATCCTGCTGGTCCTGCTAGTCCTCAACATCCTGGGGACCGGCAAGGTCAGCGGCCTCCAGGTCGCCGTCGTGTCGTTCTGCCTCTTGGCGCTGGTGGTGTTCGTGCTCGGTGGAGGCCTGGCCCTGGATCGCGAACTGCTCGAGCCGCTCTTCCCCAAGGGCTCCACCGGCATCATCGAGGGCGCAGCGTTCGTCTTCGTCTCCTATGCCGGGGTCACGAAGGTCTGCTCGGTCGCCGAAGAGATCCGCAACCCGGGGCGCAACATCCCCAGGGGCATGATCGCCGCCCAGATCACGGTCATGCTGCTGTACGTGCTCGTGGCCACCGTGATCATGGGCACGGTGGACTACTCCACCCTCGCCGACAACGTCACCCCGGTCGCCACGGCCGCGGGTGCCTTCTTCGGCCCCACCGGGCGCATCGTCTTCGCGCTGGTCGCCGTGGTGGGCTTGATCTCCATGTGCAACGCCGGCGTGCTGTCCTCCACGCGTTTCCCGTTCGCGATGGGCAGGGATCGGCTCCTCCCCGCCTTCCTGGAGAAGATCCACCCGCGGCTGGGCACGCCCGTCTACGCCATCGTGCTGACCGGAGGTCTGCTGGTCCTGCTGGTGGCCGCCCTGCCGGTGGTCAAGCTGGCCAAGCTGGCTTCCGGCTTCAAGATCTTCATCTTCTGCGTCATCAACCTCGCCCTGATCATGCTGCGCGAGACGGCGCCGGAGTGGTACCAACCCAAGTTCCGGGCTCCCCTGTACCCCTGGCTGCAGATCACGGGCATCCTCGGAGGCGCCTGGCTGCTCTTCCAGCTTGGCGGCATCGCCGTTGCAGGGGTGGCTGGGGCCTTCGTCCTGGGAACCGCCTGGTACTTCGTCTACCCCCGCAGCCGCGTGAAGCGCCGAGGCGTGCTCCGCCACCTGTGGGGCCAGGCCCTCCACCAGCAGACCGTGCAGAACGAAGCCCGAGACGAGTCCTTGGCGGGCGTGCCCCGGGTCATCGTTCCCCTGTTTCGTGCCCAGGTGGACGCAACCCTGCTCATGAGGCTCGGGGCCACCTTCGTCGAAGAGGACGGGCTGCTCGAGGTGATGCGCCTCGAGGAGGTGCCCGATCAGACCATGCTGATGTACTTCGAGGAGCAAGACGATCGCATGCGCCAGCTCGAGCGCGAGAGCAACGCCGTAGGGGAGCAGCTCCACGTCAGTGTCGACTTCCGCGACGTCATCACCCACAACGCCCGACACGCCCTGGCGGACCACGCGCGGCGCACCCATGCGGACTGGATCGTGATGGCATGGCCCGGACGCTCCGCCTTCCGTCGCCTGATCCCCAACCCCATGTCGTGGTGGCTCGACCACCCACCCTGTGACCTCGCGGTCTTCAAGCCCTCCGAGCGCGGCGCCCCGGGCAAGAGCGAGGGGCTGGCGCGTTTCCACCGCATCCTGGTCCTCGCCCTCCCCGGTCCCTACGACAGCCTGGTGCTGCACGTGGCCGACCGGCTCGCGAAACGAAGCGCGGGCAAGCTCACCCTGTTCCTGCCGGTACCCATCGAAGAGCCCGATGCGACCCTGCACGCCCACCAAGAGTACCACCAGCAGCTGATCCGAATGTGCCGAGCTCCCGCCGAGAGCCTGGTGCTGCGCACCGCAGACGCCGTGTCGGCCATCGAGGAGCTCAGCACCGAGCATGACCTGATGGTGATGGGGGCGCCACCCGAGTCCGCCCTCCGCAACCTCGTCATCGGCTCCCCCGACCTGGAGCTCATCGAGCGCACCCGCTGCGCCGTGCTCCGCCTCAAGACCCCCCGCCACAAGGTCCACACGCGCTTCACGCCCCAGGTGCATTCCCCTCGCTTGGACGAGGACATGGAGCCCTTCCTCCGCCACGCCGCGCTGGCGCCAAGGCTACGGGTGGCCAACAAGCGCGAGCTGTTCGCCCAAGTGGCGCGCTCCCTGGCCGCCGTGGAGGACACCGATCTGGAGCCCGCAATCCTGGATGCGTTCTGGGAACGGGAGAACCAGCAGATCACCTCACTGGGTAGCGGCGCAGCCCTCTCCGGCTTCACCCTGCCCGGAGTGGAAGCCCCGACCGTTGGCGTGTTCACCATGGCCACACCCGTGGAGTTCGACCTCCCGAGGCGCGAGCCCGTGGACCTGCTGGTGGTCATCCTGGCCTGTCCCGCCGACCGCCAGACCCAACTCTGGCTCAAGGACCTCTTCGCCCGGATGCTCTTGGAGGGCTGGATGCTCGAACAGCTGCGCGAGGCTCGCAACATCGCCACCATGCTCGAGACCCTC
>CAZVHW010000177.1:0-8279 GCA_964626835.1 uncultured Enterobacterales bacterium
CGGAGGGGAGCACCGCGATGTTGTGCTTGGTGGGCGCCGATGCGACGCCGGACTCGTTGATCACCACCAGCTGGACTTGGTAGTCGCCAGCGATGTCGACATAGAGGTCGGTGTGGTCGTCGACCACGCTGCTGACGTGGCCACCGGAACCCGCCGGCACGTCGGTGAGGGCCCAGGAGTACTCGATCTCTTGGCCGCGGGGATCGTAGGATGCGGAGCCGTCCAGGGTGAAGGTCTCGAGGGGGTCGGATTCCTCGTTCCCTTCGATGACGGCCACGGGGTATTCGTACTCGCAGTCATCGGCCGATTCGCAGTTGCCCAGCATGATCAGATCGACGGCGGGCTCGTCGGGATCGTTGCTGACGATCTGGAGCAGGCCGTAGTCGCCCGTGACGTCGGTGGGTTCGTAGTTGACGATGATGACGTATTGGTCGCCGTCAGGGCTGATGGTGGTGCCCTCGGGATCGGTGACGATGGCGAAAGCCCCCGATCCGCTCTGGCCTGTGCCAGCCACCAGCAGGTCTCCGTCGCCGACGTTGCTCAGGGTGACGTAGGTGGTGCCGACCTCGCCAACCTCGACGTCGCCGAAGTCGATGGAGGTGGGTTCGAGGGAGATGTCCGGTGTCGGGGCGTGGGTGCCGGTGCAGCTGACCGGGACCTGCACCTCGGAGTTCTCCGGGTCGTCGCTGGTGATGACGATGGTGTCCGTGTAGACGTCGTAGGTGGTAGGGAGGCAGCTGACGGTGAGCGTGACCCGCTCGTCTCGGGGGACCTCGACCGACTCGAGATCCTTGTCGAAGACTCCGGTGGTGCCCTCGGTCCACGTGATGGCGCTGACCTTCAAGGTCGCTTTCCCAGAGTTGATGAGCTCGACGGTGAGCTCGGAGCTGTAGTCCACCACCACCTCGCCGAAGTCCAGCTCGTCGGGCGCGACCACGAGCACCGGCTCGAGGGCGTGGACGTCCGTGTCGCTGGCGGGGCAGCCGAGGGCGAAGGCCAGGGGAAGCAAGAAGGGCGTGGTGAGCCAGCGGGGCATGGTCTCCTCCAGGGGGTTCTCCATCGAGGAAGCAGCATACTCGCGCCGTGGGCTGCCCGCCATGGGAGCGCGACTCGAGACGTCGCGGTGAATCCAGCAGGTCGGCACCGCCTGCGTTACCCTGCATGGCGCGTTCGGAGGAAGACCAGTGCCAAGCCTGACACCGTGGATTCTCGCGGCGACCTTCGTGGGCTGCAAGGCCTGCGCCGGTTGTATCGATCCCGGGATGCCCGTCGATCCCACCCAGCCGAACCACGGCGACACGGATCCACCCGAAGACACCGCCGACAGCATCCCACCCGAAGACACCGCACCACCTCCGCCGTGCCAGGTTCCCGAGACCGAGCCCAACGACGATCAGGACGACGCCGACGCCGTGGGGCTCGAGCAGACGGCATGCGGCAGCTTCTCGGAAGTGGGCGACAGCGAGTGGCTGGTGTTCCCGGGCGAGGACGCCCAATGGATCCGGGTGGATGTGAGCGCAGCCAGCATCGGAAGCGCCGCGGATGCGTACTTCGGCATCAAGTCCCTCGAGACCTTCTCCGTGGCGTACATCAGCAACAAGACCTACGAGGAAGATCCCTGGATCGTCTTCCCAGCCCTCGGCGACGAGGAGTACTTCGTCAACCTGATGGAGAGTTCCGGGCTGTACGGCGAAGACTACGAGTGGGAGCTGTTGGTGTCGGAAGACAAGGCGCCGGTGGCCTGGACGGTTCGCGAAGAAGAGGACAACGACACGGCCGCCGAGGGGCAGACGGTGCAACCGGGCGACGTGATCCTCGGGTCCATCGACTCCACGGGCGACTACGACTGGTTCCACATCGAGGTCCCGGACTCCGTAGAAAAGATCAACTGGACCTTCGACGTCGAGGGCTACACCAGCGGCAGCCCACTGGCCTCGCGCATCACGCTGTGGGACGAGACGATCGTCGACGAAGGGCTCGTCGAACAGGGGTGGCTCGAGACGAACACCGCCAGTAACGGTGCCTCCGATCCGGATCCCCGTGTCGAGCACTCGTCCCAAGACGCCGCAGACTGGTACCTGGTCATCAAGAACCCCACGGACGACGATGACAATGGGGGCAGTGCCTTCCATTGGTACACCATCAGCATCGAAAACGACTTGGAGTGACGCCCGGGTCAGAGCCCCGATCCAATGGAGGAGACATGTTCCGCTACGCCATCCCGCTGGCCCTGATGACCAGCCTTGCCGCCTGTCAGTGCAACGAGGATCCCGACGACTCGCAGGATCCCGAGGGTGACACCGACACGGACGCCGACACCGACACGGACGCCGACACCGACGCGGACACCGACACGGACACCGACACCGACTGCGTCACCACGGTGCTCCAGACCGCACCCGAGGACGACGAGTCCGGGTGGTACTACAAGACCTCCCTCGAGGTGCTCTTCTCGGAAGCAGCCATCGATCAGGCGAGCCTCGGCCTGCTGGACGAGGCGGGAGAAGCGGTAGAGGTCGAGGTCCGCTGGGAATCGGCGGACTTCATGGCGGTGGTGGATCCGCTGGAAGATCTCGCGTCGTCGTCCGCCTACGTGCTCACGGCCGATGTGTGTGGCGAGCACACCGAGGTGGCCTTCAGCACCGACGTGTACGGCGACGAGCTGGAGACCGACACCTCGAGCCTGGTGCACAACACCTATGTGTTGGACTTCGACGACATCGCGTTCACCAAGCCCGAGTCCTTCGAGCTTCTGTTGGCCATGTTTGGGGTGCGTCCCCTGCTCGTCGGCGTGTCCCAGGCCGATGCCGAGACCATCACCCTGTACGTCGCCGAAGGCAAGAAACGCTCGGACGGCACCTACAAGCTGTTCCCCGACGGCCGTGGCTGGTGGTTCGATCCCGCGGATTTCACCCTACAGCCCTACTTCTACGCCGATCAGGACGAGCTGTCTCTCGGCTACGACGACGTAGACCTGCCGATCAAGGACTTCCACCTCGAAGGCACCTTCGCACCCGACGGCAGCTCCATAGGTGGGCTCTTGCTCTCCGGCGTCGCCGACACCCGCCTGCTATCCGAAGAGTACTTCGGCACCGAAGAGTACGTCTGCGATCTCATGGGTGACTGGGGCATCGACTGCGTCGAGTGCGAAGACGGCGAGGTGCTCTGTCTCTCCATCCTGGCCGAAGACGTGATCGCCCCTCTGGCCGAGGACCTGGACATCATCCCCGCTGAGGACACAGGCGACGTCAGTGGCTAAGTAGCAGCCTCCCCACCCCGCCTGGAGGCACCGCCGTGAACTGGAAGATCGCAGCTGTGCTGCTGATCACCGTGGCCTGTCTCGCCTGGGTTCTGTGGGGGGTGGAGCTCGACGTTGTGCGCTCCTGCCTGGCGGACTTCCGCTGGTGGGCGGTGCTGCCCATGTTCGGGCTGTACTTCATGGCACACACCGTGCGCTGCTTCCGCCTGCGCCTGTTGCTGGGTGTGCCCATCCCGTTCCTGCGTCTCCTGTCCGTCAACAGCATCGGTTTCCTGGCCATCAACGTGGTCCCCATGCGGTTGGGTGAGCTCGTACGCCCCTACCTGCTCCTCGAAAAGGACGGGGTACCCTTCGGTGGTTCCATGGCCGCGATCTTCGTCGAGCGGCTGCTGGACATGCTCAGCCTGTTGATCATGCTCCTGTTGGTGGGCGTGGTGGTGCAGCTGCCACCCGGTGGTGTCGAGGTCGCTGGCATCGACCTCGTGGCGGTCGGCCAGACCGTGGCGGGTGGCATCAGCCTGGGTGGCCTGATCTTCATCGCCTCGGTGGTCTTCGTGGGCGAGCCGATCATCGGGCTCGTGGTGCGTGGCCTGGGTTTGGCCAACCAGGCCTTTGGCCAGCGCATCGGTAGCTTCTTGCGCCAGTTCCAGCGGGGCCTGGTGGAGCTCGGGCGTACACCATCGAAGGCCCTGGGTGTCGTCTTGCTCACGGCCTGTCTCTGGGTGTTCACCGTCGCAGGGCTCTGGATGGTGCTGCTGGGCCTCCCGCAGCTCGACCTCGGCCTTGGCGAGGCCATGGTGGTCTGGGCCCTCACCCTGGCGGCCTTCACGGCCGTGCCCACCCCCGGCTTCCTCGGATCCCACGAAGCGGGCTGCTCGGCGGCCTTGAGACTGCTGGGGCTCGATCCCTCCCTCGCTGCCACGGTGGCCGTGCTGATTCACGTGGGCCAGCTCTCGTTCACCGTGGGATTGGGCCTGCTCTTCACCGCTCACGAAGGTCTGTCCCTGCGGGATCTGGTCCATCGCTCGCGGCGGGCCGGGCAGGACGCTGACATCGGGCTCAGACAAAGTGACCAGCCCGGCTGACGCTGGCTCCTTCAGGAAATAGAAGGGCGGCCATGCGACGCAGCGGCCTCCTCCTCCCCACCTTCTCCCTGCCAGGGCCCGAGCCCTTGGGCACCATCGCCGGAAGCGCCACGTGGCGCTTTCTGGACTGGCTCGTCGAGGCCGGATTCTCCTTCTGGCAGATCCTCCCCATGCCCCCTGACGCCGCCAACGAGTGCCCGTACTCCGGGGCTTCGGCCTTCGCCCTGGAGCCCATGTACCTCTCGCTGGAGCAGCTGGCCGAGGATGGCTTCCTCACCTCCGACCAATGGGAGCAGGCCCGGAACCGGGCGCCCTCGCCGGAACGCCCCGATCGGGTACCGTGGCAAGCCCTGCGGGCCTGGAAAGACCCTCTTCTCGACCTGGCGGCCAGGGCGGTCCCCGACGACGATCTCCGCGACTGGATGGAGCGGGAGCGCGACTGGGCCTTCGACTGGGCCGCTTGGTGGGCGCTCAACCACGATCTCGGTGTGGGCTGGCCGGCCTGGCCCGCGCCGCTCCGCGACCGCCATGTCGGCGTCACGAGCAAGATCCCCATCGAGCACGCTGCCAGCTATCGTCGTGCTGCAGCGCTGCAGTATCTCGTCGACCTGCAGTGGAAGCGACTCCGGGTCGAGCTGTCCGCCCGCGGGCTCGGCATCATGGGCGACCTGCCCCTGTACGTCCTCGGTTCAGGGGCAGACTGCTGGGCCCACCGCCCCCTGTTCCAGCTGGCCCAGGACGGTACGGCGCAGATCGTGGCGGGTGCGCCGCCGGATGCATTCACCGAAGACGGCCAGCGTTGGGACAACCCGGTGTTCGACTGGGAACACTCCGCACGCACGGACCACGCTTGGTGGCGCGCCCGTTTCCGCCGACTCCTGGGTCTGGTGGACGAGGTGCGTGTGGACCACTTTCGGGGCTTCGCGGCCTACTTCTCTTTCCCGTTCGACAAGTCGCCCCGGGATGGCTGGTGGACCCCTGGTCCCGGTAGCGGGCTGTTCGAGGCCCTCGCGGACGAGTTCTCCACACAATGGGGAAGGTCCGTTCAGCCCGCCGAGCTGCCCGTGATGGTCGAGGATCTGGGGTTCATCGATCGGGAGACCGAGCAGCTGCGCGACTCGCTCGGCTTCCCTGGGCTCAAGGTGCTGCAGTTCGGTTTCGACGGTGACTCGAGCAACCCGCACCACCCCTGTCATTTCCCTGGCCCGAACTGTGTGGCTTGCACGGGTACCCACGACAACCAGACCGCTCGGGGGTGGTACGAGTCGGCTCCCCAGTGGGTCCACCACCACTTCGGCTTGATGCGTGCGGGGCGCGAGGGCAGTCCTGCGCACGCCTTGGTCCGCATGGCCCTGGAGTCCGTCGCCGACCACGTGGTGCTGCCGCTTCAGGACATCCTGAATCTCGACGACCGAGCCCGCATCAACATCCCGGGAACCGTGCACGGCAACTGGATGTGGAGGGCGCCGTGGCCCACGCCCGAGCAGCTCGGTTGGATTCGGGCTCTCAACCGCGAGACCGGCCGGACACCCCTCGCGAACGACCGACCAACGAAGTAAGCTCTGGCTGCCTGCCCCCGTCGCCGAGGTCCTCATGCGCTGGCTCCCTCTCGCCCTCTCCCTCCTGTTCGTCTCCGGCTGCGACCGCATCCCCGCTCTGCGCAACATCCTGCACAAGCGCAGGGGTATCGAGCGAGTCAGCGATAAACGTGATGTCGACTGTGGCCTCAAGAAGGGCCGCGCGCCCCGCGATGGTTGCCTCACCAAGACCATCTCGTGTGGTGACGAGGTCGAGGGCAACACCGTGGGCGGCCGGGCCAACTTCGAGGACGAATTCTACGTCGCCAAGTTCTGTCTCCCGCAGCACAACGGCTACCACGGCAACGAGCGCGTCTACTACATCGAGTTGCCGCCAAATACCGGCGCCAACATGTTTCTCGACACGGACTGTGTCGACCTGGATCTCTTCGCCTTCCGGTGGAAGTACGACGGCAAGTGCCCCACGGTGAGCCATACGGTGTCCGAGTGTGAAGCCGACGGCGAAAAGGGCGACGGCGTCATCCACGTCGAGACCGTCAACAACCCGGGCTTCTACATGATCGTCGTCGACGGCAAGGCGGGGGTGGAGGCTCCCTTCAGGCTGACGGTCGAGTGCGGGTCGAGCCGCTAGTGGCGCCGCCCAAGAGCCCCTGGCCAGGGGCTCCTGGGGGTGCTGTCGCACCCGCCGCTTCGCGGCGCGTCACCACCAGCCTTCTTGTTGCATGGGGGGCCATGCCCCTCATGCGTCTTCCAGACGCGCTCCCCGGCGGCCGCTTTGCGCCCGCACCAGCACACGCGCAGGGCCACTCTCGTCTTGGATAGTCGGTTCCAGGCGCGTGCGCCGGTCCCAAAGCCCAGCCGTCCTCGGGCGCGGCACTGGGCGGTTGCGCTGCAGGTGGTGGCCTCGCTGCTCGTCATCGTCTTGCTGCTCAGGGAAGCCCACCCCCACGATGTTGGGGGGGCGTTGGCCCAGGTGTCCTTGGGATGGCTGTGCTTGGCCCTGGTGGTCAAGGTGGGGGCATTGGTCCTGCACGAGGTGCGAACCTGGTGGTTGGTGAGCCTGGCCTTCCCTTGCTCGCTTGGGCGGGTCATGGGCATCGGCTTCCTCTCTGGGCTGCTCAACTTCGTACTCCCCGTGCGGGCTGGCGACGTGGCTGCCATGGTGCTGCTGACCCGTGAAGAGAAGGTCCCTGGTCCCGTGGCCGTCTCTGCGGTCTTCCTCGTGGCCTTGCTGGAGGCGGCGGCTCTAGGTGTGTTCCTGCTGATCGTCTTTGGACGCGGGTTGCTCTGGTGGGAGCAGGCCCTGGGTTCGGGCGACGCCCAGACCGCGGTCAGCGTGGTGGCCATCGTGACGCTTGCTGGGGCGGTCCTGGTCATCGTCCTCGCCGCACTGGGGCGGATGTTCGGACGATCCGCTCCACCGGCCGACGGAGAAGCCGGGGCGTGGGGGCGCCTGCGCGCTGCCCTCGAGCTGGGGTTGGAGCACGCAGGGAGCTCCCTCGGCCGCTTGCGGGCGCTGGCGGTGAACAGTGGCCTGGCGATGGTGGACGTCGGACTGTTCCTGACCACCTACTACCTCTTGCTCCGGGCTCTGCACCTCGATGTCGCGGACGCCTGGTTCGCAGCCGCGGCCGTCATGGCGCTCTCCGCCGTGGCCTCCCTGGTGCTCCCACCCAGCCTGGGGGCTGGAACGGCCGCGTCGGCTGTCGCGGCGCTGGGGTTGTTCGGAATTGGCGATCACGAAGCGCTCGCCTACGCCGCCCTGGTTTGGCTGGTGGGGAATCTTCCCACGGTTGCGCTGGGCCTGCCTCCAGCACTGCGCAGGCTGGGTAGCCTTGGGGAACTGCTATCCAACGGTGCCCGCCCACAAGATTAGCTCCGTCCCCCCGTGGGGAAAACGAAGCCGTGGCTCGAGGGGAATCCGCATCGCCCGGATCAAGGAGCGCTCGGGACAGAGCACTCCGAGCTGCCAGCCGGAGAAGCGCTCGCGCAGCACTCGGCCGAATGCCGTGTACACTCCGCCTACGCGTGCTCCCAGACGACGGCCCCACGGCGGGTTGGTGAGCACCAGGCCTGGATGCATCGTGGGCGGCTCGAGGGCGTCGATGCGTTGGTGATGCCAGCGTATTGCGGATCCCACACCCGCCCGCTTGGCGTTTGCGCGCGCGATGTCGAGCACCGCCTGGTCCGCATCGGAACCCAGCATGCTGGAGGCAGGCGATGTCTTGCTACGAGAGCGGGCTTCGTTGACCACGCGATGCCAGCTGCGAGCGTTGTGGCAGGGCCAGCGCTCGAAGTCGAAGCGACGCCCAGCCCCCGGTGCGACGCCCTGTGTCATTGCCGCGGCCTCGATGAGCACCGTGCCGCTACCCGTGAAGGGATCCACCAGGGGCTGAC
>CAZVHW010000177.1:8289-12599 GCA_964626835.1 uncultured Enterobacterales bacterium
TGGCCCGCAGCGCCGCCGCAGCCAAGCTCTCCCGAAGCGGAGCTGCACCGCCCCGAGCGCGGTATCCGCGCTTCCAGAGGGCGGAACCGACGGGGTCGATGGAAGCTTCCACTCTGTCTTTCTCGATGCGAAGGTAGACCCGCGCTGGTGAACCTTCCCCGTGGGGGTCCCGTCGGCCATGTCGGTGCGTGACCCGTGGGCCTTTCAGGGCGTCCCCGATGGCCAGGGTGGCCTTTCGGGCCACGACGTCCCGTCGCTTGAGGCGGGAGCCATGGCTGCTGACCGAGATCTCCAGCGGCCGCCCTGGCCGCAGAAACAGCTGCCAAGGCAGCTTCCTGAGCCCCTGTGCCAGGCCCTCGAGGGAGGCCGCCGCGCCGCGCCCGACGCGAACCCGCAGGTCGGTCGCGGTACGGCACAACAGGCAGGCTCGCATGATCTGCTCGGAGGAACCCTTGCAGCTGACGGTGCCGCGATGTTGGCGGGGCGAGGGCCACCCCAGGCTCGCCAGTTCGTCGGCGACGACGGGCTCGAGCCCAGGGGGCATGACGGCCAGGATCTCGCGTGCAGGGAGGTGCTTGGCGGGTGACATGTGGCAGGGATATCCGGGGAGACGGTCCGTGGCGCGTGATCTCGTCATGGCTTTCGTGCATACTTGCGAAGATCGATGGTCCGCCGCAGCCGGTTTGGCGACCGGAGCACCCGCGGGGAGGCTACCCACGTTCATGCCGCCCTCGAGAATTTATCTTCTTGCGCTAGCGTTGCTGCTCCTGCCTGCCGTTGGTCAAGCCACCGAGTGCCCAAACTGCGTCCTCGAGTTTCCGTCGTCCTGGACCAGCGAGCAGCACTTCTGGGGAACCCGGATCTGGATCGATCGCCAAGCGGTCGACGTCAAGGTGCAGCGTGACGATGTCATGCACCCGCTCGGGCCGGGGGACGAGGCGGACGAGCAGGCCTGGCTGGAGGCCGAAGCCGAAGCGGAAGGCGTCGTGATCGAGCAGACCAACGCTCGCATCGTGCGCACCGTGTCCCGTGAGCCCGCCATCGTGCTCGGCTACACCTGGTCCGACGCCGAAGGATCCCACGGGCGAGGTGTCCGGCTCGTGCGTCGCTGTGGTGTTCGCCTGATCTTCGAACATCGTGGGGGAGAGCAGAGGCTGGACGCCTTGCTCCAGGTCAGCGACCGCGTGCGCTACACGCGCGCCGAGTGCACCAAGCACAACGCGGACGTCATCCCCATCGAAGTTCTCGAAGGTGTCGATCAGCTGCGTCTTCCCGACGTGTCCACCGCGGCACCGGAAGCCACACCGTCCGCTGGAGCGGAGGGACCTCGGGCCTCGTCGGTGCCGTCCACTGCGATGCCCCGAGTGCCCGACCCCCGCGAAGGCGGTGACCAAGATTCCTTTTCCGGGCTGCTGGTCGGCCTGGGGGCCACGTTGGTGGGCTTGTTGGTGCTCATCGGCGTGATGCTGCGAACCGGGGGCAAGGAACCGCTGGACGGGCTGCCCCCCTTGCGAGAAGAGGCTGGACAGCGCGCTCGTGAGCCCGGCCCCGAGACGTCACGTCAGCCCAGGACGGAGCGACCCCGTGCTTCGAACCGCGAGACACCGGATGGATCGAGCGCGGAGAAACCCCGGGACGAAGGCGCGACCGTCTCGCATGTCCTTCGAACCGGAGCACGGCCACCACCGCCAGGCACCGATCCCGATGATCCCGAGCGACCGTCCTCCGATGACTTTGGCGACGAGAACACGGACGCCATCCTGCCTGCGGGGACCTACGGCCTTCGAGGTGCGGGCGGAGGGGACACCTCCGAGCGGATCATGGTCGACCGAGAAGCCGATATCGACGCCCGGGGTGCCGACCCCGAGCCGGGGTTGGGGTCGGTGCCACCCGCCACCCCGATCTCCGTTCCATCCCATGCCGTGGTGTCGTACAGCTCCGCGTATGGTGACTCCACCAGCCCGCATGCCGCCGGCAACGGCGACGAGGAGTCCGTGAGCTTCGACGAGAACGATGTCATCCGCGTCAGCCCGGTAGAATCGGCCCTGGCCTCGCTCGGCATCTCCACCTGGCTCGACTTCACCGCACCCGCTGTAAAGGGCATGTCCTTTCTGCCTTCCACCATCGCCAGCCTCGTGGAGGTGCAAAACGGAGGGCGCTTCGGCTACGGCTGGCTGCTCCTACTGGGCTTGCGTCGCAAGAACATGGACCTCATGACCCTCAACGGCGAAGCGCGGGTCAAGGAGCGCTTCGGCGAAGGCTGGCTGGTGGGTGTCTTCGCCTTTGGCAACGTGCTGTGGGTTGACGAGGGCCAGCGCTGGGAGATCCGAACCACCGAGGGTGAGCGCATCTATCTCGGCGACAGCGCGGAGTCTGCACTGCGCCGCCTGGCCGAGGACGAGGCTCTGCGTGATCGGGGCGCACAGCGAGACCTGGTAGAGCGCTGCCGTTCCGCTGTGGGAGAACTCCTGCCCGGGTGGGTCTACCTCCACCGTGGCGAATCAGGAGGCAAGGCCACACCCGAGGCGGGCGACGGGCGTACGTTCGAGCCGGTCGAGATCGTGCCCTTCCTGGAGCTGCTCTCGCGTTAGTACCTCGCGCTTTCCTCGCAGCATCCAGGAGCCCAGATGTCCTCTCGGCACGGCCGTGCTTCCCCGCTGTTCTCCCCTGCAGGCACGGGGATCACCCTCGATCTAGACTGCATGGATGCTCTGGAGGTTCCAGGACGCCAGCGGCTAGACGAGGCACTCAGGGCCATGGCGCAGCTCGAGGCGGGTGCGTTGGCCAACCTCGACGAGAAACGGCAGGTAGGGCACTACTGGCTCCGTGATCCCGACCTAGCACCCACGGACACGCAGGCCGAGTCCATCCGCGAGGCCGTGGAAAGGTGCGAGTCTACGGCCCGAGCTCTGCTGCGCCGCTTCCAGCCTACGGCCGTGTTGCACCTTGGTATCGGGGGCTCGGCGCTGGGGCCTCGGCTGTTGCTCGAAGCCCTGGGTGACACTCGACCCGACACCGGTGTGCCCGCCCGAAGCTACCGAGTACTCGACAATACCGATCCGAACGGGTTCTGCGGCCACTTGGCCACGGTCGATCTCGAGCGTAGCTTGGTCGTGGTGGTGTCCAAGTCGGGGGGAACCGTCGAGACGCGCAATGCCCTCCTCACGGTCCGCAGGGCTTTTGACGAAGCTGGCGTAGCATTCGCCGCCAGGGCCTTGGCTGTCACCGGAGATGGCTCCGAGCTGCATAGGCTCGCGACCCGAGAGGGTTGGGCCGCCGTGCTGCCTCTCTGGGACTATGTCGGAGGGCGCACGAGCGTGACGGGGCCCGTGGGCTTGCTACCCGCCGCACTCCTCGGCATTTCTGGGCGCGAGCTGCTCGAAGGCGCTAGCGCCATGGACGCAGCCACCAGGCTTCCCGTCGACGACAACCCAGCGGCTTGCCTGGCGGCTGTATGGCTGGCTGCCCAGGAAGACCGCCCCAGAGCCATGGTGGTTCTGCCCTACGCGGACCGCCTGCAGTCCCTCGCCAGGTACCTGCAGCAGCTCATCATGGAATCGGTTGGGAAAAAGCGCGACCGCGCGGGCAATGTCGTGCGTCATGGGCTCACGGTGTACGGCAACAAGGGGTCGACCGACCAGCACGCCTTTGTACAGCAGCTGCGCGACGGCCCGGACGATTTTTTCTGCACGTTCGTTCAGGTGCTCTGCCCGGGTGCCGCCGATCCCGTCTTGGAAAACGGCGTGACCGCTGGCGATGCCCTCGCCGGTTTCCTGGAGGGTACCCGGCAGGCCCTCGAGCAGGACGGCAAGCGCACGCTCACCATCGCCGTCGACCGGGTGAATCCTCGCAGTCTGGGCGCTCTCATCGCCCTCTTCGAGCGGGCTGTAGGCATCTACGCCGAGCTGGTGAACATCAACGCCTACCACCAACCGGGGGTCGAAGCGGGCAAGAAGGCGGCTGCGCGGGTACTCGACGCTCAACGTGCGCTGGTCGCGGTGCTGGGGGACGTGCCCGAATCCGCCGACTCCATCGCGGACAAGGCCGGTGTCGGGGATCCGGGCTTGGCTTGGCGCATTCTACGCCGCTTGGCCGCTTGTCCGGGTCGGGGCGTGCGGCGTCTCGCCGGTGACGAGCCGGGCGAGGATCTGTTCGGCGCCGGGTGACGGGTCTACTGGGTAGTGCCCGCGGCTTGGCCTTGGCCCCAGGTGATGCGGAACTCGGCGCGCCGGTTCTTGGACCATGCGATCTCGGTGGCCGAGCCGTCTACCGGGCGCTCTTCACCGTAGGAAATGGTGCCCAGGCGGGTA
>CAZVHW010000178.1:0-12593 GCA_964626835.1 uncultured Enterobacterales bacterium
TCCGCCCGCGGTGTCGGCATCGTAGCCATCCCCATCGCAGTCGTCATCGCTCGCGCCGTCACAGTCGGCGTCGAGGCCGTCGTAGCAGGCGTCGATGGTGCCCGGGTGGACGCCGTCGTCGCCGTCGTCACAGTCCGTCCCCCCCCGCTCCTCGGCCTCGTAGCCGTCACCGTCGCAGTCGTAGTCGTCCTCTCCGTCGCAGTTCTGGTCTACCCCATCGCCGCAGGCCTCTGCCCCATCGGGGCTGACGGTCGGATCGCCATCGTCGCAGTCGTCTCCACCGTAGCTGGTGCCCTCGAAGCCGTCTCCGTCCCCGTCGTAGTCGTTGCCGCCATCGCAGTCCTGGTCTACGCCGTCACCGAGTATCTCGGTGGAGCCGGGGTAGACGTCGGGGTCCAGGTCGTCGCAGTCCCCGAGATCCGAGGTGTAGTCCTCGTGAACCCAGCCGTCGCCGTCGCAGTCGTAGTCCGACAGACCGTTGCAGTCGGCGTCCAAGCCATCGTAGCAGGCGTCCGCAGACACACCCGGATTGACGCTGCTGTCGCTGTCATCGCAGTCGTCCCCACCGTACAGATGGCTCTCGTACCCGTCGAGATCTGCGTCAAAATCACTCTCCTCGTCGCAGTCCTGGTCCAAGCCGTCGTAGTAGGTCTCGACCGCGTCTGGGTTCACTCCAGCGTCCGTGTCGTCGCAATCCCCCGACCCGACGGTACCCGACATGCCCGAGCCAAGGGCGGCGTAGCCATCCCCGTCGGCATCGTACTCGTCGGTGGCGTCACAGTTGGTGTCGATGTCGTCGTAGTAGATCTCCTCTGCATCTGGGTTGACGGAAGCGTCTTCGTCGTCACAGTCGCGGTCCGAGTCGTGTCCGTCCATGTCGGCATCCCAGTCGGACCATCCGTCGCAGTCCTGGTCGACGTCGTCGTACCAGGTCTCCTCGGCGTCGGGGTTCACCTCTGCGTCGGTGTCGTCGCAGTCGATGGTGCTTTCGAAGCCGTCACCGTCCGCGTCGTAGTCGCTGGATCCGTCACAGTCCTGGTCTACGCCGTCGTAGTAGGTCTCCTCGGCGTCGGGGTTCACCTCGTCGTCGCCGTCGTCACAGTCGCCGTCCCGCTCGGTGAAGCCGTCGCCGTCGGCGTCGTCCAGCCCCAAGGTCGAGAAGACCAGGTCGTCGATGCCGAACCCGTCCCCGTAGCTTCCGGCGGTGAGGACCAACTCGTCCACCGACATGTCGAAGACGAAGCCCAGGAACGCACCTTCGGCGGTGTCGTCCGCGGTGCGGTCCACGGTGCCGGAGTAGAGCAGGCTGCCGTTCCAATAGGCTTCGTAGGAGACATCGGTTTCGCAGTCAAGGAGCCAGGTGGCCAGCGCCGGCTGGGCCTCTGCGAAGGCGAGGGTGATGCTGTCGTACGATGCGTCCAGCAGGGCCTGGGCGGCCTGAGCGTCTCGAGGGGTGCTGCCGTCCACGTCCGTGACCACATCGGGGCTGCCCTCGATGGTCAGGCCCAGGTCGAGATAGTCGTCGCTGTCGACGGTGCCCAGGTCGTGGTCCTCGAAGTCCACCGTCACCTCGTCGAGTGCGGAGGCCGCCTGCCATTCCTCGGGTAGGTCGTGGGCTGCGGCCCCGCCGGCGTCCACGACCCCGTCGCAGTCGTCGTCGACCAGGTTGCCCAGCACCTCGGTCGCGTCGGGATTTACGTCCACGTCGTCGTCGTCACAGTCATCATCGGCCTCGGTGAAGCCGTCGCCGTCGGCGTCGGTGAGGGACGACCACACGACCTGCAGGTCGTCTAGGCCCCAGGCATCCCCAGTCGAGCAGACGATATCCAGGGTGTCGATGCCGGTGGCCAGCTCCAGCCCAAGGAACTGCCCACCCCTGCGGTTGTCCGCGCTCACGTCCAGCAACCAGCCATCGAAGAGGTTCGTCCCGCCGTACGAAGCAGCGATCTCGAACTCACAGCTGGCGTCGAGCAGCTGCATCGCGAGGGCATCCACCGTATCGTCGAAGGTGATGGTGAAGGTTGGGGCGCCGACCACCCCGATCTCCGCCCCCAAGCTGTCCGAGGGTACGGTGCCGTGCACGTCCTGGCTCGCCAGCAGGGAGCTGCCGGAGGACAGGTGGATGCCGTAGGAACCATAGAGCTCGGTGACGTCATCACCATCCGTGGCGATCTCGAAGTCGAAGCTGGCTACAGCGGGATCGCCCCACTCTTCCTCCAGATCCCAGAGCCACCAGTCCTCCACGTCGCGGGGGCGGAGCAGGTCGTCGACCCAGCCGTCGCAGTCGTCATCCACCAGGTTGCTGTCGGTCTCGCCCGCGCCCGGGTACACCGCGGCGTCCTCGTCGTCGCAGTCGATGGCTCGAGCGTCGATAGACACGAAGCCATCACCGTCTTCGTCCAGGAAGCTGGGGAACCAACTCCACATCCAGACCGCACCGTTGCCGGTCGAGCTGCCGGTGTTGGCCAGGGGTGCACCCAGGGCCAGCTCACCGTAGCCATCGCCGTCGTAGTCCTCGAGGTAGGCCAAGGCCGCCCCGGCCGTGCCGCCGCCAATGGACCCATGGACCTGGTGCTCGGCGTCCCCGATGTCCACGTCGCCTGCCGCCGGGGTCGTCGTGAACACGTAGACCACGCCACCATTGCCGATCCCGGTGACCGACTCCGACGGTGCGGCCACGAACAGGTCGGCTTGGCCATCTGCGTCGAGATCGCCGGCAGCCAGAGCGTCACCCAGGAGGCTGTGAGAGCTGACACCCAGCAGGGACGTGTCCGAGGTCGAGAGGGACACGGAACCCAGGGCGGGGGAAGGGTCCAACAGCAAATAGGCCATGCCGGAGTCGGTTCCTGCGATGTCCGCTCCTGGTGCACCTACGGCGAGATCGGGCAGGCCACTGCCATCCACGTCAGCGATGACCAGGGCGGACCCGGCCTCGTCGTAGGCGACCTCGCCCAGCAGGACCGTTCCAGCGACTCCATCTACCTGGCTGGTGCCGGCCCAGCTTCCTCCCGCGAGCACGTAGACCGCTCCGGCCCCGGTTGCCGAGAGGTTCGCGTTCGGGGAGCCGAGCACCAGCTCCGCCATGCCGTCGCCGTCCAGGTCTCCCCCTGCCACGATGGTTCCTAGCGCCTCGGCCGTGTGCGTACCGTGGAAGGTCGCGGCAGCGCTGCTCGTGTCCGTGATGCCCGTGAAGATCCCACTGCCGCCTTGGAACAGGAACGCGGAGCCGTCGTTCGTGGCACCCTGGTCGTCGTTGGGGGCGCCAACCAACAGGTCTGTGTAGCCATCGCCGTCTACGTCCCCAGGGAGCGCGAGCCCCGAACCCAGCAGCACCCTGCCGCTGCCGGCCGGGCCATCCGCTATCCAATCCGCATCCGCGAGGGAGAGGTCACCCGTGACATCGGGCCCGAGAACGAGGTACACCGCACCGGCGTTCGTCCCGGCGCCGTCGTGGTTGGGGGCGCCCACCAGCAGGTCGTCAACGCCGTCGCCATCGAGGTCGCCCAAGGCCAGCGCCGCACCGGCTTCGTCGCCACTGGCTTCACCGTATAGTCCGAGGGCCACGTCACCCAGCATGCCCGATGCGGTGGTGCCGTGGATCAACCACGCGATGCCAGCGTCCTGCTCGGGGTTGCCCACCAACAGATCGGACAGTCCATCGCCGTTGACGTCACCACCCGAGAGGCTGCCGCCCGCGTAGGTCCGGTCCGACCCGCCGGTGAACTCCCAGGACACGCTGTCGGTTGGGATGGTGCTGCCCGATGGTCGATCCCCGGATGCGTAGAACCAGGCGGAGCTTCCGTCCGAGAGCCCACCCGAGCAGGCCCAGGCCAGGCCGTCGCCGTCGGCGCCCTGGACTCCCACGCTGGCACCGGCACCCCCGTCCACGGCGCTGTGCCCGAAGTCTACGTCCTCGAGGAGGATCACCGCCTCGGAGCCCCGTTCCAGCAGCCACAGCTGGAAGCTGCCGTCCCCCCCGCGGCTGGCGTGGGCGACCCCGTCCCACTCCACTGCCAATACCCGATGGGGGTACTGCCCAAAGGTCTGGGAGACCACGGTGCTGGGTGCGAGATCGTCCCAGAAAGCCGCGACCCCAGACCAGGTATCGCCACTGTTCGGGCAGCTGGGTGTGCCGCTGCCGGTCTCGCCCCCGAAGAAGAGAGCGCCGTTGGACGAAATCCACGCGCTGCCCTGGGTGTCGCCATACCAATCGAGCTCGAAGGGCAGATCGATCTCGACAATCTCGTCCCCCGCGAGTGGGTGCTCGTCGCCGGTGCTGGTGTCCAGCCAGCCGTGGGGAGGGCCGTCCGCCTCGTCCGAATCGGCGAAGCTGACGCCTCCGCCGTCAGGTCCACCCGTGGCAGCAGGCGCCAGGGCCGGGAGCAGGGCCAGGACGATGGGGGTCAGGGGACGCACCATGCAGAGGATTATAGCCGCGGTGGCGACGAGGAAGGGATGGCCATCGCCCCTGGTGTCCGCGGCGTGACGGTGGGTACCGGCCGACACGCCGCCTACTACGCCGGCGACCACCGCAACATCAGGCCCACGAAGGGGGGGAAGGGCGAGGTGTAGGCCCGGTCGCGAAGGTAGGCCTGGACCACCAGGGTCGGATTCAGCTGGCCATCGTTGAGCGACGCCGCGGCAGCCAACCCGGTGCGCAGCAGCTGGTCCTCCGTGTCCCCAAGGGCCATGCGAAAGGTCGTGAGGTTTCCTACCCGCATCGTGGCCCCCTCCCAGGGCTCGAAGGCGTAAAGCAGCAGCCCGTTGGTGGCGATCAGCTGGTCGTCGAAGCCCATCAGCAGCTCGTACTCGCGCTCGAAGACGTAGTTGCCAGGTACATCGGCGCTCACGTGCCAGTCGCTGTACTCCGCGTTGGCTACGATCACCAAGGGGCCCGCCTGGGCCTTGAGCGTGGGGGCCACCCCCCAATGCCAACCCGAGCCCCGGTCCTGCCGATCCGGGTCCATGGCGACATAGTCCTCGATGGCGTCGTTGTCTCCGTATGCCTCGTTCACATCGTCATAGCCGACGACGGTCTGGAAGTTGCCGAAGTACAGGTCGTAGAGGGCGAAGACTTGCAGCTGAAAAATGGCCAGTGGCTCGAAGACTACCCGCGGCCCAGCCCGCACGTAGGCGGGTGTGACGAACACCTGAGCCTGCAACTTCAGGAATGGATCATCGAAGAGCAGGCTGCCTTCCTGGCGCCAAAGGCCCAGGCGAAGGCCCGGTCTCGAGTCGGCCTGCAGGCCCAGTCGTTCGAGGCTTAGGGCCGCGCGTAGCTCGAAGTCTGGCGAGAGGTCCGCGCCGTGCGCGGCGAAGGCGAGAAGCATGATTTCGAGCATGGGTGTCCTCTACCGGGAAGCTACCAGATACCGAGCTGGCAGTCATCCGAGGCGGCCGAAGTCCGAGCGGCAGGACGCGCCAACGGGGGCCGGTTCGGCACGATAGCTTGCGCGGACCAGCTGTCCGGCTACAACACTGGAACATCGAAGCTCGACCCCCAGCCGCCACCTCGAGGCAACGTGGAATCACGGTTCGACAAACTCTCTCCCCTGGCTGTCCTGCTGCTGTCGGTCCTCGCAGGCGAGGTGCTCACCGCCGCCATCGTCATCGTGTTCAGCATCCTCTTCCGTGGCGAAATCGCCGGTGACTACCTGATCACCGGTGCGGTCACCTGCCTCGTGGTCGCCACGCTGATCGTCCACATCGTTCAGGGCCTGACACGTCGCCTGGAGCAAGAACGTCTGCGCCTGGCCGAGACCAGGAAAGAGCGCGACACACTGCAGCAGCAACTCCTTCAAGCCCAGAAGCTCGAGGCGGTCGGTCAGCTCGCAGGCGGTGTAGCGCATGACTTCAACAACTTGCTGGGCGGCGTCCTAGGCAACGTGACCTACCTCCAGGGCGCGCCCCCCAGCGGCGTCTCCGACCTCGAGCTGGCCGAGGTGCTCGCCGACATCCACGAGGCCGCCAGCCGCGGCACCGGCCTCGCGGGTCAGCTGCTGACCTTTGCACGCGGAGATCCGGGGAAGACGATCTCCGTGTCGGTCGCGAACGTCGTTGGGGCAGTCCTTCGGCTCCAGCGGCGGACCTTCGACAAGTCGATCACCTTTGACACGGACCTGGCTCCGAGCCTCCACGTCCTCGGCAATCCAGGACAGCTCGAACAGGTGATCATGAACCTGTGCCTCAACGCACGGGACGCCATGCCCCAAGGCGGGAGCCTGGGCATCCGCGCACGGCCGGTGGTCCTGCGGGACCACGCCTTGGTAGACGACGGGGCCTACGTCTCGATCACCGTCTCCGACATGGGCTCGGGGATGGACGACGAGGTCGCCCGCCGAGCCTTCGAGCCGTTCTTCACCCGCAAGGGGACCGGGGCCGGGTCGGGGCCTCGCGGTGGTCTACGGGATAGTCCAAGGTCACCGCGGAATTATCGAGCTTCGCACAGAACTGGGGGTCGGAAGCGACTTCATCGTCACGCTTCCAGCAGCGGAGCCACCCGTCGCGGCGATCCTGCGAGAAAGCCGTTCCCTCGCCAGGGGGGCTGGCGTCCACGTGTTGCTCGTCGACGACGAAGACAGCTTCCGCCGGGCGACCGAGCGCCTGCTCACCCAGCGAGGCTACCGGGTAACCAGCGTCGCGAGCGGAGAGGAAGCGGTGCGCGCAGCGCACTCGGAACCGGATGGATTCGCGATGGTGCTGCTCGATCTGGTCATGCCAGGGATGAACGGTGAGCAGACCTTCCTCGCACTGCGAACGGTACCGCTGGAAGCCCCCGTTCTGCTGATGTCGGGCTACGACAGGGGGCAGCGTGTCCAGCGGATCCTCGATCAAGGTGCCTTCGGTTTTGTCCGCAAGCCTTTCACCTCGCAGGCACTCGACGAGGCCTTGTCCGCTGCCTGCGCGCAAACCCCGGCAGACAATCCCTAGCAGTCGTCGGGAAAGCTCATGTCTACTGCGACCCACCAGTGCCTACTGCGACGTGCCCTGCTTGCAGCGCCCGACTGTCAGCGTGTTGAAAACACGCCTCCGCCGGTCACTACTGCGCAGAAGCCCGTCATCCGTTACGGTCGCTACGGCCCTGGCGGCTCTCGCTACGACATGAACCGGCGGCAGGCCTGCCACCTCTCTCCCGACGACTGCTAGCCCGCGGTGGGCGTCCGGCCCGACCGCCACGTTGCGCCCGCGCCTCATCGCCCTGAGTGGCACCGGCCGCGCCACTCGGTGCAGCCCTTTCGAGGCCCGCCGCGATCTTGCCGCCACCCGGCGGTGTTTGGATCCTCGGGGCCCTTGCCTGCCACTATCGAGGTGTCCGGACTCCTGGCCTCGCGCGGGCTTGCCGAGTCGCGCGATCCAGGAAACACTTGCTCATACCCGCCACCGAGGTCACCCATGCGCACGATCCTCCTTCTGGCTCTGGCCTTCCTGCTCCCCTCGACCGCCATGGCCGTGCCCTGGTTTGACCAGGCCTGGGCCGAGCGCCTGGTTGCCTTGGAGTTCCCCGACTACTGGGACTGGCTCCAGGAGGTTCGCGAGGCCGACCAGGAGCGCTATCTCAACCTGCTCCATCAGGGTCGCAACATGGCGCTCAACAGGGACACCTGGCCGGAGTTGACCGAAGCGTGGGAGACCAGGTTCTACGCTCTGCAGAGCTACCGAGCTCTGGAAAGAAACTGGCGCGAAGACTCTGACGATCGCGGCGATGAGATGCGCCTACTGCTCATCGGAGCGGCCGAGGACATTCACCTCGCCAACCTCGAGCTGTTTGACGCCAAGCTGGTCTTCTCCCAAGCCCGCGGTGAACAACTGGAGCTCCAGATCGCCGACCACGAGGTCAACTTCGACGTCTACGCCCTGGACACCGTCGAGCGCTCCATCGGCCCGGCCAACACCGACTAGACGGGCCTGAGACCGAGCTGCTAGTCCTGGTGCAGCGCTTCGACCACTTCGGGTAGGTCCACGGACTCGAGGTGGGCCTTTGACGCGTGGCCGGTTTCCGGGTCCCAGCGCATGGCGCGGTAGTACTCGCGGATGAAGCCGTCGGCATCGAGGGTGGTCTTGCGGAACGGACCGGCTGGGAGGGGCGGATCTCCGTACAGTCGGGGGTGTGGGCGACAGTCGCGTACGGGGTTGATCCCCTCGCGACAGTTGAAGGCGTGCCGCAGCTGGTGGATCCGCTCGCCGGCTTCGAGATAGGCGTCGGCGCCGTAGGACCAGCCCGTCGCGGCGTTCATCCAGTCGACCAGGGGTATGGGCCCGCCGACCTGGGTGCCGAAGAAGCAGGCGCCAGCCGCGTCCACAAGCATCTTGTAGAAGGTATCCACGACGAGCATCTCGCCCTTGCCCTCGGGTTTGCTCTTGCTGCGCTTGAAGGCGATGGGGGGCAGCTTGGGTGCGCGGGAGAACTGCTTTTCGAGCACTTGGAGCTCGAGATAGGTGAACGACGCGATGGTATGGCGGCCTGGCGTGGGATCGCAGGTGTAGGTGGCCAGGTAGGCGGGGTCGAACTTCGAGTCGTGCATGGGGACCTCGATACCCCCGCTGTGCACTGCGAAGCGATCGGAGCCCTTGCCGATCTTTTCGGCCGCGATGCGCACGCCGTCGGCCAGCAGGTCTCCGATGCCTTCCCGCGCGATGATGCGCTCCACCAGAGTGACGACCGCTTGGCTTGCACCCCAGCGCAGCTCGAGGCCGTCGGTGTCGGCGGTGGTGAGCAGGCCTTCCTCGAAGCACTCGACGGCGAACGCCACCGCAGCGCCGGTGGAGATGGTGTCGATACCCGCCCGGTTGCACAGATCGTTGATGACGAAGAGCGAGGCCAGGTCGTCGTTGAGCAGCAGGGTCCCAAACGCGCACAGGGTTTCGTATTCAGGCTTGTGCATGGAGTGGATGGGGCGGTCTCCGTGCTCGTACTTGACGATGCCGCCGCATCGTAGAGGACAGGAAAAGCAGCCGTATTTCTTGACCTCGTGCGCGCAGACGGCTTCGGCGCCGATGCGTTGGGAGCGCGCCAGGGGGAAGTCGGAGCTGGCCGCTCCGCCCCAGTTCTTGACGGGGGAGTCACCGCTCTCCGCTGACATGGCCGTGAGGGCGGAGGTGCCGAACCTGGCCAGGAGCACCCGCCAGACGTCCGCGGGTTGCCGGGTCATGGCCGGTAGCACGCGGGTCAGCTTGCCCGTCGTCCCCAGCAGGAAGTCGCCGAGGACTCGGTTCATGGGGCTTTCGGTGGAGATGGCGGCCTTGAAGGTCTTGGTGAGCGCCTTCATGCGCTCCTTGTCAGCCACACCCACGCGGGTCTTTCCCAGGGCGACGACGGCCTTGAGTCCCTTGGAACCCATGACGGCGCCGAGGCCGCCGCGGGCTGCGATGCGTCCGTCGTCGTTGCAGATGCCCGCCATGAGGCTCTTGTTCTCGCCGGCTTGGCCGATGCAGGCGGACTGGGCTTTCTTGCCGTGCAGTTCCTTGATCTTCGTTTCCGCCTCGGTCGTGTCCAGTCCCCACAGCTCGGCAGCGTCGAGGATCTCCGCGCCGTCTTCTTTCAGTACCAGGTAGACGGGCTTGTCCGACTTGCCGCGTACGAAGAGTCCGTCGATGCGACAGCGCTTGAGGGCGGGCGAGAAGAAGCCGCCGCAGTTGGCGTCGCACCAGCCGCCGCTGGCGGGGGACTTGCCCACCACCATGAATCGGCCCGTGAACAGACTGCCGGTGTCGGTCAGCAGGCCGGGCACGAAGCCGAGCACGTTGTCTGGACCGAGGGGATCCGTGCCCGCCGGGATGCGGTCCCACAGCACCTTGGCCGCCAGGCCGATGCCGCCCAGGAAGCGCTGGTAGAACGCGGGCGGAAGCTGCTCGTACTCGATCTCGCCCGTGCTGAGGTCCACGTGGAGAATGCGCCCCCAGAATCCACGGCTCTGCTTGGCTTCGGTCGAATCGGGCATTGTGGCTCCAGGGAGAAAAATCGTGGTGGACCGTATCGCGATTGCACCCCGCTAGCCCTTCACCCAGACAAGGCACCTGTTCCATCCCAGGGACAGCAGCGCCGAAGGGATCAAGGGTTCGGTACCCAGCGTGTCGCGCAGTTCTTCAGCGAGGATCGAGTCCAGGCGTCCTGAGAGCACGCCGTACAGCCCGTTGTCGTGGCGCCAAGTCAGCCCGAGGCCAGCGGTGGCGCCGTGAATACCGATACGCTCGACGCCGGCGTAGTGCTCGTTGAAGGGCTTGTTGGCGAAGGATGCACCGACACGGCTCTCGAGGCCCAGGCCGGCCGGGAGGGGGAGAACGAGGCTGCCCCCAGCTTCGGTCCAGAAGCCGGGTCGGGCCGCCCAGACGTCGATGGCGTTGTCCCAGTAGATCCCGAGTGGCCCTGGCTGCCAGCAAAAGTCGCCCGTTGCCTCGGCGGTCCAAGTGACGCTGTCCGCTCCGGGCCAGAGATAGACGACGACCGCGGGCAGGAAAGTGAAAGCGTCGGCCTGCTGTGCGAAGGAGAGCTGGAAACGCGCGGTGTCCAATCCCCGGCCGTCCTCTTGCTGGCGGTCGAAGCTCGCCCAGCCCGTCAGCAGGACGTTCTCCGCCCCGAGCCACGCCGAGGGTTGAAGAGCCGGACCCTGGCTGAGTGGAATGCCACGCCAGACATGACGGGTCGCTGCCGCGGCCTCGGCCCCAAGGGTGATCGGTGTGCCTTGGCCGGGCAATGGAGGCTGGTTCTGGGCCAGTGAGGCCGCAATGACGAGCAGGCCGGGGACGAACATGGGAACTCCGGGAGGCTCGGAGGACGTTCCGCGCACCCTTTCTCCGTAGGCATGGGCACGTAACTGACACCTCTCAGCTCGTGAAGCTTGACGGGCCAACGGCCCTGGGTTCAACTGTAGGCACGCGGACCGGCCACCGGTTGCTGCGGGGTGGGTGGGAGTGACCCGAACCATCCATCTCGGGCGCTCCACGTAGATGCCCGAGCCCCCAACCAGGAGGCTCGCATGAACACCAAGGTCATCCTCACCGGTAGTGATCTCTCCATCGAAGACGTCGTCGCGGTCGCACGCCACGGCGCCACGGTCGAACTGCACCCCGACGCCGTGGCTCGCATCCATCACTGCCGCAACTTCATCCGCGAACGCATCCAAGCCCGCGAGATCATGTACGGCGTGAACACCGGGATCGGCGAGTTCTCCGAGGTCATGCTCACCGACGAACAGGCCGACCAGTTCCAGCGCTACCTCATCTACAACCACGCCGCGGGTATCGGCGAGCCATGCCCGACCGATCACGTGCGCGCCGCCATGCTGCTGCGCGCAAACGTGCATTGCAACGGCAACTCCGGCAACCGCATCGAGATCACCCGGGCCTTCGTGGACTGGCTCAACCACGGCGTGACGCCCGTGGTCTGCGAAAAGGGCTCGGTGGGTGCCTGCGGCGACCTGTCCCCCATGTCCCAGATCGCGCTGGTGCTGCTGGGCGAAGGCGAGGTCTTCTACCAGGGTCAGCGCTACGGTGGCCTCGAAGGCCTCACGAAGGCCGGCTTGAAGCCCCCAGGGCTCAAGCCGCGCGACGGGCTGGCCGCCATCAACGGCTCCAACCTCATCAACGCCATCGGCTGCTTGTTCGTCCACGACTGCGAGCGCTGGCTCATGCAGGCCGAGGTGGCCTGCGCCATGACCCTCGAGGCCCTGAAGGCGAACATGAAGCCCTACGACACGCGCCTTCACAGGCTGCGTGGCTTCGCTGGGGCCGTCACGTGCGCCTCGAACCTCAAGCGCATCATGGATGGCTCCGACCTGATGACAGGAAAAGAAAAGGTGAAGGTCCAGGACGCCTACTCCATGCGCTCCACCCCCCAGGTCATCGGTGCTGCCCGCGATCAGCTTCGTTGGACCCGCTCCCAGCTGCTCATCGAAGCCAACGGCGTTGGGGACAATCCCATCTTCATCCCCGATGACCAGATCGTGCTGACCGGCGCCAACTTCCAAGGCACTCCCATCAGCATGCCCATCGACGTGCTCGGTGCCGCCATTTGCATGGTGAGCGTGCTGTCCGAGCGGCGCTTCAACCGACTCAACCATCCGGCGCTGTCGGTCGGACTGCCTCCGTTCCTTACCAAGGGCGCGGGCATGATGTCGGGGCTCATGTTGTCCCAGTACACGGCCGACACGCAGATCGTGGAGCAGCGGATTCTCTCTGCCCCAGCCTACGTCCAGTCCATCCCCGCCGCGGCCGACCAGGAAGACTTCGTGTCCATGGGCATGAACTCCGCCCTCAAGTCCCGGCAGATCTACGATCTGGGCTGCGGCGTGCTCGGCATCGAGATGATGGCGGCGGCCCAAGCCCTGGACTTCCGCACCTACACCCCGGGCCGCGGGACCCTGGCAGCCAAGGCCGCAGTGCGCGAGGTGGTCGAATTCCTCGACGAAGACAGGCCGCTGTACAACGACCACAACGCCATGAAACAGGCGACGTTGGACTGGAAGATGCTCGAGGCGGTCGAGAACGAAATCGGGCCGCTAGACAGCTATTGAGCATGATATCGTGGGGGCGTGGTGACGCGTCCCTTCCACTCGTTGCTGATCTTGCTCCCAGTCCTCTACGGGGCGGACGACGAG
>CAZVHW010000179.1:0-12584 GCA_964626835.1 uncultured Enterobacterales bacterium
GACCTTGTTGACCACTTCGAGCTTGTAGATGGGGATGCGGATGGTGCGGATCTGGCTCTCGATGGCCCGGATGATGCTCTGGCGGATCCACCACGAGGCATAGGTGGAGAACTTGAAGCCACGGCGGTAGTCGAACTTCTCGGTTGCCTTGATGAGGCCGAGGTTGCCTTCCTGGATGAGGTCCGCGAGGGGCATGCCCCGGTAGGAGTACTGCTTGGCGATGCTGACCACCAGCCGCAGGTTGGCGTTGATGAGCGCCTGCTTTGCCAGCTCGGAGTCTGGGCCGTCCGCTTCGATTCGGCGGGCTACCTCGACCTCGTCTTCGCGGGAGAGCAGGGGGATCGCCCCCATGTTCTTGAGGTATTTGTTGAGGAGAATATTGCCGCCACCCTTGGCACTACTCGCTCTCTCCTTCTTGGGGTACCCCATTGCTTTCCTCCATCCGGATGAGTCGCCTTCAGCGTGCCCCTGGTCTTGCACTTTTCGTGCCAGCTCTTCGGGGATCGCTTCTTCTCCGGGCGAGGTCTGCTCGGTTTCCCCCGTCTCGGGCTCGGGAGGGTTCGTATCGAAGATGGTGACGTTCATGGGGTGCTCGGTGGCGTCGTCGCGGACGTCATCCCAATGCGCGACATTGGGATCGTGGCCCAGCCTTGGGATAAGCTGGACAACCGTCAGGCGTTCACTCTACCAGCCTTTCGGATCCCGGTGCCGCGACCTTGATGAGAGTTGTCATTTTCGAACTCCCTCGTTCTCGTCGAGCTCTTCGTGGAGGGCCGCCCAAGGATCGCGGCGTTTTTCGGTAATCTTCGCGATGTCGGCCATGAACGTCGGGAGGTCTCCCCCGTGACGCCCGAGCAGGGTGTCGAAGGCTTCACGACCCTGGTTGTAGGTGCGGTACTGCGCGATCCTGGCGTTGTTCCACGGGCCGTCATGGGCCGCGGACGCGTAGCGAGCCTGCTGATGGAAGTCGGTCGCGAGGACCGAGGCTTCCAGGCCTTCGAAGAGCGCGTGTTTGTTTTCGAGCTTTGTTTCGGGATTGGTGTTCTCGTTTTTGTACACAGCGTCGAGATTTTTGTACAATTCCTCCAACAGGCCGCGCCAGAGGACCCAGTCCGCACGCGTCCGTGCCATGTCCCGCACCTCGGGGCTGTCGATCCCATAGCGCTCGACCATCCACCGGGTCGCGGCCTCCTCGCCGACCACGTTGGCCAAGGTTTCGTTGAAGCTCACACTGCCGGGAACCCACAGCGTGGCGTGGACCAGTTCGTGCAGCACCACCTCGGCCAGCCGGAACTCTTCCCAGTCGAGCATGGCCGGGAGGACTGGATCCCGGAACCAGCCCAAGGTCGAGTAGGCGCCCACGTCTCGAACCCAGACGTCGAAGCCGCGGTCGCGATAGCGCCGCTCGTAGCGGCGGACGTCGCGCTCGCGGAAGAACCCTAGGTAGGGCACGCTCCCGACCACCGGGAACCACCAGCCCTCGGGTTCGAGGGAGAGGGGCCCGCAGGCCGAGAAGTTGTAGAGGCTGCGGTCCCAGCGGGCGCTGACGGATTCGTAGTTGCGTGAGGGTGCCAGTCCCTGTTCCTCGCCAAAGGTCTTGATCTCGGGCACGAGAGCCAGCTTGCGCGCCTGCTCCTCGCCGAGACCGCCCTGGGCCAGGACTCGGTCGATCGGCTCACGCTTGGCCATCAGCTCGAGCTGGAACCAGGCGCTTCGGCCAACGTAGGCGACCTTGCAGGCGGGCAAGACCAGCAGGGCCAGCAGAGCCGGCCAGGGAGCAAACCCTGGGAAGGGGGATGGGGAGCGGGTGGACATGGGTTGCAGCAGACCGTCTGGATCATAGCCAGGTTAAGGGTCGCTGGGTTCGTGACCCATGGCACACCGAGTGGAGGTTCCGTCGGTGTGGTCTCGACGGGCGGTCCCATTCCTCGCAGTTTCCGGAGGCAGCTTGATCGAGTTCCTGGTGAGCGGTGGCCCCGTCATGATCCCCATCGGGCTGGCCTCGGTGATTGGGCTGATGGCTTTTCTCGAGCGCTTGGTGGCCCTGCGACGAGGTCGGGTTCTCCCCAGAGGTTTCTGCGTGGAGCTGGAGGATCTGGTCCGCCAGCGGCGCCACGATGACGCGCGAACCCTCTGCCGCAAGAACGGCAGCTCCGTGGCTCGCATCATGGAAGTGGCGGTAGCCCACCACGGCGACTCCCGGTCCCGCCTCAAGGAGCGCATCGAAGAAGCGGGGCGCCGCGAGGCCGCAGATCTGGAGCGCTTCACCGGTATCCTGGGGACGGTGGCGGCCGTGGCCCCCTTGTTGGGCCTGCTGGGAACGGTCTGGGGGATGATCCTGACCTTTGACGTCATCCAGGAGGTCGGTGTGGGCGTGGTGTCGAGTCTCGCTGGCGGAATCAGCCAGGCCCTCATCACCACCTTCGCGGGCCTGACCGTCGGCATTCCCGCCCTCATCGCCCATCGGTCCCTGCTGGCCAGGGCGGATGACCTGCTGCTCGAGATGGAGAGCTACGCGCTCGATCTCCTCGAGCTGTTGGCCGCGCCTTCCCGCATCGCCGCTGCGGACCAGGGTGAGTCCGAGTGAACTTCGCCATCCGCCGACGCGAGCCCAGCCGTGTGGACGTCACACCGCTCATCGACATCATCTTCCAGCTCGTGCTGTTCTTCATGGTGTCGACCACGTTCGTGACCTCCCCGGGCATCCAGGTGGACCTTCCCCGTTCCAGCGCCCAGACCATCATCCGCGAGAAGCAGGACATCAGCGTCTGGATGACCGCCGAAGGTACGGTATACGTGGACCGCGAACCCATGACCTGGGACGTCTTGGAGCAGCGCTTCGACGTGGCAGCCATGCACGATCCCAACACCATGGTGATCATCAAGGCCGACACGGATGTCGACCATGGGCGCGTCGTGGCCATCATGGATCTCGCGAGGGCTCGAGGGTTGGCGCGTTTGGCAATTGCGACGGAAGTGTCCGGAGAAAGCACGACAATCGCAACCCCTCAGGAAAATCCGGAAGAAAACCCTTGACAGGTCCAGGGCTGGGGGAGCAGGATCGCGATCGGCCACCCCTGTAGGCCGCCGCTGTCGCTCCCCGCTCTCCTGGCTCCCGCCCGTGCCCCCCTCCCGTCTCGTCCAACGTCTGCTCACGGTGGTCCCTGCGCTCGTCGCGGTGTTGGTGCTGGCCGTGACCCTCTTCGGCCAGGACGGGCTGCTGCGGCGGCACCTGCTGAGGCGGCAGCTGGCGCGCGTGCAGGCCGAAGCTGGGCATCTGCATCGGGGGAACGAGCTTCTGCGGCGTGAGGTCTTGCTGCTGCAGCAGAGCCGCACTGCCGTCAAACGTCGAGCCGGTGAGGCGCTGCTCATGGCCGACGAGCACACCACCATCTATCGGTTCCACGACGGGAAGCCTGACGGTTCCAGCCTTTAGCTCTTGGCTGATAGCCGTTAGCTTTCCGTGGTCCGCGGCGGGGCTCGCCGCAGACGGTGGGAGCGAGATGGAAGAACACGTGCGAGTGGAACGCCTCCGCATCCTCTTGGGCCTCGAGATTCATCGGGTCACCGACGATCTGCTGCGTCGTCGCACGCTGCTGGTTGAGCTGTGGGGCAAGCACCGCGTGCGCAGCCCCTTCCTGGATACGACGTTTCAGCGCTACCGAACGCTGCCGATGGCCGAGCTTCTACTGCTCGGGCGTCCAGAGCTCGAAGCGATCGAGGCCTTCTACGGCGAGCTGGACGAGCTGCGATTCTATCTCTCCCATACCGACGACATGCCTCGCGCCCTGGCGACGGTGATGGACGGCTCGTTGGTCCGCATCGCCGACGTGGCGCGGGTCGCGCTGGCCGCCATCGGCGCCAACCTCGAGGCCGAGTCCGCGGCTGCCTCCCCCTGGACGCTGGTGGATCCCACCTTTGACGACGCCTTCGAGCAGGGTGGCCTCGGTTTTGGGGAGGAGTAGCGCAGCGGGCAGCGAAGCGCGGCCATCCACCCGGGCGCTACGTGCTGTCCCCTGAAGCGGCGCCACCCGCCACGAGGGCGGGTGGGTCGGTGGCCACTGTAAGCCGAGTTCTGTGCCCCCTCGGGTCGCCCCTCCGGGGTGGTGATCATTCGTCTCGAGGAGCCGTTACCGACCCCTTCTAGCGGCCAACCCGGGAGCTTCGGACGGGCAGCCCTCGAGCGCTCCTCTATTTGGCCTTGCACCGACTGGGGTTTGCCTGGCCGACCCCGTCACCGGGGCCGCCGGTGCGCTCTTGCCGCACCCTTTCAACCTTACCGACACGGCGGGTGCCGCGTCCCGGTCTCGCCGCCGTCGTGCCCCGCTGGGCGGGGGTGGCGCCGGCAAGGTGCCAGAGGAGGGGGAGGCCTCCTGGCGGTCTGCTCTCTGTTGCACTTTCCTCCGGGTTGCCCCGACCGGGAGTTACCCGGCAGTCTGCCCTGTGGAGCTCGGACTTTCCTCGTGCGGGCCCTGCGGACCAGCGCGCGATCACCCGTCGCCCACCGACCCGCGCTGACTATTGTCGCGAACCCGGGAGGGCAAGGCTCCTAGTTGGAGCTTTCCGGCAGGATGAAGCGCTGGCAGTTGCGGCACTGGTGCACTCGGTGGTGGCCTTCGATCTCGTTGACCGACTGCTGGGATGCGGCGTAGTTGCACAGGGTGCAGCTGCCGTTGTGCATCTGTGAGACGAGGGAGCGACCGCGGGAGCGCAGCATCCGGATGGCGCCCTTGTGGGCCGATGGCACGGCCTTTTCGAGGGCCGGCAGTGACTGGGCGAGGGCGGCCAGCTCCGTGCGGATGGCCGGCGACCGCTTTTCGACGTTCGTGGTGGCGCTCTCCAGGGCCTGTTGGGCGTCGGCGCGGGCGTCGCTGGCCTGCTGCAGAGCCTCTTCGGCCTCTTCCCGCTGCTCCCACAGCTCGAGGGCCTGGGTCTCGAGGTCGTCGGCGATCTCGATGCAGGACTCGAGCTGTCGGGCGGCGAGCCGGTAGTCGGGGGCTTTCCCCGTGTCGATCATCACCCGGGTGGTCTTTATTCGTTTGCGGTAGGAGTCCAGCTTGCGCATGACCTGGCGCTCGTTGGCGCGGATTCGGTCCAGGTCGGCCTGGGTGCTGGTCTGCCGTGCGGTGGCCGCCTCGAGGATCTCACCGCAGTGCCGCTTGTGCTCGACGCGGGCTCCCCGCTCTTTTTTCAGCTGGTCGGTGCGGTGGAGGTTTTCCCACATCTGGACGATCGTTTGCAGATCCTCGTGCATGAATGCGCTCGCAGTCCCACGCCTTGCGGGGGAGGGGTGGCTGGTGGGCCCAGCAGGGCTCGAACCTGCGACCCTCTGGTTATGAGCCAGGTGCTCTGACCAACTGAGCTATGGGCCCGAGCCATGGTGGGACCCTAACCCGATCAGTACTCGACGAAGGAGCGCAGGCGGCGAGACCGGTTGGGGTGGCGCAGCTTGCGGAGGGCCTTGGCCTCGATCTGGCGGATGCGCTCGCGGGTGACGTCGAAGTCCTGCCCCACTTCTTCGAGGGTGTGGTCCGAGCTCTCGCCGATGCCAAAGCGCATGCGGAGGACGCGCTCTTCGCGCGGGGTGAGCGTGGCCAGCACCTTGCGAGTCTGGTCGCCCAGGTTGCTGTCGATCACGCGCTCGGAGGGGCTCAGGGCGCTCTTGTCCTCGATGAAGTCTCCGAGGTGGGAGTCGTCTTCCTCGCCGATGGGGGTCTCGAGGCTGATGGGCTCCTTGGCGATCTTGAGGATGCGTCGGACCTTTTCGACCGGCATCTCCATCTTGTCGGCGATTTCTTCGGGGGTGGGTTCCCGTCCGAGCTCTTGTACCAGGTAGCGGCTGGTGCGCACCATCTTGTTGATGGTCTCGATCATGTGGACCGGGATTCGAATGGTGCGGGCTTGGTCGGCGATGGCGCGTGTGATGGCCTGTCGGATCCACCAGGTGGCGTAGGTGGAGAACTTGTAGCCGCGCTGGTACTCGAACTTCTCGACGGCTTTCATCAGGCCGATGTTGCCTTCTTGGATGAGGTCCAGGAACTGCAGGCCGCGGTTGGTGTACTTCTTGGCGATGGAGACCACCAGGCGGAGGTTGGCCTCGACCAGTTCTCCCTTGGCGTGTTCCGCCAGGGCTTCGGATCGCCGCACTTCGCGGGCTAGCTCGCGGAGCTCTTCGCGCTCCATGCCCACGGCGCTCTCGACCTTTCGGATCTTGCGGAGCTCACGGCGTACGCGGCTGTCGAACTCCCGCCACTTGGCCTCGGGGATGCCGGTCTGGGCGATGACCTCGAGCCCTGCGGTGTCGGGGGTGCGCCGGACCTTGCGGATCATGCGGCGGAGATCCCTGGTGGGGACGTGAGCTTCGCGGGCGACCTGGTCGATGCGGCGCTCGGAGCGATGGATGCGGTCCCAGTGCTGGCGGATCTCGCGGGTGCGGGATTGGACCTGGTCCTTGGGGAGGTCGACCGTGCGCATCAGGTCGTCCAGCTGGACGTCGAGCTGCTCGATTCGTTCTCGGGCCGCGGTGCGGCGTTTCTTGCTCTTGGCTCGCTGCAGCTCGCGCCTGGACTCGGCCTTGGCCTCGAGCATGGCCTCGATGCGCTCGCGGACGTTGGGGAGCGGGATGCCCTCGCGGCTGGTGGGGATGCGGGCGGCGCGTTGGTCCTTGTCGCTGATTTTCTTGGCCTTCGAGATCAGGGCGTCCAGCAGGGAGATCGCGATCGGGCTGATGTGCATCCAGCAGCGGACGAGGCGCTCGCCACGCTCGATGCGCTTGGCGATCTCGATCTCTCCTTCTCGGGTGAGGAGGGAGACGGTGCCCATCTTTCGGAGGTACATGCGGACCGGATCGGTGGAGCGCGCCCCGAGGCGGGAGTCGTCCTGGCCTTCTTCGGGCGGATCGCCGCGTCGGGCGGCCCCGCGCGGCTTCTGGGCGGCTTCAACTACCTCGATGTCCATCTCCGAGAAGAGGATCATGATGTCGTCGATCTGAGGTCCGCTCACCATGTGCGTGGGGAGGGCACTGCTCATCTCCTCGTAGGTGACGTACCCACGCTGTTTCCCAATGCTGATGAGCTCCTTGAGCTCCGCCAGGTCCCTGTCCTTGAGCATCCGTGTTCCTTTGAGGCCGTGGAAATACCTGACGGGCAGGAATTGAGGTCCTACCGCGGGGAGGTCGGTGCAGCTCGACAACACCGCCGCTCGCCGAGCTATGCTGAAAAACCGGCATAACTTGTCCTGTCAACGGTTGACCCGCAAGGAAAAAAAATCCCTCGATCGGAAACAGCACCCCACCTGGCGGGAATCATCCACGCGGAAGTTCGCCTTGGAGCACTCGGCGTAGCTCGTGACGCAGCCGGGTGAGCCCCGCTCTTTCGCGGATGAGCGCCCTCCATTCTTCGGAACCGACGTCCGAGTGCGCGTCGATCGCTCGGTGCATGCCGGCCAGGCGTTGCTCGACCTGGGGCAGCTCGAGCCTCGCGAGGATCTGGTGGGTGGCTTGCTCGGCGCGGTCTTCCTCGTACAGGCCGTCGGTCGCTGCGACCGAGGCCAGCAGGGCGCGCAGGGCTTCGTCTCGAGTGGCTTCCATGGCGACGGTGAGGGGCTGGCCCTGGAGCAGGGCCGCGATGCAGTCGAGGAATGCGTGGCTGTCGCTGATCAGCGCTGGATCGCCGGTCTGGACGACGGGGCCGACTCGGTCGGGGAAGTGGACCAGCAGCCAGAGCAGATCGCGGAGGTGGCGGGAGAAACGGGTTGCCTGGTTTGCGGGGGCGGCTTCGCGGTCGACCGCACCGCTGCGGGCCAAGCGAACCTGACGAGCCACTTGGGCTTCGGGCAAGTAGAGCACGTCAGCCATGCGGGTCACCAGGGATGCGCGCGCTACTTCGGGGAAGCGGGCCACCAGGGGGGCGAGCTTCTGCATGGCGCGCTGTCGCCCCATGGGTGTGGCTCCGCTCTGCTCGGCGTGCCAGCGGATGACCAGCTCCATCAGCGGTTGGGTTTTTTCGAGGGCCGCCTTGAAGGCTTCGGCGCCGTTTTCTCGGATGAACTCGTCTGGGTCCTTGGCGCCTGGGATCTCGAGTCTGAGGGCTTCCATCTGGGCGTCGGCGAACAGCGGCATGGCCCGGACGGCGGCCTTGATTCCGGCCTGGTCGGCGTCGAACAAGGCCACCACGTTGGGCGAGAAGCGACGCAGGATGCGAAGCTGGTCGGGGGTCAACGCGGTGCCGCAGGTGGCGACGGTTTCTTCGATCCCGGCCTGGGCGAGGGCGATGACGTCGAAGTACCCTTCGACCAGCAGGGCCCGGTCTTCGCGCTGGATGGCCGAGCGGGCGTGAGAGAGGCCGTAGAGCACGCGCTGCTTGTGGTAGATGTCGGACTCGACGCCGTTGAAGTACTTCGGGGCTTCCCGGCCGTCGCGGGAGTTGTCTTCCACCAGGCGGCCGCCGAAGGAGAGAACGCGGTCGCGTTCGTCCAGGATGGGGAACATGACGCGACCGCGGAAGAAGTCGAAGGCTCCACTGCCGCTTTCGCGGCGTCGGGCCAGTCCAGCCGCCACCACGAGGTCTCCCGCGAAGCCACGCCCGTGGAGATGGTCGAGCAGTGCGGTCCAGTGGTTTGGGGCGTAGCCGACGCGGAAACGCTCGATGGTGGCGGGCTCGAGGCAGCGCTGCTCGAGATAGGCGCGACCAGGACCACCTTCTGGCCGGGCGAGCAGCACCTGCTGGAAGTACGCCGCTGCGGCTTCGCAGACATCGTACAGGGTGGCGCGCTTCCGGATTTGGTGTTTTTCTTCGGGCGTGAGCTGGCGCTCCTCGACCACGACCCCCGCGGGTCCCGCGAGGTCCCGTATGGCTTCCATGAAGCCCAGCCCCTGGACCTTCATGACGAACTTGAACACGTCGCCGCCTTCACCACAGCCGAAGCAGTGGAAGATCGCCTTGGACGGCACGACGTTGAACGAGGGTGTCTTTTCTTGATGGAAGGGGCAGAGCCCCACCCAAGAGCTTCCCCTGCGCTTGAGGGTGACGTGGCGCTGCACCACCTCGAGGATGTCCGTGCGATCTCTTATCTGGTCGATGATCTCGCGGGGAACAGCCATTGTCGGGCTTCGGGCTCCAGGCTTCGGACGCTATGGACCCGTAGCCCGTAGCCCGTAGCCCGGTTTCTGGCCTGCCAGGAACTGTCCGGATCACCGGGCCGGTGGAAATGTCCTTGGCATGATGGGCAAACCTGATATCAGGGGCGCCTTTCCTGCCCCCGGACCCATGGAGTCAAGCATGTCCCTCGTTCCCGTTCACGGTGGTCTCTCCGAGCCTGTCGATCGCATCCTCCCCCTCACCGAGCGCAAGCAGCTGCTCGCCGACGCCGAGGGGCTTCCCTCCGTTGCGGTCAACGATGCCGACCTGTCGACGGTCTACCGCTTGGGTGACGGCACGTTGAGCCCCCTGGTGGGCCCCATGAACGAGGATGAGTACTACGACGTGCTCGACACCCACAGCATCCTCCGCGCCGGCGTGCGATACGCGTGGTCCATCCCCATCGCGCTGCCCGTCACCGACGAAGAGGCCGCCGTCCTGATGCCCGGCGAGCACGCCGTCATCCGCAACGAGCACGGCCAGCCCGTCGCCCGCCTTCTGGTGCAGTCGGTCTTCGACTGGGACAAGCCCCGTTTCATCAAGTCGGTCTACCTCACCGACCGTATCGATCATCCCGGCGCCGACATCGTCATGAACGACTCGCGCACCAAGCTGGTCGGTGGCGAGATCTGGACCCTCCCCCAGCCCAGGAATCCGGCCTTCTCCTCGTTCCAGCTCTCCCCGCTCGAGACCCGCGCCATGATCTCGGCCCGCAAGTGGGAAGCGGCCATGGCCTTCCAGACCCGCAACCCTCTCCACAGAGCCCACGAGTACGCCATCGTTCACGGCGCGCAGGAGCTGACGCGGTCTGGCCTCTACGCCGGTGCCGTGCTGATGCCCTTGGTCGGTCAGCTGCAGCCGGGCGACATCGACGCGCCCACCCGCATGCGTTGCTACCAGGTGCTCCTCGAGAACCGCCTGCTGGGCAAGGGTGACTCCGACACCGCCCTGTGGGACGAGGCCGGCTACGACATCAACGACGTCTTCGAGCTGGTCGCGTTGGACATGCGGATGTTCTACGGCGGCCCGTCCGAAGCCATCATGCACGCCATCTACAGACAGAACCACGGCTTCTCCAATATCGTCATCGGCCGCAAGCACGCCGACGCTCCCTACCGCGATGGCACCGCCATCTGGGGCGACTTCGACGCCCACGCCGTCTTCGACGAGCTGCCGGGCGAGCTGGCCATCCAGCCTTGCAAGGTGGGCTTCGCCGCCTACTACGACCACATGGGTCGCGTGGACCTGATGCAGAACCACAAGGGCATCAAGCCCTTCTTCATCAGCGGCAAGGCCGTGCGCAAGACCCTCGAGCAGGGGGAGCGCCCGGATTCTCGCGTTCTGCGCCCCGAGGTGGCCGATCTCCTCATCCAAGCCTACCGTGAGATGAACGGCTAGTCCCCCGTCACGGAAGATCGGCCCATGCGGTGGGCGCGCCGGGGTTCCATCCAGACCAGCTCGATCTGCAGCGATCCGGACTGTTCGGGCTCCGTGCCGCCCCGCTGGGAGACGTGGATGGAGCGGGAGGCCAGGCGTCCTGCGTCCAAGTCCCACTGGGCGGTACCTTGTATGTCGAGGGCGGGGAAGCGTGCGTCTTCCGGTCGGACGATGGCTTGCGTGTCGATCTCGGCGGCCAGATAACGCCCGCGCTCGATCAGGTGCTGCCGCCCCATGCGCTGCCATCCCATGGACACCAGCCGTTGGTCTCCAGCGATGGATAGCTCGGGGCTCGGAGGCGCCACGTGGGTGAAGCAGCGTGCCGTCTCGGTGTCGATCCACCGGCTCCCGGGTTCGACGGGTTCGGGTGGCAGGCGGAGCGCCAGCAGGCGATGGGGGAGCGCGTCGGGCCAACTGCCCGCCTCGAGGCGGTCCATGCGCCCGTCGATGGAGAGGCTGAGGACGATCGGGTGGAGCTGAACCCGGGTGCGTTCCTCGTCGAGGACGGTGGACAGGGCGGCATCGTCCATGGGGATGCCGTCTCTCAAGATGTCGGCGTCCAGGACCTCGAGGTGGCCCTCGAGGGTGAAGACCCCTTGGTCGTCCACGCGGCGCACCAGGTAGTGCCAGACCTCCTCGCGCACCACGGTGTCGCGGTCGACGGTGTGGGTGGTCCGCAGGTCGTAGGCCAGCTCCATGCCTGGTGCCAGACGCCAGCCCAGCACGACCTGCTCCGACGGTACCGCCAGGGGCGGCTGGTGGCAGGCGAGGACGAGCAGCCAGAGCAGCATGGAGAGGGTAGTAGCCCGTACGGGGCGTGCTGCCCCATCCGGAGCCAGCCGCGCGATGATTCAGTGGGATGACAAGGCCCGCACCCTCGAGCTGTCCGTGCAGGATCTGCTGGAGGGCCGGGCACCCGTCGGGGCTGTCCTCTGGGGCCTGCCGGCCAGCCCCAAGGCCAGGGCTCGCTTGGGGCAGGTCGCCCATCGTCACTGGCAAGCCCTGCGAGGAGGGCAAGATCCGGACTTCCAGCCTGAGGTCCGTGTCCGTCACGTGGTGGTGGTTCGGGACTGGACCTGCGCGATCACGGGGCGCGTGGACGGCATCTCGCGAGAGGGTGGGCACACGGTGGTCGAAGAGCTCAAGTCCTCGGTCATGGACGCCCAGCAGCTCGAGGCGCTGCGCCGCGAGCAGCTGCATGGATGGTGCGAACAGCTCCAGCTCTACCTGTACCTGCTCTCCCAGAGAGGTGAGGACGTGGTGGGGCGGCTCGTGCTGGTCTCGCTCGTGGATGGTTGGAGGCGGGTCTTCCACCTACCGCTGGACCCCACGACGGGGACCGAGTTGCTGGCTCGCCTGGACTGGATGGTGGCGGCGAGGCAGGACCTGTTGGCCCATCGGCGGCACCGACGCGCGGGCCCGCGACCCTTTGCACACCCTTCCTACCGCGCTGGACAGGAAGCCACCGTCGTCGCCGTGCGGCGAGCCCTCGACGGAGGTAGGCACCTCCTGCTCTCCGCTCCGACCGGGGTGGGCAAGACCGCCGCGGTGCTGCTTGGAGCGCTCGGATCTGCCTACGAGTCCGATCGGCGAGTCTTCTTTGCCACCGCGCGCACCACCCAGCAGCGCCTTGCCCTCCAGACCCTCGCCGCCATGCGCGATCGCGGCCTGATCGTGCGGGCCCTGGGCTTGCGAGCGAGGGGGCGCTCGTGCCTGGCCACGGTGATGGACTGTCACCCGGAGCGCTGCGCCTACGCGAGGGAGCCAGACGCCAAGATCAGGACCCCTGAGCTGTTGGACGACCTGTTGGCACTGGGGGTGGTCCAACCCGACGACGTGGCCCGGGCGGCGCGGCGTGTGGAGGTCTGCCCCTGGTTGCTCGGCCTCGAGCTGGCCGAGCGCTGCGACGTGGTGGTGGGAGACTACAACTACGTCTTCGATCCCGACGTCTCCCTGCGCCGTTGGTTCGGCGACCGCGCCGAGAAGCCGGGGCCGGCCAGCTGGATCGTG
>CAZVHW010000180.1:0-12504 GCA_964626835.1 uncultured Enterobacterales bacterium
GGATGCTCACTCGACCCGTGCTCGAGGCCTGGACCGTGGACGATTCGGGAGAGCGTACGCCGCTACCGGACGGTGGGCAGTCCCATTGGCTCACGCTTTTCCGCTCCTTTGGCACCGTCGCCTCGGACAAGCCGCCCGTGCTGGTCTTTGGTCCCGAAGAGCTGGGCGGGGAGGAGCTGTCCTGCACCCGCCTCGAGCTGCCGGCTGCTGCCAGCGGCGTGGCGGCGACCTTCTCGATGGTCGAGTGCCCAGCGTCCCCTTGGCGGGTCTTGGAGCTGTTGCTGGTGAACGGCGAGGACGGTCAGGAGATCTGGAAGGTTCGACGTGAATAAGGGGCCGGGCTAGCGAGGCCGGACAGCTGCCGACCTCACACCGAGATCGCGGCGGGGTCGGATCAGGATTCGTGTACGAACCTGAAGGTCGCGTCCCCTACGCGGATGGTGGCGCCGGGTTCCAGCGCGGACTCGCGGATACGCACACCGTTCACCTCGACACGGTGCGCCCAGCCCCATGCGCGCAGGAGATGTTGCTCTCCATCCCAGCGGATCTCGGCGACGGGCTGGCTGGTCAGGAGCACGTCGATGGGAACGTCACCACCGGGGCCGATGGTGATCCTCTTGGCCCCGGGCTTCCACTGGCCGCCCTCGCCATCCTCTCGCACCAAGATGGCGCGTTCGCAGGCCTGCTCTTCCTGGGTGAGGGCGTCCCGCTCTTCGGGTGTCAGGAAGAGCGTGTTCATCTTGTCGTGCTGGTTCTCCGGTTGGGAGGAGCCTAGCGAGGCGAGCCGCGTGACCTGGAGCAGGTCGACCTTCCGTTCGTCGTGGTATTCCAGCCGGTAACATCCGATTCGGAGGAGGTCTCCGTGCTCCAGCCACCTTGTCTTCGTGGCCTCTCCGTTGACCTTCACGCCGTTGGTGCTGCCAAGGTCCTGGAGCTCGCACTCCCCTCCGTGTCGGACCAGGCAAGCGTGGCGACGGCTGACGGATACGTCGGGCAGGATCAGGTCGGCGGACTCGTCTCGTCCGATGGTGACGCGCTCGCGGCGGATCCGGTACACGCGGTCTTCGCGGCCCGGCTCTCGAATGACGAGCAAACCCATCGGACCCTCCCTTCGAGTGTGCCTCTGCTTCTTCGGTCCAGATCTGGGGCACATTGAGAGGAATGTGGTTGCTCCCTTCACTTTGGTCTGGGCAGCGTGTCTTTCTCTCCTCCACGGCTCCCATGGGTAGCGTTGGACTCGCGAACCGAGCCTTTCTCTGGGGGCTTGGGGTAGCCGCCGGCGATCGACTCGCGTTCTGAGCGATTCTCTTGGGGCTTGGGGTAGCCTCCGGCGATCGACTCGCGAACCGAGCGATTCTCCCGAGCTGCTCTGGGTTCCTGGAACGCGCGGCTTGGAATCGCTGCTCACCTTGATTCCAGTCAAGGGCGCCTCTGGGAAACGGGCGCATGCTGGAGGTGACCTTGGAGGTCGCCATGAAGGTCCGCATCATCTCCGAGGAATGCATTGCCTGCGAGCTGTGTGCCGAGGTCTGCCCGGCCGTGTTCACCATGGGCGACGACACGGCCGAGCTGCGGCTGGTCGATGTGCCCGCCGCCGAAGAGGAGGCCGTTGTCGAGGCTGCCGAGGCCTGCCCCACCGAGGCCATCGCCATAGACGAGTAGACCGCACCGCAATCCCATGAAGCTCATCGCTCCCATCGCCGCCGCCTTGGTCACGCTGCTGCTCGTGATCCCGGCCGAGGTGCGGACCGAGCCCATCATGTTGCTGCTGGGACGCTTCGTGCCCGGCGGATCCTGGATCGAAGCGGGGCTGCTGGCGGCCTACGCGGCTTTCCTGGCCCACAAGCTGCGCGATCCGGTGGTTCACGCTCGGTGGCGGCCGTGGTTGTGGCGCTTGTTCTCGGCGGTGTTCTTCGGGCAGCTGGCTCTGGGCCTGCTGGGCTTCGAGCGCTTCTTGATGTCGGGGAAGCTGCACCCGCCTGTTCCCGCGGTCATCCTCGCGGGGCCGATCTTTCGCGGGGGTGGGTTGTTCATGGTCATCCTGCTGCTGGCGACGCTGGCGCTCGTGGGGCCCGCGTGGTGCAGCCACCTCTGCTATGTGGGCTCCTGGGACGGCTGGGCTGCCAGAGCGCGAAAAAAACCGGGGTCACTCCCGGGCTGGCGCCACGCCGCGCGCGCCGTCATCGTCGCGTTGGTCGCGCTCGCGGCCTTGGGGCTCCGGGGCATGGACGTGCCTCCGGCCACCGCCGCCTGGCTGGCGTTGGGCTTCGGTGCTGCGGGTGTCGTGGTCATGGCCACGGCTTCCCGACGGCTTGGCGTGATGGCCCACTGTCTGCTCTTCTGTCCGGTGGGGTTGGTGGTCAACCTGCTCGGCAAGCTCAACCCCTTCCGCCTTCGTGTCGATCCCCGCTGCAGCTCCTGCGGAGCTTGCACTGCGGCCTGCCGATACCAGGCCCTCGAGCCCGCTCACGTCGCGGCCGGGCGACCGGGGCTCACCTGCACCCTCTGCGCTGAGTGCCTGCCACGCTGCACGGGGCGCTTCATCCACTTTCGGCTCCTGGGCCTCTCTCCGACCGCGGCTCGCTCCGTGTTCCTGGTGCTCGTCATCGCCCTGCACGCGGCCTTCTTGGGGCTGGGGAGGATCTGACGGGATAGGGCCGCGCCATGGACGTCACCATCCAGTGGTTCGGACTCGTGCTCACCCTCACGAGCCTCGTGGGGCTCGTCGCCGTGGCTGTCGTGGCTGGATTCGCTCTGGTCCGCGTTCGCCGAGACGACACCTCGGCGGGGTTGCTCCTGGCTGGGGCGGCGGTCCTCGAAGGGCTGACCATCTTCGCGGGTTTGGCTGGTTTGGTGGTGAGCTCGGCCTTGCGCGGGGCTGACACCGACGCTGGAATGCTGGTGCTGGACGTGATCTCGGTGGCGCGTCCCCTCGCGCACGGTGTCGTGATGGTGCTGGCTGCAGCAGCTTGCATACGCTTGACGCGATCGCGCGCCTGAGCCCGAACTTTTTCGCGCAATCACGTGATCGATCGAATACCGTGGTGCCCCTTGAGAGGCTGAGATGCACATCCCACGACACCTGCTGTTCGCATCCTGCCTGCTGGTCGTCGGTTGCCCTCCGCCCGGGGACACCGCCGATAGCGGGCCGGGCATCGAGATCACGGACCTCTCCTGGGCACTGCACGACGAGATCGAGTCGCTGGTCTACGTGCGCTGGACCCAGCCCGGGACGGCCACGGCCCGGGTGGAGTTTCGGCCCGAGGACCAGGAGGAGTGGTTCGTCACCCCCTCCCAGGAACTGGTCGCGGGCGAAGCCGAGTTCCTGCTGCTCGGCATCCCCTACGAGTCCGACTTCCTGTACCGCGTAGCGGTGGATCACGGCGACGGCGAGGTCTACCTCGACGAGCAGAGCGGTACGACGGGGGAGCTACCCGATGGCTTGCCGCTACCCACGGTCAACGTCCTGGACTCCGAGCTGGTCGAACCCACCGGCACCTACCTGCTGTCCAGCGTCAACGTGAACATCGGCGGCTGGGTCGGTGGCGTCTACTGGAAGTTCATCATGGACCGTGAGGGTCGGGTGGTTTGGGCCCACGTGACTCCCGACTACCTCTGGACCACTTTCATGAGGCAGTCCCTGGATGGCACCGAGCTGCTGTGGGACGAGTTCAGCTTCTGGGCCATCTGGGACTCGGGGATGTCCTCGGACGTGCACCGCATGAAGATCGACGGCACCATCACCCACAGCTACGACACTCCGGGCGGGCACCACGCCTTCACGGAGCTTCCGGACAAGAGCATCGTCTGGGGCTCGGCCGACTGGTCCACCGAGACCCTGCAGAAGGTGGACCTCGAGGGCAACCAGACCCAGATCTGGAACTGTGGGGACTTCCACGACATGCTGGGCGTGCAGCGCGGCTGCCAGTCCAACACGGTCACCTGGGAGGAGTCCACAGACACCTTCCTGCTGTCTTTCTACACCACCAACACGGTGGTCCACGTCGACCACGCCACGGGCGAGACCCTCCGCTGGTTCGGGAACGAACTGGAAGGCTACGGCTTCGATCCCGAGACCTCGGCCTTCGAGTGGCAGCACGGGGCCTATTGGCTCGAAGAAAACCGACTGCTGCTGTCCACCCACCGCACCGACCTGTCGGAGGACGAGGAAGAGACCGTGGCCCGCGAGTACGTCATCGACGACGAGACCGGCGTGCTGCAGAACGTCTGGACCTTCGGTGAGGGCGAGGGGCTGCACGCCAACACGGCGGGCGAGGCCCATCGCCTGGACAACGGCAACACGCTGCACAACTACGGCAGCCTGGGCCGGCTGCGCGAGGTCACCACCGACGGCACGATCGTCTGGGACGTGGACTGGCGCAGCGACGTGCCCGACGGCAGCGACCGCCTCCTCGGGCGCACGACGTTCATCCAGGATCTCTACGCCTTCGCACCCTGACACGGAGCCCACCATGCGCACCCCATCCCTCCTGCCGCTCCTGCTGCTCATCGCTGGCTGCGATGGGTGCGATGGCCTGGGCGACCAGACCGTCTACCTGGCCGACGCCAACAACTTCTCCTACGTCGGTACCATCGACGCCCGCTCGAACCTCGTGGCCAGCGGCGTCAACATCACCATCTGCTTCAACCTGATGCTCGAAGACATCCAGTGCCACGAGGTGGATCCCATCACCGAGGTCGGCATCGTCACCATGGCTCGGTTCAACAACCTGATGGAAGAAGAGGTCGAGGAGCAGATCTCCAACGACACGCTGCCCCAGTCCGCGGTGTCCGGCTATCTCTCGTTCCTGGTCGAGGACGGCGAGACCTGTGTGGAGCTCGAGGACTTCACGCTGCAGGGCACCCCCGTGGACCTGGCCAACGAGTTCTACGAGGGCGGCGGTACCTACCTCATCCTGGTGGGAGCGGGCACCGATCCCGGGCAGGGCACGCTGGCCATGGAGTTCTTGGCCCCGGTCGAGGGCAACGACACCACCGAGGTCTACATCGACACGGGGTGCGGCACCCTGGACTTCACCGCCGACTTGAGCTCCCTCGAGCCTGCCGCTCTGCCCTCTGCGGGCGAGAGCTGGCCCGTGGACTGGGGTGACCTGTCCGTCACGGGCCTGGGCAACCCCCTGTCGCTGTCCGACATCGACCGGGTCATGATCGGCCATTACGCGGATCTGAGCGTGGCCGACCTCGAGGAGAGCTTCCTGGACCTCGAGTACGTCGCCAGCGACCTCTGGTACCTGGACCTCTCCGGTGGCTTCAGTGCCGATCTGGCCGACGCCACGGGTGACAGCGGCAGCTTCCCCGGCTTCGGCGAAGATGGCACCTACGTACTGGCGTTGATGTGCACCACCTGCTCGAATCCCGCCCCCCTGTTCCTCACCGTCGTACAGCCCGAAGCGGAGTGATCACCCCATGAAGCACAACTTGCTCCTCCTCTTCCCCGCGCTGCTGCTCTTTGGGTGCAACAAGGGCTGCAACAGTGTCCAGATCTCGGATTGCGAGGCCACGGTCAGCGCCGACATCCCGACGGTTGTCACGGTCAACTGGACCACCAACATCGACAGCACCGGCTACGTGGCCTTCGGCCCCGGCACCGACCTGTCCATGCAGACCCACACCGAGACCACGCCCGCCACCGAACACAGCGCCTACCTGCTCGGCATCCCGGCCAACACCGACGCCAGCTATCAAGTGGTGGCGGTCGAAGAAGACGGCGAGACCACCGGCGAGGTGTGCGAGGTCACCACGGGCAACCTGCCCGCGGGCCTGCCCGGCATCGACGTGACCGGCAGCGGCATGGACCACTACATGGTGCTGCCGGTGCTGGGTTCACCCATCGGCCTGGTGATCCTCGATCCGGAAGGAAACTTCCTCTGGTGGCACTTCGAGGAACGCGGTCTGGACGTCTACCGGGCCATGCTTTCGGTGGACGGCGAGAGCGTGCTCTACAACGCCGCCTCGGTCTCCGGCGATCCCAGCGAGGAGAGCCAGATCATGCGCGTCTCCCTCGATGGTGGCACCGTCGAGGCCATCGACGTCCCGCTGCTGGCCCACGAGTTCGTGGAGCACCCCGACGGCACCATCGGCGCCATGGTGGTGCACTACGAGGGCGAAGGCGAGGACGAGATCAAGGGCGACAGCATCGTCGAGATCGCGCCCGATGGAACCCAGACCACCATCTGGACCTCCTGGGACTGCTTCGACCCCGACGAGCACGTGGGGGACGACCAGGAGTACGGCTGGACCTTCGCCAACTCCCTTGACTACGATCCCGACACCGAGGACTACTTCATCTCCCTGCGCAACTTCAGCACGGTGGTCCAGGTGCACCGCAGCGGGGGGTGCGGCTGGTCCTTCGGCGACGTGGGGGCCACCATCGAGGCGTCCAGCGGGTCTGGCCAGTTCCTGCACTCCCACCAGTTCGAGATCCTCGACGACTCCTTCCTGATCTTCGACAACGACGGCGCCCTGGACCCGGAGTCCCGGGTGCTCGAGTACGCCTTCGACCCCGATGCGGACAGCGCCGAGCAGATCTGGGAATACACCACCGATCCCTCGGTCTTTTCCTTCGTGCTGGGCGACGTCTGGCGCTTCGACGACGGCGACACGCTGGTCACCTGGTCGGTGAACGGGCTCATCGAGCGGGTGGACGACGATGTGGCAGAGTGGACGGTGCAGGCCGACTTCGGCCACGCGTTTGGCTTCAACACCGTCCGGGAGGATCTCTATGCGGCCGACGACCATCTGTAGGGGAAGACCGTACACCCTCCCGCGATGCAGTCGTTCGAGGGCGGGTGTGAAACCCGCCCCTACGTTGGTTGGGGCGCTGCTGCTGCTGCTGCCTGGAGTGGCCCAGGCCGCCGGGTACTACGTCACCGGTGTCGGGGTGCGCGGCATGGGCCGTGCGGCGGCCCTGACCGTCGGCGCGGACGACCTGAGCGCCCAGTACTACAACCCGGCGGCGCTCACTCGCATTCGCAGCGCGGTGGGGCTGCAACTGGTCGGCGTGCACCAGAGCGTCTACTTCGACCGCGAGGACGAGGCCCAGACCGGCGGCGGGACCTTGGAGTTCGAGGCGGTGCGCAACAGCGCTCCCCCCATGCCCATTCCGGCCCTCGGGGCCGCCACCAGCTTCGGGCTCGAGGACTTCACGCTCGCGGTCGGCGTCTACACCCCCTACGCGCCCCTGCTGTCCTTCCCTGAAGACGGCGCCCAGCGCTTCAGCCTCAGCGAGTCCTCGGTGCTCTCGGGCAACGTGGGGCCCAGCGCGGCCTACCGTTTCTTCGATCAGCTCTCGGTGGGTGTGGGTGTGGCCTACACCTTCCTGCAGGTCGAGCAGTCCCTGTCCGCCCACATGGCGCCTCGCACCGTGGCCGCCACGGACGACCTCGAGTACGACATCCGCACGTCCATCTCGGCCACGGACCCCTTCGCCATCACGTGGAACGCGGGCGTGCTCTGGGATCCCCCCTCGAGCCCGTTCGCCGTGGGGCTGGCCTTCGTACCCGCGGTTCACTACAACGCCACCGGCAGCCTGAAGGCCGACTTCTCGGAGAACGCCTACTACACCGGCGAGAGCGGCATGGGCCAGATCATCCTGGTCGAATCGGTGACCGACGACAGCGTCACCCTCGACATCACCATGCCCATGATCCTTCGGGCCGGCGGGCTACTGCGGATTGGCGACGACAAGGAGATCGAGCTCGACGTGGCCTGGCAGCGGTGGAGCGGGTTGGGTCAGCTCACCATGAGCGACATCGACCTCGAGATCGAGCTCAGCACGGCGGAGAATGCCACGGTCAGCGATGACATCGTGCTTCCCACCTCCTTCAAGGATGCGTTTTCGGTGCGCCTGGGCGGCCAGTACTTGGTCTCCAAGCGCTTCACCGGCCGGCTCGGTTTGATGTTCGAGACCTCCGCGGTGGACAGCTCCTACGAGGCCGTGATGATGCCCGACGGGCTGAAGTTCGGCTACGGCCTGGGTGGTACCGTGCACCTCGTCCCCGACAAGCTGGCCCTGGACCTCGGGCTCTGCCAGAGCTTCGTGCCCCGGCACGAGATCGACCGCTCCCTGGTGTTCCAGGTGGCCATCGATCCGCTGACGGGAGAGGTGTACAACGGCAAGCAGGTGGGCAACGGTGTCTTCGGGGTTACCAGCACGCTGTTCGGGCTGGGCTTGACCTGGACTCCTGGGGTCAGCTGACAGCTGGCTACGCCAGCAGCCCTTGGAGCCAGGCCCACATGTCGTCGGCTTCGCCCGGCTTGTACAGGCGTTCGTGAAACGTCGGGTGCTCCCCGAGATACGTACGGACCAGATCTGGCCGCGTCTCGAGGCTCGCTTCGACGTTCGCGATACGGTCGGCCAGCTTGACCAACACCGCGCCGGGGACCTGTGGGATGAGATGATAGGGTTTCTCCTTGCGCTGCCTGCGGTTCGCCCCTGGCGCGTCGGTGACCGCATCCACCAGGGCAGCGACCCTGGGCCCAGCCAGGGCCTCGACCTGTTCGATGAGGACCGCGCAGTCCTCGACGCAGTCGTGCAACCACGCCGCTGCCAGGAGCTCGGTTTGGTGATGCCCGAAGCGTTCGAGCGTGTCGGCCACGGCCTCTAGGTGGGCGGTGTAGGGTTGCTCGCCGTAGCGCTGACCCTCGTGGGCCCGCGTGGCGAAGCGTCGCACGGCGTCGAGGTCGATCACGTTCACCTCCAAGCACCCGCCCTATCCAGCTTGACCTAGTCCTGACAGACGCGAGGGGAGGGGAGGACACAAGCTGTCCAGGGCGCGATAGTCCGTGCCCGTGTCTCGAGGAGGTCTCCATGAATGTCTGGCCGCTCGTGCTTCTACTGGCCGGCTGCGATGGCTGTGTGGACGACACCGGGCAGGTGGACACGCAGGACGTGCAGGACACCCAGGACACGTCGCCCCCCGAGGACACACGGGACACGCAGGACGTGCAGGACACCCAGGACAGCGCCCTTCCCGCCGTGCCGGCACCGGTGTCGGACGTCTCGGTGTCCGTTCACGCCGACGTCGTCACCATCCTCGAGGTCAGCTGGACCCAGGACGAGGCGGCGGATCTGGTCTGGATCGAGTTCGCCTACGACGACGAGGTGCTGCTCACGACGCCGGCCCAGGCTCGCGAGGCGGGGGAGCACAGCGAGGTGCTGCTGGGTATTCCCGCCGAGACGACTGTCGACTTCGTGATCTACAACCAGGTCGGCGACGAGGTCTTCGTCAGCGAGGAGAGCTTCGAGGGCACCACGGGGGAGCTGCCCGCCGCGTTGCTGTCCCCCAGCCTCGTCCACTACGATCCCACCCTCGCCGCGGATCACCCATGGGTCATGGGATCGGTGGACGTGGGCAGCAGCTGGTACAGCGGCCCTTGCTGGACCGTCATCATGGATCGGCAGGGGCGCATCGTCTGGTACTACGAGGTGCCCGACAGCCGCCTGAACCTCTTCTCCCAGGTCTCCGCCGATGGCACGCACGTCCTGATCGAGGGCACCACCCACTACGTCTTTGGTGCGGGCATCGAGCCCATCATCGACAGCATGACCCTGGACATGAGCTACGGCGAGCACCTCGAGCTGCTCACCATGGGGTTTTCGTTCGACGAGATCCCCGGTGGCTCCATCCTCTACAACTCCGAAGGTCGCGACGACTACCTGGTGGAGCTGTACCCCGACGGCACCGAGCGACAGATCTGGTGTTGCGACGACTACGCGCAGCAGATGGGGTACAGTAGCAGCGAGTGCTCGGTCAACTCGGTGGTCTTCAACGAGGCCCAGGGCACCGTGTTCTGGTCCCAGTACAGCAACGACACCGTGGTCGAGATCGACTACGAGACCGGCGAGGTCGTGCGGCACTTCGGCCAGGCCGACGGCGGCTGGGCCACGGAACCGCCCACTGCGGTGGTGGACTACCAGCACTACCCCAACTACTCCCCCGATGGCACCGTCATCGCCTCCACCCACGCCGTGGGGCAGTCGGGGGTGCAGTACGCTCGCGAGTACCAGGTCGACACCGAGAGCGAAACGATGATGGTCATCTGGGACTACGGCGACGAGGTCATGGACTACGCCAGCTACGGCGGCGAGGCCTGGCGCCTCGAAAACGGCAACACCTTCATCACCTACGGCACCGACGGCGCCCTCCGGGAGATCACGCCGGACCGCCAGACCGCCTGGGAGCTGGAGTGGCCCCTCACCCCCGGCACCCACCTGCTGGGGCACTTCACCTACATCCACGATCTCTACGCCCTCAACCAAGGTCCTGCGGATGAGTAGGGAGGTCAACAACGTGACGCGCGCGCTGCCGTTCTTGCTCGCGGCCTTCGCTGCTCCCCCCGTCATGGCTGCCACCGGCGGGCCGGACGGCTTCGGCTACACCTACATCGACTCCGAAGAAAGCGATGGTCCCACCTACGCTTGGACCGACATCTCGGGCACGGGGACCGACACGAAGATCGACGACGATGGCGAAGTCACCATCAGCCTGCCGTTCAACTTCTACTTCTACGGGACCGCGTACGCCGAAGTCACGGTGGGAGATGGCGCCCTGTTGTTCGGATCGAGCACCCGCATCAACAACCGCAACGGCTGTCTCCCAGACAACAACAGCGACGGCGATGACGCCCTGGCCCTGCCCATGTGGGACGATCTGAACGCAGAGGAGACCAAGCTGGGAGGTGTGTTTTGGGAGGTGCTGGGCACCGCCCCCGAACGCCAGCTGGTCATCCAGTACGAGGCCGTGCCCCACTACGGCAGCAGCAGCTTCTACACCTTCCAGGCCATCCTGCTCGAGAGCGGTAGCCAGATCCTGTTCCAGTACGCCAGCATCGATGGCGACGACGAGTACGCCAACGGAGCCTCGGCCACGGTGGGGATCCAGCAGGACCAGAAGGTGGGTCTCGAGTATGCCTGCGAGTCCGAGGAGGCGCTGTCCGACGGTCTGGCCATTCTCTTCGACGTCGAGTGCGAGGACACCGACGGTGACGGTGCTGGCGACTGCGACGGCGACTGCCTCGAGGGCGATCCGGACGTCGGGCCCTTCGCTACGGAAGAGGACGACGGGGTGGACAACGACTGCGACGGCCTGGTGGACGAAGACTACGTGGCCGTGGGAGACGTGGTCATCAACGAGATGATGCCCTACCCGTTTGTCACCGATGACGAGGACGGCGAGTGGTTCGAGCTGTACAACGCCTCCTCCCGCACGGTGGATCTGTTCGGTTGGACCATCAGCGACAGCAGTGGCAGCGTGCAGGTGGACGAGCACGTGCTCCTCGAGGCTGGTGAGTATGGGCTGTTCGCCGCCCATCCGGACCCGCTGCGCAACGGAAACCTGCCGGATGTGGACTGGGTGTTCGACTGGGACGCGATGCACCTGAACAACACCGGCGACGACCTGGTGATCGGCATGGGCTCGACGGTCATCGATGAGCTGTCCTATGACCCCAATCCCTGGATCGTGACCGAGGGTGGCTCGATGTTCCTGGATCCCAGCCGCCAGGACGCCACCTCGAACGACGACTTCCTGCCGTGGTGCGCCACGCCCTTCGAGGCCGACTACGACTACGGTGGCCTGGGAGTGGGAGACTACGGCACCCCGGGCGAGCCCAACCCCGAGAGCCTGTGCTGCCACGACGACGACGGGGACGCGAACCGTTTCCCCGAGAATCCCGAGGTGCAGGATCTGATCGACAACGACTGCGACGGCGTGGCCGACGAGGACTGGGTCACGGCGGGGGCGCTGGTCATCACCGAGTTTCTGGACGAGCCCTCCGCCGTGGAACAGTCGCTGGGTGAGTGGTTCGAGATCCAGAACGTGGGGGAGATCGATCTCAACCTCCTGGGATGGGAGATCGGCGACGAGTACGGCGACGGCTTCACCATCGAAGAGGACCTGGTGGTGGCGCCGGGTGATCACCTTCTCTTCGCGGTGGAGAGCGATGCTGCGCTCAACGGCAACCTGCCCGAGCCCGACTACGTCTACCCCTACAACCTCTTCCCCCTGCGTTCCTACGACGACGACGACATCCAGATCGTATACGGCGAAGAGGTGATGGATGCGGTGTACTACTCCAACGTGACGCCGTGGCGCAGCGAACCGGGTCGTTCCAGCTACCTCTGCCCCGACGCGACCGATGTCGATGCCAACGACGACCCAGCGGTATGGAGCGCCATCCCAGCGGACGAAGCCTACGACTACGGTGGCGCCGGCAGCGGCGACTACGGCACCCCGGGCAGCGAAAACCCCGGTGACATCGACGAAGACGGCGACGGATGGGGTCTCTGCGAGGGTGATTGTGACGACCTGGACGCCAGCGTGGGCATGGGCACCACCGAGGACTGCGAGAACGACCTGGACGACGACTGTGACGGGCTCGTGGATGCCGAGGACGAGGACTGCCAGCCGGGCGACAGCGGCGATACCAGCGAGCCCCAGGACTCACCTCCCACGGACGACACCGACGGCGAGGACTCCCCGC
>CAZVHW010000181.1:0-5888 GCA_964626835.1 uncultured Enterobacterales bacterium
CGTGAGGGGGGTCACCCCCTCGGCTGGGCGAGCGCCCGGGTTCGGAAACCGCTCGGCGAAGCGGTGGACCAGGTGCACCAGGTCGCTCGTGCCCACGACGAGCACCACCGCCAGCAGGGCAGGGGTGAAGATGGTGAACGGGGAACCCGAGAGGACCAGCAGGGTTCCCGTGAGTGCGGTGCCCAATACCAGTACGCCCGCGCAGAGCAGCACGTGGCGCCAGTCGCGCAGGGCGTCGATGAAGAAGAGGAGGGAGACCAGCAGGGCCAGGGGTAGCAGCCTGAGCAGGTCGGATTGCATGGCGCGGACATACGCCACCCGGATCACCGGTACGCCCCCCAGATGCCAGCGCCCACCCACCTGCTTCACGATGTCCTCGAGGGCCGAGATCAAGGGCTCGCGGCCCGCGTGATGGTTGACCGCCGAGTCGAGGCGGACCAAGACCGCTCCCGCACTGCCGTCCGACGCCACCAGCAGGTCCGTCGCCAGGGGATCGTGGTCCTCGGGGATCAGGGCGCGAGGCTCGACAACTCCCGGAGCGGTCGTCGCGAGCGTCTGCCAGGACGCTGGGGAGGTCGTGCTCACCACGCCTGGCAGCGAGGCGGCGAGTGTCTCCACCACCGCCAGGCGGGGATCGAAGGCGCCCGGGCCTGGCTCGGTGCGGACCTCCATGGCGAGCACGACGGTGCCGTCATCGCGGCCGTAGCGGTCGATGGCCTGCTGCTGGAGCTCTGTGTGGACCGAGTCGCGGGGAAACAGCTCCTCGAGGCTGAACTCGAACCGTACGCCTGGCATGGTCACCGCGGCCAGGCAGAGGATGGTGACCGCTAGCAGCCCGGCGGGCCACACCCGCGCAAGCCACCAAGAGGCCAGTCGAGCTGGCATGGAGCGGCTAGTGGACCCAGTCGTCGTGGCCCCCACGGTGGCCCTTTCCGCCATCGATGACTTCGAAGCGGCCACCGGTTCGACGCTGCTTGGCGCGCTGCAGCCAGCGCAGCCTGAGTCGGAGGTACAGCTGGCGCAGGTTGCCGCCGCCGTACATCCACCCGACGGCAGCGGTCCACCCCCCCAGGTTGACCGCCGCTTCGAGGTCCCGGTAGGCCAGGAAGTACAACACGAGCAGGAAGAGCTCCAGGTACAGCATCCAGATCGCGCGGATTGGGAGCACGAAGAACAGGTGAATCTGCGCCGTTGGATTCGACATGGCGAAGACCACGATCAGACAGACCGTGATGCACGTGATGCCCACGGAGACGCTGCTGGCGTGGACGATGCCGATCCATGCGAGCGCGAAGGCGGCCAAGACGCCCACGGCCCACGACACCGCCAGCAGCTTGGCCGTTTCCTTTCGACCCAGTGTCGACAAGGCTGGAGGCAGGAAGAACCACAGCATGAGCCAGTCGAAGAAGGCGCTTGTTGGCTGGGTGGTGTTGATGAGCAACGCGGAGACCGGCTGCCACGGCCTGAACATTCCCGTGGAGCCCAGGGGGCTCATGGGGGCGTGCAACGCGCAATACCCGGTGACGGGGAAGTTCAGCCAGCTCTCGAGAACCAGCTGGGTGACGTACAGCGTCACCAAGGCGATGAGGATGTTCCTCAGGAGCGGGGTCAGCCGCGGTCCGAAACGCATCTCGACGCGGTGTCGGGACATGGGGCACCTCGTGGGTCGGCGGATGCGGTGCGGGAGGGTAACTTGGAACCCCAGGCGGCGCGATGCCGCCTTCTGAACGGAGGTCGCCATGCCCGCAGCCATTCTGGTCGCCGTCGGCCTGCTGGTGCCGTCGTCGCTGGCAGGGCCGTCCGGGGCCGGCTCGCGCTTGGCGCCAGCCTTGCGGGAAGCTGGCCAAGCTTGGGAGAGAGGGCCGACGCATCTGGACGACTGGCGGCAGCTGCGATCCGAACCACCCCCCGAGGACGGGATGCAGGTGGTGGTCGAGCTGGGCCCTGGGGCCGACCCGGATGATCTGTTGGACTGGATCGATGCCGAGCTTCCGGACGTCTGGCCCGAAGCCTGGGTGGCTGGGAGTGGCGCCCACGAGGGCTTGGTGCAGCTCTTCGTTCCCTACGCGGATCTGTCCGGCCTCGAAGGCTGCCCGTTTCTCGTTCGTGCCAGGGAGCCCCACAGAGCGCGGCCCAGATACGAGTTCACGGAAGGTTATGACGCCATGTTCCGGACCGATTGGCATGCCGATGGTGTCTCCGGTCGCGGTGTACGGGTGGCCATCCTGGACGTAGGCTTCTCCGGCTACGACGGAATGCTGGGCAGCGAGCTGCCCTCCAGCGTCGATACCGTGTTCTTCTCGAGCGGCGAAGGCAGCACACACGGCACCGCCGTGGCCGAGGTCGTGCACGATCTCGCGCCTGATGCCAAGCTCACCCTGTACGCGTTCTCTACCGATGTCGAGTACCTGCTCGCGCTCGAGGACTTGGCAGAGTCGGACGTGGACCTCGTCAATGGTTCGGTTGGCTTCGACAACCTCTGGCCGGCTGACGGAACCAGCCCGTATACCCAAGCCGTCGACGCGCTGGTGTCCGACCACGACATGCTCTACGTCGCCGCCGCCGGCAACGAGAACGAGCGCTACCGCATCGGGAACCTCTCGGACGCGGGGGACGACTCGGTCGACATCGCCGGTGAGGGCCCGGTGTGGGTGGCCGCCTCGGGTGGTTGGGTCCAGGTGAGCTTCCGGTGGTCCGAGCCCATGGGCGAAGCCGGGGTGGATCTGGACCTGCTGGTGTACGATCAAGAAGGCGGTCTGTGCAACGACGAGGCGTCCGAGGGCGGATACGACGTGCAGCAGGGAGCGCAGAACCCGTACGAGCAGGTCGGGTGCTACGCGGGCAGCAACGGAGCCTGGGTTTACTTGATAGCAAATGGAAACGCGGTGGCTGGCCTCGAGGGCTTCCTCTACAGCTACTACGGATTGGACTCCAGCGACGCTACGGGCAGCCGCAACCTGACCCTGCCAGGGGACACCATCAACGGTGTCTCCGTGGGAGCGGTCGACCTGCCCGATTTCGACGAGGTGGCCTGGTACTCCAGCCGTGGTCCCACCGAAGATGGCCGGATGCGCCCCCATCTGGTTGCTCCATCGGGGGTCAGCACGGCTTCCTACGGACAGACCCTCTTCGGGGGAACCTCGGCGGCAACGCCACACGTCACGGGTGTTGCGGCCATGGTCCTGCACGCCGACAAGGGCAGAATGCAACCCGCAGAGCTGCGAGAGTGGCTCGTGGATGCCACCATCGACATCGGCGCGGAGGGCCAGGACGATGAGAGCGGGGCCGGTTTTCTCACCTTGAACGACGTCCCATGGCGGGGTTGTCACTGCTCCCAGTCCCAGCACGGCTCGCAGCGTACCGCGTCCTCATGGCTAGCCGCGATGGGCCTGATCGGGTTCCTGAGGCGTCGTCGGTTGGGGTAAGGTACACCCATGCTCGAGCGAACCCTCGCTGTCCTGGCTGCCCTCGCTCCCCTGACCGCCTGTGGTCTGGACGGGGCCGAGGGTTTCTTCGTCCAACTCTATGGGCGCGTGGTCACCGAGCACGACGACCCCGCTGCGGGCCTGGAGGTCTCGGTGGCCTCGGCCGAGGGGGCCGCCCTCCTCGAGACGACGACGGATGACGACGGGTGGTACTCCCTCGTGGTGCTGGTCACCGAGCGCACGGGCCACGGTCTGCGGCTTCGCATCGAGGGTGAGGGCTACAGCACCACCTTGGCCTGGGTCAGCGTCGAGCTGGACGAAGGCGAGGTCCTCCCCATGCCATCGCACCCACCACAGCTGTGGTCCACCTGGACGCGTCAGCTTCCCCCGATGCAGGTTGCGCTGGATGCCAGCGACGGGCAGGCCGAGGGCATCATCGTGGATGCTTGGACCGGTGAGCCCGCCATGGATGATCAAGGGGGCGTCGAGGCGCCCCTCGAGCTGGAGCTGGAGCTCCGCGAGGGCTGGAACGCACCGGACAGCGAGGCCGTGGTCAAGACCGTCACCACGGGCCAGGGGGCTTTGCTGGGTCGCTTCGTCGTTGGTGGTATCGAACCAGGTCTCTACACGGCGCGAGTACCGGGTACCAGCGGCTTCACCGCCGCGCGCTTTCCTTTGCTCGTGCGCAGCACCACCACGCAGGAAGTGCGCGCCACGATCACCCAAGCGCTGGCTTCCGACGAGATCCGAGCTTCGTTGGTGTGGAGCGATACGCCCGCGGACCTCAACCTCCACGTCACCGGCCCGCGGGCCTCGGTGACCACCGGGGAGTCCCAGTGGGAGCGCTTCCACGTCTGGGCGGACGAGCCCTACCACCCTGCCAACGCTTCCGATATCCACGACAGGGTGGTCACCATGGACCTGACGGCTGACGATGCCCACGGTCCGGAGAGCATCACCGTCCAAGAGCTGTACGCCAACGGCGACTACCGCTTTTCGGTGTACGACCACGGCAACGCCTCGAGCAGCGACTCCGACGCGCTCTCCTGGTCTCGCGCCCTCGTTCAGCTCTGGATAGGCACCCGGGAGCCGCTGTTCTTCGAGGTGACTCCCGGCCAGCAGGGAAACCTGTGGACCGTCGCGACCTGGGACAGTCAGTCCGACCGGGTCTACGGCTACCAGGAGAGCGACTCCGAAGACGACGAGTTCGACGCCGAGGTCTTCTGATTCCAGGGGTCCCGGGGGGAGTTCGGGCTCGGCCCGAGGGTGCTCTGGGCTTGCCAGCTGGCCCTCATGGGTTAGCTGGCGCGCGTTCCAGGGTGAATATGAGCCTTTTCTCCGAGAGCCTCGTGGAGGACATGCGGCGCCTTCCAGGTGCCCATCACAGCTTTCTGCACCAGCTCTGCGGCCCGCAGGCAGGGCGGTATCGGAGCGCGCTCGAGGGCCTCGTGTCTTCTGTGGCCGCCCCCTTGGCGGATCGCGTACGCCCCATGCTCACCTCGCTCGACAATCGACGTTTCTTTCAGGGGTGGGCCGAGATCGCCACCGCCTCGGCATTGGCGCGAGGCAGGCTCCGTGTTCACGACATTGCGCGCCCGGGTGCCTACCTCCAGGCCCAGTCCCTGGCTGGCGAGACCGTCAACGTGGGGGTGCTTTCGTTCATCCACAAGGGTCGCTACCAGGCCGATCGGTCTACCGTGAGCCGGCTGGTCACGGCTCTCAACCGCGCCGGGAGCAACCAACGGATCGTCGTGGTCGTCCACGGCCGGCTGCCCCACGACTTCGATACCGAGGAGATCCGTCGGGCGGTCGACACCTGGCTGGACGAGGTAGAACGCGGCGTGTGGGAAGGACGCTACGCGACCTTCATCGACGAGAAGCGCGGCATTCACCTCGAGTTCGGCATCACCGGCCGAACGAGCCGCCATGGGCCACGGGTCTGCTTCACCATCGGTCCTTTTCGGGGTCCAGTGAGCCTCGAGGCGGTCGAGCCCCGGGTCCTGACGGAGCTCGAGAGCTACCACCTCGGTCCCCACGCCGGAACGCCTCTGCTCCTGGTCTGCGTGAGCGATCAGCCGTGGACCGTCAGCCCGGGCTACATGCGGGACTTCCTCTACGGGCAGCCGCGCTGCATGGAGGGTTACCGGGACGGAAAGGACAGCGCCATCGAGCTGGTCTACCGTGACGGCGTTTCCCCAACGCTGTTCCGCGATCCGGTCTTCGCCGACCTCTGCGGTGTCCTGTGGATGGGGAGGGATGACGACGATCCGGTGACTGCGCGCTTGCGGGGGTACCTGAATCCCTGGGCCCGGCACGTCCTCGACCCGGACCTGCTCGCTGCCTTCCCCCTGCTGGCCGCCGACCGCTCCCACAACGGGGAAACCGTGCTGCGCTGGCGTGGAGACAGGAAGAACGGGCGGGTGTCGCTGCTCTGAGTGGCCCTATTCGGTCTGCGAGCCCTCG
>CAZVHW010000181.1:5898-12486 GCA_964626835.1 uncultured Enterobacterales bacterium
GCTCGTCCGCCAGGTTGCGCCCGAACGCGAAGGGCAGGTGTTCCTGAGAGGGGGCGAAGTTGTCAGGATCCCAGCAGCGTCGACAGCGTGCTTCGTAGGCATCTTTTTCGCCGACGAGGACGCGCGCGTCGCGATTGACGATGCGCTGGGAACGGTCGGCCGGGTTGCCGCAGACCACGCAGATGGCCAGCATCTTGTCGATGTACTCGGCGGTTGCCAGCAGCGCAGGGATTGGATCGAAGGGCTGGCCACGGTAGTCGAGGTCGAGTCCTGCAACCACCACTCGCTTGCCGGCGTCGGCCAGCTCGTTGGCGACCTGTACGAGCTCGTTGTCGAAGAACTGGGCCTCGTCGATGCCCACCACCATCGCGTCGCCCACCAGCGCGGGAATATCCACCGAGCGGGCCACCTTGATGGAGCGGATGCTGTGGCCAGAGTGGGAATCGACGCAGTCCTGGCTGTAGCGGCGGTCGATGGTAGGGCTGAACACCACCACGGGTTGCCGCGCATACTGTGCGCGTCGAACACGGCGGATCAGCTCTTCGGTCTTGCCGCTGTACATACAGCCGGCGATGACCTCGATCCAGCCAACATCACGGGGAGAAAGATGCGGTTGCATGCCGCTCCGATAACCTCGCGGAGCTGCCTTTTCAGCCCCGCCGATACACGGTGATGCCCAGCACACCCAGCAGGCCGAGGGCCGCACCAAATGGCGCTCCGGCGCTGGTGGCGCAGCCGCAGACACCCTTGCCGCCCCTGCCGGTGTCGCCGGTGTCGCCGGTGTCGATGGGCTCTGGCAGGGGAGCCACCGGGAGGCCCTGTTCCTCGCACCAGACGCGAGTGCCGTCTTCGCAGCGGGAGCGCATCTCCGAGTCGATCCAGTCGATGTAGGCGTCGACACGTGTGTCCACCCCGCCTGTGCGACGGCAGTCGCTGTTGTCGTAGGCGTGGGAGGTCACGCCCACCAGTCGGTAGGGCTCTGTCGTCTCCGTGTCGATGGCCATGAACGTCGGGCCGCCAGAGTCACCGTGGCACTTGCGCACGTCTTCGGTATTCAGTCCCACCTGGAACTCGTAATCACCCAGCTCGGAGATGGTCGAGGCGCCCATCTGTTTGTAGCCGTAGGTCCCGGCGGGCGGGTTCGTGGCAGAGGTCTGCTGGCCCCAGCCCACCACGAACACCTCGTTGCCCTCGGCGATCTGGGTGGCCTCGTCGGCCGTGACCACGTAGGCAAAGGGCACGTCGGTGACGGCTTCTTCCAGGAAGAGCAGGGAGATGTCCTTGTTGTTGGAGATGCCGGTGGACATCTGCCAGAGGTTCCATTCGGGGTGGTAGAGCCAGTCCCAGGCGGCCACGGCGTCGGTGGGCCACTCGTTCACGCTGCTGCCGTCGTGGGCGCTCAAGTCGGCTTGGCGGGACCAGCGGATGTCGATGTCATCGAGGGAGCCGTAGCCGTAGGTGAAGGAATCACCGTCGACGCAGTGGGCGGCCAGCAGGACGACATCGGGGGCGATGAGTGTCGACGAGCACACGAACATTCGGAAGTTCATGTCGTGCCCACCATACCGCCATGTCGCGTCCATCAACATCGCGCCAGCCATGGGCCAGTCGTCCTCTGTGGCTTCGTTTCCGTTGATGATGGGAACGGGTCCGCGATCGTTCAGCGAAGGTTCGAGGGAATCCAGAGTTCCCTGGTTGCCATCGCCTTCCTCGTCTGCCGCAGTGGTGGCGTCGTCGGCAAAGGCAGCGCTGGAGAGGGCCAGCAGCGAGAGGGCGAGCGCATGCATTGGGGCTCCGAAGACTTGGCAGGTCACAGCGATACATTGAGATCTGCGGACCCGCAAGCGGTCCTGACTGCATCCTCACGTCCGGAACTTGACCGTGCTGGCACCGCCACGGTACGAAGACGATTCCTCGGAGGTCAAGATGTGCACCCCACGCCTCGCCAGGCTGCCCGTTCTCACCGCCATTCTGCTCGCCGCGATGCAGCTCCCCACGGTGGCTTCGGCCGCTCCGGCTGCGCGCTCGAAGGCCAGCTCCGTGCACGAAGACGAGCTGGGTGAACACCCCGCCGATGCGGCCTTCGACGGCCTGCTACAGAGCGGTTGGGGCGAGGGCCAAGATGGTGCGGGCAAGGGCGCCTGGATCGAGATCGACCTCCGCTCCGCGTCCGACATCCAGAGCCTCTCCCTCTGGCCTGGCAACCTCTCCGAGGGCAAGAAGTCATACCGAGAGTACAGCCGTCCCCACACCATCACCATCAGCTTGGACGGCGAGCCGCTCGGCAACCCCATCCGCATCCTCGACGAGGTCAAGCGGCTGGACGTACCGGTCGGTCAGAGCGCCCGTGTCCTGCGCATCGACATCGACGAGGTCTACGAGGGTTTCGTCTTCACCGATTGCTACATCGCCGAGGTGGCACTCGACTATCTCGAGTCGAAGGGGGCCGCTCAGCAAGAGCTCGAGGAGTGGATGCTGTCCGACGAGGGCAAGACCGGGCACCAAGACTACCTCGATCAGCTCGACGAGCACTACGAAGCCCACCGTGATGCCGAGTTTGGTGCCTCCGACTCGCTGGCCTGGATCATGGATGCGGCGGGAGATGGCGCTCACTACCTTCGCGAGCCGGTGCAGCGCTGGGTAACACTCGGTCGGCGGGCGCAGGCCATCCACTCCGACAACCACGCCATCGACGCCCTTCGCAAGCTCAAGGATGCCAACAGCATCCCGGCCCTCGAGATGGCCCAGCTCCGCGCCACCGGCGATGACGTCGCCTGGCTAGCCGAGCTGGTGGAGATCTTCTACGCCTACCAAGAGCTCATCGGCGGCCCCGATCCCAACGTGCCCTATTGGGGCGCGACCGGCTGGGCCGAAGGTGCACTGCAGTCCTTCGGTGAGCCCATCCCCATCGACGTGGATCGCTTCGGCTCCGTCTACGTCGCCGACGTGGGCAACAATCGCGTTCAACGTTTTGCAGAGAGTGGCCGCCCCGACATGGTCTGGGGCGGTGGCCCCGGGATCGCGGACACGTGGTTTGGTCGCGGACGGCCCTGGTATGTGTCGGGTTCCGAGCCCGGTGACGGCCCAGGCCAGTTCCACAACCCCATCGCGATCGAGCTCATCCCACAGAAAGAGTTCGATATCGTCGCCATCATGGACAGCAGGGGTCGGGTGCAGCTGTTCGACGCCGAAGGCCGCCAGATCATCGGCTGGCACCTCAACACGGTCAAGGAAGTCGAGCCCGGCCTGGGCGGAGAGGGCCACCTGGCGTACATGCCCGGCAAGGGGCTGCTGTACGCTTTCTTCGGCCCCGAAGCCATCGCCTTCGACATCAACGGCCAGGAGATCCTGCGCTTCGACATCGATGAAGGCACCCCCAACGACGTGCTCGTCTACAAGGGCAAGTTCCTGTTGGTCTATCGCGACGCCATCGTGCGCTACGAAGAGGACGGCTTCCGCGACCGCATCGTGTGGGACATGGACGACTTCGACAAGGGCTACGAGGACGTGGATCTCGCTTTGGACGAGGAAGGCGGTATCTGGGCTGTCACCGATACCGGCCGTGCGTTCAAGTTCAAGCGACCTGGCAAGCTGGACTTCAGCGTGGACATCAGCGAGTACTCCCTCGAGCACCCACGCTTCTGTGTCCGCGACGGCCTGCTTCACGCCACCGACCGAGACCGCGTCATCGTCGTTGACGCTCTGCAGGTCAGGCTGGACGCCCAGGAAGCCGCCATCCGCGAGGCCGAGGACGCCGCGCTGCGCGAGGCCATGGAAGCCGAAGAGTAGTGGTCCTTCCGGGCCAGGGCGGCATTACCGCCATCCTGGGGCCGACCAACACGGGCAAGACCCACCGTGCCGTGGAGCGCATGCTCCAGTTCCGCACGGGCATGATCGGCCTGCCCCTGCGCTTGCTCGCTCGCGAGGTCTACGACCGCGTCGCCAAGAGGGTGGGCGGCGACCGGGTGGCCTTGGTGACCGGCGAGGAGAAACGTTTCTCGGCGCAGGCGCGCTACTGGGTGTGCACGGTCGAAGCCATGCCCCTGGACCGCCCTGTGGCGTTCCTGGCTGTCGACGAAGTACAGCTTGCCGCCCATCCGGAGCGCGGCCATGTCTTCACCGACCGGCTGCTCCACGCCAGAGGGGTGCACGAGACCTGGTTCCTGGGCGCGGAGACCATCGCATCGCTGCTGCAGCGGCTGGTGCCGACCGCCGTGCTCGAGACCTATCCTAGGTTTTCGAAGCTCTCGTACACGGGCGCGCGTAAGCTCACCAGCCTTCCGCCTCGTACCGCCGTGGTGGCGTTCTCGTCGGCGGACGTGTATGCCCTGGCCGAACGCCTCAAGGCGAGGCACGGTGGCACGGCCGTGGTGCTTGGAGCGCTCTCACCCCGAACGCGCAACGCCCAGGTGGAGCTCTTCCAGCAGGGCGAGGTCAATCACCTCGTGGCCACGGATGCCATCGGCATGGGATTGAACCTCGACCTCGATCACGTGGCGCTGTCGGCCCTGTACAAGTTCGACGGGCGCTCGGTGCGCGCACTGGAGGCAGCTGAGGTCGCGCAGGTGGCTGGCCGTGCGGGTCGGTACCGACGCGACGGAACCTTCGGCACCACCGGAGATCTGGATCCGCTGCATCCCGATCTGGTGGCCTCCGTCGAGGGTCACCGCTTCCCCGAGCTGCGATATCTGTGGTACCGGAACAACGACCTGGACGTCCGCTCGGCCGGGGCATTGCGCGAAACCCTGTCGGTGGAGCCGCGCATGCGGTGGTTGCGGCGAGTCCGCGGGGCGGAGGACGAGCGTTCTCTCGAGGCGCTTCTGCGGCAGGACGAGGTCCGCCAAGCCGCCAAGGGAGAGCAGAGTGTGCGGCTGCTCTGGGATGTCTGCCGCATTCCGGACTATCGCAAGCTGCTCTTCCAGGATCACTACGCGCTGCTCGGTGAGATCTTCGCCCAGTTGGTTCGCGCGGGGGGAGTGCTGGACGACGACTGGATCGCGATCAGGCTACGCCGGCTGGACCGCGTACAGGGGGACATCGACGCCCTCATGACCCGCATCGCCTTCGTGCGCACGTGGTCTTTCGTCGCCTACCACGGCGTCTGGTTGCGCGATGCGCCTCACTGGCAGGCGCGCGCTCGGGCCATCGAGGACCGATTGAGCGATGCGCTCCACGACCGCCTCGCCAGGCGGTTCGTGGACCGACGGACCTTGCTGCTGTTGCGCCCTGCCACCGGCGCCGATCTCCCACCCGTCGTGGTGGACGAAGGCGGGGAAGTCCGCGCGGGTGAGCACGCGCTGGGTCACCTCGAGGGGCTGCGCTTCGTCCCAGGCGCCAGCTTGGTGGGCCTGCACGGACAGACCGCGTGGAAGGCCGTGCGCCGAGCACTCGAGGGCGTCATCGCCGACAGTGTAGCTGCGCTCGAGGGCGCCGGCTTCCAAGACTTCGAAGTGGACCCAGAAGGGATGCTCTGCTGGGATGGTGCCCGCCTGGCCAGGCTGAGCGCGGGCCCGGATGTCCTCTCTCCGCGGGTGAAGGTGTTGCAGATCGAGCTCGTCACGGGTCCCCAGCGCGCCCGGGTCCACCGCCGGCTCGATGCCTGGGGGCGTGAACTGGCGGACGTGCTCCTGGCGCCTCTTCGGCGAAGGCCGGCGACCAAGCTGGGGGACTCCGGGCGTGCGGTGGTCTACGCCCTCGAGCGAGCCATGGGCGTGGTGCCCACCGCTCGACTTCGCTCATCGCTGGACGGCTTGTCACGACACGAACGTCGCCTGCTCGCCCGGCTCGACGTGCGCGTGGGCACCGAGCACGTCTTCGTACCATCCATGCTCGAGCCGCGTTGGTTGCGCCTCAGGGCGGTGCTATGGGCTGTACACCGAGCGGAGTTGCCCTTGGGTGAGCTCCAGTGGGCTGGGGAGCCTTGCGTGCGGCGGCCCAAGGAGTTGTCGGTGGGGTTGGAGCGCGTGCTAGGGTACGCCTGTGTTGGCCCCTGGCTGGCCCGCGTGGACCTGCTGGAGCACCTGGCGTTCGAGCTTCGCAAGCGAGACCGTGGGGGGCCGTTCGAGGCGCCAACGGAACTTTGTGGCCTGCTGGGAGTGGAGCGAGGCGAACTCGAAGAGCTGGTGGAGGGGATGGGGTACCGGGTCGTGGAGCGGGGAGGGGAGGGGAGCAAGAGGTTTGCTCGGAAGGCCAGGGGGCGGCGGCGTTGAGGTGGGGTTGGGTGCGGACGGGTGGGCCGTGGTGGTGGGGCAGCGTTGGTGAGGTTGGTGTCACCTTGGGAGTCGCGCTGATTCGGGGAGGCGGGATCTCACCTACCCTGACCGCCGCGGCGCTCCAGGGCAGCACGACCCGCTTGCTCGCCACCGTCACGAGCAGCGTTGGCGGCCGCTCGCACCACCAGCGTCCCGCTGCTCTCCTCCGCTTCCAGCACCCGCCGCTGCTCTTCCCACCACTCATGGTGAGGTTGGTGCCGGCCTGACCGCCGCGGTGCTCCGGGGCGGGGACCGTGGTGTATCTGGAGATGGTGACCGCGAGGGTGGTACGTGGAGCGTGGTGCGGGGGGCAGTGTCTCGCAGGGAGGGTCAAGTC
>CAZVHW010000182.1:0-6823 GCA_964626835.1 uncultured Enterobacterales bacterium
CAACCTCGAAGACTTCGCGGCCTGGCTCGGCGATGTCCGGGGTCAGCCGGTGGCCGTCGTCAGGGAGGAAACCCGCGCGGTGCCCCTCGAGCTACACCTGTTCGACCGCCAAGGAGGCTTGCAGGATCCTGCATCCTACGACCAGGCCTTCGAGCACTGGAAACGACGCAGGAAGACCGAGCGACAGGCCGGTCGCCACCAGGGCGGTGGGAAACGCCGAGGACAGCGAGGCCGCGGACGTGGCGGACCGTCACGGAGCAATCGGGGCGGCCGCCGTGACAGGCGCGACGCCCGGGGCGGCGAGCGCGATCAGCCTCCGACCCGCCACGCCGACGTCTTCCGCGAGATCCACCGCGACTTCACGCCCTACCTCTACTTCGTCTTCAACCGCCGCTTCACCGAGCTCTTCGCCACCCTCTTGGCGCGACGCAGGCCACGGTTGCTCTCCTACGAGGAGTGGCGACGTTGCCAACGGGAGCTGGACCACTTCGAAGACGCGTGGGGCCTCGACGTGCTCGAGCCCCGACTGCGGCAGATGTACGAGCAGGGCGTGGGCTTCCACCACGCGGGCCTGCACGTACAGCTCAAGACCCTGGTGGAGCGCCTGTACGAACGCAAGCTCATCCGTGTGCTGTACTGCACTTCCACCTTCGCATTGGGCGTGAACATGCCCGCCCGCACGGTGGTCTTCGATGGCCTCGCCAAGTACGACGGCCGTGCGGTCAATCCCCTCACGGTGCGGGAGTTCATGCAGATGGCCGGCCGCGCCGGTCGCCGGGGAATGGACGAGCTCGGTCACGTCGTGGTGCGCATGGATCCTTGGGAGTACGGCCAGGTGCGAGGGCAACTGGGCGCCTACCGCTCGGGGGCGCCCGAACGTGTGCGTTCGAGCTTCAACCTCTCCTTCCACTCGGTGGCCCACCTGCTTCGGCGCCACCCCCTGGAGCGCATCCGCACCCTGGTCCAGTCCTCGTTCCTGGCGTGGCAACAAGCCGGAGCGGCACGGGACGCAGAGGCGGAGTGCCGCCGCCTCGAGGCCTCCCTCAGGCGAGACTGGGGCGAGGCCTCGGATCCAGACACCCCCTTGCCTCCTGCCCACCGACTGCCTTCGCCGCTTCGTAAGCGGGCCAAGAAGCTCGCCCGGCTGCGGGACAAGGCGCTGGAAGGTCGCGAGCGCTGCTGGCACGACCTCCAGCGCCGCATCTCGTTCCTGCAGACCATCGGCTACCTGGGGGAAGACCTGACCTTCAATGCCGGCGCCACCGCACTCCTGCACGTCCAGATGTCGGAGATCTTCGTCACGGAGCTCTGGCTGGAGGGGCTGCTCGAGGGGCTCGCCCCCGACACGCTCTTCGGGCTGCTGTGCGGCCTCGTGCAGCGCCTACGCCGAGGCACCAATCTGCTCCTGCCCCTCGATCGTTCGCTGCAGCAGCTAGCGCGAGACGTCGCTGCCGTCCGTTTTGGACGCAACGTGCGGGAAGCAGAGCGCATCACCGATATCGAAGTGGACTTCTGCCCAGAGCTGATCCCCCTGGGGCGACAGTGGGCTCGGGGTGCATCACTGTCCGACATCGCCGCAGGGCTGGACAGCGGAATCGACGTCACGGGAGACCTCGTGGGGGCCTTCCGCCGCGCCCGTGACCTGTGTGCACAGCTAATCGAGCTGTGGCATGACGATCCCGAGCACGTCGACGCACTTCGCGACCTGCTGTACTCCACGGCCCGAGACGAGGTCGAGGTCGTCGGATGAACACCGCCCGGACGGCGCTGATGGGCTTGTCGCTGGGGCTCTGGGCAAGCTGCGGACGCGTGGCTACGACCCCAGATCCCCGCGGGACCTACCGCGCCGCATTGGAGCTGGCCGAGGACGACCCCGTCGCCGCCTGGGACCGCTGCACGACCATCAGGGATCCGGAGCTCGAGGGTGACTGCCGCCTCGTCGTGGTGGAGGCCTTGGCCGCAGACGCGGCCGAGACCACCGAGGAGCTGCTGACCCGCTGTGCAGGTCTCGCGCCCGTCTGGATTCGGGACGAATGTGCATTCCAGGTAGGCGAGCGCCGCCGAGCCCCAGAGGCCTGCGCCAAGGCAGGCGGCTTCGCGGACGACTGCCGCTTGCACTTGCTGTCCTCCGGCCTCGCCTCCTGGGTACCCAAGGACGCCAGCCCGTCGGACGCAGCCTTGCTCGCCAGGTTGGCCGAGGAAGCGCGAGCGATGGGCCTGGCCCAAGACGATCCGCGTGCTTGGTCCAGCTGGTTTCGTTGGGTGCTGGGGCAGCAGGCAACCCTCGACCGGAGCGTATGTCACGCCCTCGAACCCGCCGTTGCCGAGGCCTGCTGGAGGACGGGGCAGGCCCTGTACGACGACCGCCTCAACCAGGCGCGAGATCAGGGCCTGTACCCCTGCGACGGCGGCGCGACGCCCGCCCTGCTCGCCCACGCCCCCGACGAGGAATTGGACGCCCTGCGCATGGCTCGAGAGCGGATTGACCTCTGCCCCGGAGCGCGGCAGTGAGGTCGACGCTCTGCTTCTTGTTGTTGCAACCAGCCTGCAGCGGCTCCGGCGCCACGCACCGCGAGCTCTTCGTCAAGGCGCAGCAAGCCGGGCTCGACGCCCGTGAAGCCCAGGCGCTCTGCGAGCGGATCGAGCCGCCGAGCGAGCGCGACGCCTGCCTGCTGGAGCTCGCGAGGAGCCGCGCCGACCTGGGGGCCGAGGTCTGCGACGCCGTCGCGGAGAACACGCTAGGGGCGGACTGCTGGTTCCTCCTGGCGGAACACAGGGCCGGGACCGGAGATCGCTGGGGCGCCCTTCGAGCCTGCGGTCGCGCCGGTCCCTACCAAGCGGAGTGCCAGTACCACGCCTGGACAAGGGAACTGCAGGCCATCGCCCGTGGGCCCCATGACCTCCACGAAGCGCTCGTCCTCGCCGACGATCCCACGGCCTACTGGGGCGCTCTCGAGACCGCAGGAACAGCGCAACCCCAGCGCGTCTGGGGCGACTTCTGGTACTTCTGGTGGCTACACCATCCTCCCGCGGACCCCGCAGCCTGCCTGGCACTAGACACCGAGCGGCGCCTAGGCTGCGAGGCGGGCACCCTCCTCTTCGTGGAGCGCAGCTTGGACATGGCCCTGAGGAATCGCAGCCGAGGAGAAGACCTGCTGGACCGCAGCTGCCGCGCGGGGTCGCCGCCCGACTTCCTCCTGGACGCTCGCGCGGTGGACAGCGCCGCCGTCCGCGACGCCGGAGACCGCGCCCTGGCCAGGCTCTGCGAGCAGGGTGTCGACGCGGTCCGGCCTTGGAATCCAGTCTTCCAGCCGCGGAGGGTCCGTTGATGTCACTGCGCAGGCAGCTGTTCAGGCTCGTCCTCTCCACCTTCGTCCTGCTGATGGGCTGCTCGGATGCTCCCCAAGACCACCTCAGCTGGCGCGAGGCGATGAACCTCGTGGTCTTGGACCAAAGCGGTATGTTCATCGAAGCCCAGCTCTCCCACGGGAACACCGGCCTGCTGCGTGGGCAGGCCCACCTTGCCATGACCATCCTCCCGACTCGAGAATCTTCGGTGGCGATGTACCGAACCGCCGCACCCCAGGCCGTGTCCTTCGACGCCGAGGCGGGTTCGATCCGCATGGTCCAGAACAGGCTGGTGGAGGAGGGGAACAGCTGGACGCTCCACGTCCGCGAGGGACGAGAAGCACTGGACGCCACCCTCCACCTGACCGCCCGCGCGGACGAGGTGGCCCCGGTCACACTGGTGCCAGGTCAGCGCCAGTGGATCCTCGGAGCGCCGGTGTCCCACGGTGAGGTCAACGGTGCATGGCGCGCTGGTGAGCAAGGCGGCCTGGTGCGGGGGCACGGGTTGTTGATGCGCCAGAGCGTAGACACCTGGCCCGGCGCCGAGCCCAGTCGAAGCTCCGTGTACCTGATCACGCCGGATCGGAGCGTCGTGGTCGAGAGCGTGGGTGACTCCGCGATGGCTTGGATCGCGGACCTCGACGGAGTCCGCACCGGGAGCACCGCAAACATTCAACGGCGAGGACGAGAGCTGAAGCTCACCCTCGAGCCGGACCTCCCGGTCACGGCGACGATCCGCCTGGGCCAAAGAAACGTCGTGCGAGCACCGTGGGACCACCTGCTCCCCGTCGAGCGCTTGCTGGCACGCCTCGTCGCGGGCTGGCCCCTCCGCGCCCACGAGCGTGGGAGGGCTACGCTCACCGTGGACGGTGCCACGCACTCCTGCCCCGCACTGTTGGTCCACGGCCACGCACCAAAGGCCAGAGAGCGAAGGCGCGCGCGCACGAAGACCGAGGAATAGCGTCCTCGCTCGCGGATGTTAGGAACCGGAAGGCGAGCTTCCCCGCGACCCCCCTCCCCCCTCCCCTCCCCTCCCCCTGCTCTCCGTCAGCCATCCCCGCTCCCGGAAGATCCACAATGCGCGCCCTCCTCCCCGGTCTGACCCTGGCTGCCGTCATCGCGCTGGCTGCGCCTGCCGCCCACGCCAAGGACCTCCGCAACCGCTTCGGCGTCGGCTTCACCAACCAGCTCGGCACCATTCCCACCCTGTCTGCGCGCTACGGGCTCCCCATGCCCGACCAGGTCATCAACCTGCAGCTCGAGGTCATGGCTGGGTTCGCACTGACCGGCGATGACAGCTCCACCGCCAGCGTCGACGAAACGGGCCAAAGCATCACCGCAGGTGCCCGCTTGCTCTATGGCCTGGTGGCCGAAGACAACATGAACATGTACGCAGCGGCAGGGGTGGGCTGGGTCTCGTCAGGCAGCGACATGGGCCTGCTGGTTCAGCCCGGTTTTTCCGTGCAGTTCTTCCTCTTCGGCCTCGAAAACCTGGGCTTCTCCGCCGACTTCGGTGTGTCCATCGACCTGGGAACCACAAGCGGCATGACCACCTTCGCGGCGGCCCCTGGGTTGGGGCTGCACTACTTTTTCTAGAGGCGGCGGCGACCGACGAGCCCCAGGAACAGCAGCGCGGGCAGCCAGGCCAAGCGGCTGGGCGCAGTCTGGCTGGCACAGCCGCAGGAAGGGCCCGCCACGCCCTCGGCGAAGCTGAGCTCCACGTCCACGCTGACCGGGCTGTTGGACGCACCGAGGGACTCGAAAGACACCGTGGCGGTGTAGGTCTGACCCGGATCGAGGGAGTCGGCCTGGACGCCCAACCACACCGTCTCGAGCCCCTGGGAGCCGTCACCTTCCGAGCGGTCCAGCGCGAGCCAACCCACGTCGGTGCTTGCGGACCAGGCCAGCGCGCCGGGACTACAATTGCTCACCTCGACGCTGGCGACGCCATCCTCGCTGGTGCTAACGAGCTCGATCTGGACCGTACTGGGGCCGACACAGAGCTCGGCACCGCCCCACTGCACGATGTCGAGGGGAATGGCGACCGGATTGTTCGTGGCCCCAGGAGCCCGAACGAGTAGGGTCTGGCTCGGATCCGCGCCAACCGCGAGCTCCGGGTCGAGCGTGAGAAAGAGCGTGTCGTCCAGTCCGAGCACCTGGCCATCCGTCTCGGAGGCCCCGATCCATGGCTGGTCGTCCAGGGAGCCCCCCTCGAGCTCGAGGGTCCAATAGTAGCCGTCGAACCCGACATTGCTCAGGTTGATCTCCACCTCGACGGTGTCCGCGGTGGCTTCGTCGATGACGATCTCGTTCACGTCCAGTTCGACCGTGGGGTAGCCCACCCGCAGGGTGGGATCGCCGATCTGGGTCATGCCGTAGTACCAGTTGTTGCGCTGCTGCTGGTCGTAGGGCTGCACGTCTTCCCACCACCCGCGCAGGGCGGTACCGAAGTCGTCGAAGTCTCCCAACCGCCCGTAGTAGTAGGGGCGCTCGAGCATCGATCCGGTCTTGGTCGAACCCAGGGAGAGCAGGCCGTACTCGGTGTTCAGGGCGTAGATGGCCGCCATGTTGAGGGCCTCGGCGAAGTTCGCGTTGGAGCATGCGAACAGGTCGTAGAACAGCGCGGTGCTCTGCTCAGGCACCTCGGACCAGCCCATGATGTCGTAGTTGCCGCGGTAGACGAAGTAGTGCTCCGCGGGTCCTGAGTGTACGAACACGGCGATGTTGTCGTAGTCCTGCTCGAGCCTGGGGAGGTAGTCGTCCTTGCGTGTCGTGTTGACCTCGGACTCCTCGGTGATGTTGGAGAAACCCAGCTCGATCGCGTCGGCATACTCGCCCGCCCACCACTCCCAGTCGTCGTCCACGTAGACCAGCGAGCTGCGCTGAGGGAGGATCTCGCCACGGCGGTAGGCGTGGTTGCGCTCGAAGTAGCCATCGAGCACCTGGACCTCGTCACCCATGGACGCGGTGACCATCATGCGACCGAGCCAGATCTCGGGGGCGGTGTCGGCGTCACCGCTCGCGTCATGGGAGTCGAAGATGCCGTTGCCGTCGAAATCTCCCCAGCTGCCGTCCAGGTCTGTCAGCGCGAGGTCACACGGGAAAACGGCGTAGCCGTAGGATCCATAGTCGTTGAAGAACTCGAACCACTCGATAGGCAGGTCTCCGACGAGGATGGCGCCCTCGAGGCCCTGGTCCTCGCCGTAGAGTTCGGCCAGGTGCTCCTTGAGTTCCGCGGCGGTACCCCCGCTGGCTTCCTCGAGCAGCACGGAGCGGCCGTCCAGGGCCAGGTCTTCGATGAAAGTGTCCAGGGAAGCCGAGAGATCGTCCACCAGGCCACTGTCGACCAGCACCAAGACACGGCCACGGTCGGCCTCGGCCCGATCGCTGGCGACGGGCTCGAGCCGGTCCAGGAACGAGATCTCGAGGGGGCCCTGCACGGGCACCCGCTGCAAGTACCTCCCTGGGTCGATGG
>CAZVHW010000182.1:6833-12349 GCA_964626835.1 uncultured Enterobacterales bacterium
CCACTCCGTCAGCGGGATCTCGCCGAGATCGTAGGCGGAGGCGATGGTCGGGAAGCCCAGCCCGATCAGGAACGTAGTGAGCGGTAGGGCTGCACGGCGCGGCATCGTCACCTCCAGACGAGAACATCTTGACCTCGAAGGTGGGCCAGATCCACGATTCGTTGCTCTCTGGTCGCCCCTTTTACGAGAACTCGGAGATCTCACTCCGCAAGCAGCTCTTCGAGCCGGACACGAAGAAGCGTGTTGTCGGGGTAGTCCGCCAGGGCCCGACGCAAGGTGGCCACCGCACCCTGGACGTCCCCGTCCTGGACCTGGACCTCGGCGAGGTTGGCCATGTAGGTGGCGCGCTGGTCTTCCTCGGCCAGCTCCACGGCCATGCGGGCGAAGACCACGGCTTCCCGTGCACGCTGGGCGCGAGCTTCGCGGTGGGCCGTCTTGGCGTCGGGATCCATGGGCGTGGCATCGGGCTCGGCGCCGGCGGCGTAGAGAAGGGCCAACCCGGCCAGCACCTCGGGATCGTCCGGGCGCCAGCGAAGGGCTTCGCGCAGGGCGTAGGCCGTGAGGTCTTCGTGGCCCTGGACACTGAAGACCTGGGCCAGGCCTCGCCACGCCCCCGCCGAAGAGGGATCCTGCTCCCGTGCCCGCTGGTAGTGATTGCTGGCCAGATCCCACAGCCCCATGTCGCGGTAGACGTTGCCCAGGTTCACCGACGCGTCCACGTAGTGGGGACGCAGCGCCAAGGCCTGCTCCAGCACCCCGATGGCCCCCGCGAAGTCCCTGCGTCGGTGGAGCACTACGCCCAGGTTGTTGTGGGCTTCGGCGAACGTGGGCTCTCGGCGGGACAGCGCCCGGAGGTGGATCTCGGCCGCACCGAGGTCGCCCGCAGCTAGGCAGGCGGTGCCGAGGTGAAGGGCTACCTGGCGATCGTCGGGTGCCAAATCGAGGGCATGGGCGAACGGTGAGACCGCATCGGAGGGGCGATCGAGCTGCACGAGCGCCAACCCCAGTGCGGTCCAGGCGTCAGCCCGCCAGGGTGCCTGGTCCGCACCGACGCGAGCGTGGGGCAGGGCACGCCTGGCCTGACGATCCTCCACCAACAGCGCGGCCAAGCGCACGCGGGCGTCGGCGTCGTCCGGATCGTGCTCGACCGCGTTGCTGTACTCCTTGATGGCCTGGGGGATCTTGCCCATCTGGTCATAGACCGCCGCGAGGTTGTAGTGGGCCACCGCCAGGGATGGATCGATCCGCAGAGCAGCGCGGTAGGAGGCGACGGCCTCCTCGCTCATGCCCAGGTCCTCGTACGCCAAGCCGAGGTTGCTGTGGGCCTCGGCGAGGTCCGGGTAGACGGCCAGAGCCTGACGGAAGGACGCCGCCGCTGCTTCGGCGTGGCCGGCGCGGTAGTGCTCGAGCCCCCGGCCGTTGTGGAAGCTGGCCCGGTATGACTCGCAGCCGGCGCCCAGGACGGACGACGCCAGGAGGAGCAGGGTCCAACGAACACGGGCTGCCATGTACAAAGGCCGACCCTGGGCGGACGCCCTAGAAGTAGCGCCCGGGATCCGAGCTACCCGTGTCTGCGCCAAGGACCGTCATGTCGGGACCGAGATGGTACATGGTGGGAATGTAGAGATCGGCCTCGTAGATGTAGGCGAGGTCGCTCCACTCGTCCGTGTCCTGGCTGGTGAGACCGAGGACCGGAATGCTGGACATGCCGTACTGCTGCTCCCACTGCTGCAGGTTCTGCTGGGACGGCGGCTGTCCGCTGTTGTTCTCGCTGAGCACGTCGATGTACTGAAATCCCTGGTCTGCGTAGCGGTCTTGGGTGTTCTGGGCCGACCTGGCCTCGGACTGACAGCCGCTTCACCAGAAGGCACCGAACACAAGGGAGACGTGCTGACCGCAGAACGAGTAGAGGTCCACCTGCTCGCCGTGCTGATCGGTGAGGGTGAAGTTGGGGACCACGTCACCCACGTCGTAGTAGTCCCAGCGGTAGGTGTGGCCGCCGTAGTTGTACATGCCCTGGCCGGAGGGGGATGTCGGCGTGGCCGTGCCGTCCGCGCAGTACCCCACGTTGTACCCACCCGCGTAGGTGTGGCTGTACTCGTAGAGGGGATTGGTGCCATCGAGCACCTCGCTGCCATCGTCGTACCCGTCGCCATCGCTGTCGGGGTCGGCGGGGTCGGTGCCGTAGGTCGCCTCTTCGCCGTTGCTCAGGCCATCGCCGTCGTCGTCACCTTGGGGGTTGGTGTCGGTGTCGGCGTCGGAATCGGCGTCGGCGTCGGCGTCGGTGTCGGTGTCGGTGTCGGTGTCGGTGTCGGTGTCCGAATCACCATCCGGGTTGGGCCCGCTGTCGTCCTTTTGACCACAGGCAACGAGCAAGCCACCGCCGAGAACGAACAGGATGGGAAGTCGCAACGCGCGCATGGTGCTCTCCAGGTTCGAAACCGGAGCCGCTCGAGAGCGACTCCGGCGAGGCGCCGAGCGGCGAGGGCTACTCGCCGAGGTAGGAGCTGGGGTTGGTGTTTCCCGAGTCGGCGGCCAACACCGTCATGTCCGGAGCGACGTGGTACATGGTCGGAATGTACATGTCCGCCTCGAGCTGGTAGGCCAGCCCGTCGGGGAAGCTGTTGTCCGAGCTGGTGAAGCCAAGTGCGGGCACCGAGGTGAAGCCCTTGTTGCTGGCCATGTACTCGAGGTCGGACTGATCAGGGGCGTTGCCTTGGTTGTCCTGGGACCACAGCGTGAGCAGCTGGAAACCCTGGTCGGCGTAGGTGTCTTGCAGGCTTTGGGCCGAACTGGCCTCTGCGTCACAGGAGGGTCACCAGAACGCCCCGTTGGTGATGGTGACGTGCTGGCCGCAGAACGAGTACAGGTCCACGTACTCGCCGTATTGGTCGAGCAAGGAGAAGTTCTCCATGACGTCGCCAGGCTGGTAGTAGTCCCAGTTGTAGCTCGATCCACCGTAGTTGTAGACACCGGCACCCGTGGGCCCGGTGGCGGTCGCCACGCCATCGGCACAGTAGCCGACGTTGTAGTCACCAGCGTAGAGGTGGCTGTACTCGTAGGAAGGGTTGGTGCCACCATCGACCTCTTCGCCATCGAGGTAGCCGTCGCCGTCGGTGTCGTCGACCAGCGGGTCGGTGCCGTGGTCGTCTACCTCGACACCATCGTCCAGGCCGTCGCCATCGGAGTCGGCTTCAGTCGGATCGGTGCCCAATTCGGCCTCCTCGGCCGCGGTGAGCCCGTCGCCGTCGAGATCGGATGCGCCGGTGTCTTCGTTCTTGTTTCCGGAGCAACCGGACAGCAAGCCGGTCGCCAGGAGGAGGGTGATCGTCGAATAGAGGTTTCTCAAGTTCACTCCCGTCGTAGGGTGTCAGGTCTGGGGCCACCGTGAACCATGTTCCGGGTGTCGAGCCGTGGCGGCAGCCGAGGAAAGGCGAGCAAATGATACTCGCCGTCTGGAGCCACCACCACTTGCAGTCGACATGTCACCGAGATTTTTGCATTTCCGGGCGAATGCGGTGGCCCTGGCGGATGCGGGATAGAGGAAGGACCGCGGCGACAGCGCTGCGGATAGGGCATGATGGGAGCTTCGGAGAAAGGCCGGCCTTGATCACGCATACCGATCGACGTCTACGACCCTCACGGCGAAGCCTGCGGTGCGTGCAGCGCCCCATGGCCGTCCTCACGGCCTTGGCCGTCTTGGCTTTGGCCCCCATCCCAGCTGCCGACCTCGTGCCTTCGGCCGCCGCGGCCAGCTACGACCCGGATCTGCAGTGGCGCACCCTGCAGACCGACCACTTCAACGTCACCTTCCACGATGGCCTCGAGCCCCTTGCCGAGGAAATGGGCCAGCTCTGCGATGGGGTGTACGACGTGGTCAGCGCCCGATACGGTACCGATCCTCGACGGCGGGTCGAGCTCGTGCTCGTGGACTGGACCGACAGCGCAAACGGCTACGCCACGCCGCTGCCCGTCAACACCATCGTCATCTTCGTCACCGCCCCCACCGACTCCAGCACACTGAACTACTACGACGACTGGAACCGGAGCATCCTCACCCACGAGCTGACGCACATCCTGCATCTGGACACCGTCGAAGGCCTTCCCAGGGCCCTGCGCATGGTCCTGGGGCGTATCGTCAGCGTCAACATGATCTCTCCAGGATGGATCACCGAGGGCATGGCCACCTGGACCGAGACCGAGCTGACGGCTGGAGGCCGCGGTCGGGCGTCCCAAGCCGACATGATCAAGCGCATGACCACCCTCGAGGGGCACTTCCCCCCGCTTGGCAACCTCGAGGGTTTCCAGTCCGACCCGCCCTACGGCAACCTTCGCTACCTCTTCGGCCAGGACTTCGTCCAGTTCATCGCCGAGACACGCGGTCACGACAAGTGGCGCGAGTGGATCCACACCTATGGTCGCTGGGTCGTCCCCTACTGGCTCCCCGCCAGAAAGGTCTTCGGCGCGTCGTTCCGCGCGATGTACAAAGAGTGGAAGGCGGAAGTCGAGCAGCGCTACGCTGACGTACAGGCCCGCATCGAGGCCGAGGGGGTCACCGAAGGTCGCCTGATCAGCGATGGCGATGCCGCCTGCTCTGGTCCACGCTTCTCCCCCGACGGCCAGCAACTGGTCTGGGCCTGCAACAGCCGCGGCAGCGGGCCCGACATCTGGCTGGCGAACGCCGCAGGAGAGGAAGCCGAGGCGGTCTACAGCGAGACCTCCCCCCACTCCTTCGCATGGCGCGCCGACAGCCAGGCCTTCGCGTTCTCGAGCGCCCACGCCTACGACATCTACTACACCTTCGAGGACATCTACCTCTACGACATCGAAGCCGACAGCATCTCCCAGCTCACCGAGCGGGCACGCGCCCGCGACCCCGAGTTCTCGCCCGATGGCCGCGACCTGCTGGCCGTCACCAACGAGGCCCAGAACAACAACCTGGCCCGCTTCACGGTCGGTGGCCTGTTTACGCCTCTCACCGACCACCAAGACCACACCCAGCTGTCCACCCCTCGCTATGCCCCCGGCGGCACGTCCGTCGCGCTCTCGGTCTGGCAAGGCGGCCAGCGCGACCTCTGGCTCTACACCACCGACGGCATCCCCTGGGCCCAGCTCACCGACGACATGGCGATAGACCGCGAGCCCGCCTGGCATCCCGACGGCCGCACCCTCTTCTTCGTCTCCGACCGCAGCGGCATCTCGAACATCTACGCACTCGACATGGGCACGGCTCGGCTCTGGCAGGTCACCAACGTCCTCGGCGGCGCCTTCCAGCCCGACGTCCACCCCGACGGTGCCGTCCTCGCCTACGCCGAGTTCAACTGGAACGGCGAGGACATCCGCCTGCTGGACATCGACCGCACCCAGTGGCGGGACCGAGGCATCCTGGGCCCAGCAGCAGAGAGCCTGGGGATCACGCTCCCCGAACCCAAACCCGAACCCGCGCCCCCGAGCCACGAGCCCCCGAGCCCCGAGCCCCCGAGCCCCGAGCCCCCGAGCCCCGAGCCCCCGAGCCC
>CAZVHW010000183.1:0-1288 GCA_964626835.1 uncultured Enterobacterales bacterium
CGGGTTCCGCCCGCGGTGGCGCCCTCCAGCGGGCGCAGGTGCCTACCAAGCGCGAGGGTGCCGGGTTCCGCCCCACACACTCGCCACACCGCTGGACCAAGCCGCCCTCACGCCGGCCGTCGCCAGCCCCCGCACCACAGCCGCTTTCGCGCCCGCGTGTCCTTGGCCTCTATCGCCAGAACCCCGTCCCCGACGAGAAAAGGCGCTGCATCTGACCCACCGGTCGGTTACTTCGCGCCCGTAGGTCCCCTCCCCCTGCTCCCCGCGTGCCCATGACCACCGCCGCCCTGGCCCTCGACAGTCGCGACCTGGCCCTGGAGATCCTCGAGATCCTGCGGGAGCTCGACCCATCCCACTGGCGGGACGGGTTGGGCGAGACCTTCCTGGCGAAGCTCGACGAGCTGTCCACCCGCATCGACGAACTGCTCGAGCTTCCTTCCACCACCGACATCTTCGCCCGAGCCCACGCCGACGCCAGGCTGCGCACCCTGCGCGATTCCTGGGCCCGCATCGCCGCGATCATCGAAGAAAAGGTCCCAGCCAACACTCTGGGTTCAGCCGACCTCGAGGCTGAGTGGATGGCCTTCCGCGCCCAGCTGCAGGGCGCCTACGAAACCCTCGCCAACGATCTTCGCAACTACGCCATCCACCTGCCCCACCTGCGCCCCACCAACTACGGGCGCAACGCGCTCCATGTCAGCTCGGCTGCGGTCGGCATCGCCGTGGTGTTGGCGCTCATGCCCAACCACCCAAACGTCGTGTTGGGCATCGCCGGCTTCATCTTCGCCGTCGCGTGGACCTTCGAGACCAGCCGGCGCTACTTCGTCTTCATGGACCGCTTCACCTGGTGGCTGTTCGGCATGTGCGCCCATCCCCACGAGCGCTACCGCATCAACTCAGCCACCTGTTTCTCCACCTCGTTGCTGGCGCTCGCGCTCATCGGCTCCCCCCTGGTGGCCACCGTTGCCCTGGCGGTGCTCGGCTTTGGCGATCCCTCCGCGGCCCTGGTGGGCCGGCGCTGGGGCCGCACCAAGCTGCTGCACGGTCGCTCCCTCGAAGGCAGCTTGGCCTTCCTCGGGGTGAGCGGTGCCGTCAGCCTGGGCCTGCTCCTGGCCTTCTTCCCCGCCTTGAGCCTGGGTGCCTGCGTCGCCGTGGTCGCTGGTGGGGCCCTCCTGGGTACCCTGGCCGAAGCCGTGGCCAAGCGCGTAGACGACAACGTCATGGTGCCCTTGGCGGCAGCGGCCGGTGCGGCTCTGGTGGCGATGCTGGTGGGTGTGGGGATCTAGCG
>CAZVHW010000183.1:1298-10185 GCA_964626835.1 uncultured Enterobacterales bacterium
GCCGCGTCAGACATGGTCTTTTTCGGCCGAAAACTGACCGTCTCGGGCCCCGGACGGGGTCGCGATGTACATCGGCGGCGAGAGGCCATCGCGGAATCCGCCACGTACGCTCTGCACCATCGCATCGGTTTCGCCAATATTCAGCTACATATGCCGCGAACGAGCACAGGTTGCTGCCGGCAGGTCGTGTCCCACGGTAACCCACGCCCAGCTGTCAGCACATAACGAGTTTCCCCCTTCGTGCGCTCGTATTCTAGCGGACAGAAAACGTCCTCGAAATCCGTGGATCCAGCGGCGAGAGCGGCATAGACTGGGCGCCACCGAGACACCCCCAGGAGCGCCCCATGGCCAAGCGCGTTTCCCTGGAACCTTCGCGGACGCTGTCGGAGTTTCGGCTGCTGCCTGGGCTCACGACCCGAGCCTGCGCGATGGACGCCATCAACCTGAAGACCCGGCTGGCAGAGCGCCCCGGCACCACCGATCATCTCGAGCTCGAGATCCCCTTGGTGTCGGCCGCCATGCAGTCTGTCTCCGGTCACCAGATGGGCATCGCCCTCGCACGCGAGGGTGGTGCGGCGTTCATCTTCTGCTCGCAGTCGATCGACTCCCAGGCCGAGATGGTCTCCCAGGTCAAGAACTTCAAGGCGGGCTTCGTCAAGCCCCGCACCGTCAGTCCCGACGCCACCATCGCCGATCTGCATCGGCGATCCAATGCCACGGGTTTTTCCACCTTTCCGGTGGTCGACGGCGAAGGCAGGCTGCTGGGGTTGATCACGCGCAACGACTACTCGGTCGAGCGGCATGCCGATCAGCTCGTCTCACAGCGCATGGTGCCCCGCGCCAACCTGGACGTCGGGGTGAACGTCACCAGCCTCTCCCAAGCCAACGACCTGCTGCTCGAGAGTCACCACAGCGGCCTACCCGTGGTCGATGGAGACGACCGGCTGCAGTACCTGGTGTTCAAGAAAGACATCCGGGACCAGCGGCACCATCCGCTGCAGGTCGTAGACCAGCAGAAGCGGCTCCTCTCCGTGGCCGCGGTCAACACCCACGATCACCAGCAGCGTGTGCCGGTCTTGGTCCAGGCGGGGGTGGACGCGGTGGCCGTCGACTCCTCCGACGGCTTCTCGGTCTACCAGCGCGACGCCATCCAGTGGATGGTGGCCCACTACCCAGCCTTGCCCATCATCGCCGGCAACGTCATCACCGGCGCGGGCTTCCGCTACCTGGCTGATGCTGGTGCCAACGCCGTGAAGGTGGGCATGGGTGGCGGCTCCATCTGCATCACCCAGGAACAGAAAGGCACCGGCCGCGGCTTGGCCACGGCGGTCATGGACGTCGTCTCGGCTCGCGACGACTATCTCGCCGAGACCGGCCGCTACCTCCCCGTCATCGCCGATGGCGGCATCGTGACCTCCAAGGACATGGTCATCGCACTGGCCCTGGGGGCCGACGTGGTCATGGCTGGACGTTGGTTTGCTCGCATGGACGAGTCGCCTCCCGACAAGGTCCGCATCAACGGTAGGGTCATGAAGCCCTACTGGGGTGAAGGCTCCGCCAAGGCCCAAGAGTGGCGCAGCCAGCGCTACCACCAGGGCAAGTTCGTCGAAGGCGTCGAAGGCTTCGTTGACTACGCGGGCACGCTGGCCGACAACCTGGCCCCCACCCTGTCCAAGATGCGCGCGTCCATGTCCTCCTGCGGTGCCGCCACCGTATCCGAGCTGCACGCGGTGGCCGAGCTCGAGCTGGTCTCTCCGCTGTCCATCCGCGAGGGCAAGGTGCACGACATCCAGCTACCGCCCAACGACCCTTCCTACACCACCAGCAAGTGAGGTCAACGTGAGCACCTGCATCGTCATGGGCTCCCAGTGGGGCGACGAGGGCAAAGGCAAGGTGGTGGACCTGCTGGCCCGTGGCGCCCAGGTCGTGGTCCGCTTCCAGGGCGGAGCCAACGCCGGCCACACCATCTGGCACGGCACGCGCAAGGTCGTGCTGCACCAGCTGCCATCGGGTGTTCTGACCCCGGGCTGCCTCAACCTGGTCGGCAACGGATCGGTGGTGGATCCCGAGCGGATGCTCGAAGAACTCGAAGAGCTCCGTGCGGTCGGGGTCGAGCCCACGCCTGACAGCCTCGGACTGTCCAGCCTGGCCCACGTGGTCACACCCATCCACAAGCGGGTCGACGGCATCGCCGGCGGCCGCATCGGCACCACGGGGCGGGGCATCGGCTTCGCCTATGCCGACAAGGCCCGCAGGGTTGGCATTCGCCTCGAGGCCGTGCTCGACGGCAGCCTCCACGACGCCTTCCGCCAGCAGCTCGAGACCCATCGGCCCTGGCTCGAAGAACACGATCCGGGAGCGGTGGACGAGCTCCTCCGTCGAATCGAGCTGTTCACGCGCGCCCTCGACCAGCTGCGGCCCTTCGTCCGCGACATCCGACCGGAGCTGCAGGGCGCGCTCCAGGCTGGCCACAACGTGTTGTACGAGGGCGCCCAAGGCGCCCTTCTCGATCTCGATCACGGCACCTATCCTTTCGTCACCTCGTCCAGCACCGCCATCGGCGGCGCCCTGACGGGTACGGGTGTCTGGGCTGCGTTCGATCACCGCATCGCCGTGGTCAAGGCCTACACCACCCGCGTCGGAAATGGCCCCTTCCCCACCGAACTGCACGGCCCCATCGGCGAGGACCTCCGCGCCCGCGGTCGCGAGTACGGCGCCACCACGGGCCGCCCCAGACGCTGCGGCTGGCTCGATCTGCACCTGCTACGCCACGCCACCCGAGCGAGCGGCTACAACGGCATCGCCCTCACCAAGCTCGACTGCTTGAGTGGCCTACCCGAGATCAGCGTTGCCACGGGGCGCGGCACGGACGGCCAGCCCGTCTACCGCACCCTACCGGGCTGGGACGAGGACATCCTGGGGGCTCCCTCGGTCGACTCACTCCCCGCCAACGCCCGCGCCTACGTGGACTTCATCGCCCAGCAGCTGGGCGTTCCCGTCACCATCCTCTCCACGGGTCCCGACCGGGACCAGACTCTCGTGCTGGAGGCACCATGGTAGCCAGCGGCGGACCGCCCACCAACAAGAGCGGCCTCGACATCGACCTGGGCAACGAGTGCTCGCGCACGGCCTACGGCTGGGCCAAGCGAACCTTCCAGAACCGCTGGAACAAACTGGGCATGCCTTGCCTCGACGCCGAGGGCAGCTTCTCGAACCTCATGGACTACGGCGATCTGCGCATCGCCATGTCGTCCGACGGCATCGGCACCAAGGTCGAGCTGGCGGAGCGCCTGGGAGTCTACGACACTTTGGGCTTCGATCTGGTGGCCATGACCTGCGACGATCTGGTGGCCTCGGGGGTCGAGCCCGTCAACCTGAGCAACATCCTCGACGTCGACCGGCTGGACCACGCCGTGGTGGACAAGCTGATGCAAGGCCTGCACGATGCTGCCAAGCAGACGGGCATCGCGGTCACGGGCGGCGAGATCGCTGAACTCGGCTCCCGCATCGGGGGTTGGGGCCCTGGCATGCACTTCAACTGGTGCGCGACCGCGGTGGGCGTGTTGCCACGAGGGCGCGATCCCATCGACGGCAAGGCCATCCGGCCTGGCGACGCGGTGGTGTCGCTGCGCAGTCGCGGCTTCCGATCCAACGGCTTCTCCTTGGCTCGACGCATCATGAAGGCCCACCACGGGCCCCAGTGGCACTCCGCCCGTGCCGACGAGCGGCGAAGCTGGGGCGAGGTGCTGCTCTCGCCATCCCTGATCTACAGCCCCCTCGTCGTCGGCCTGCTACGCGAAGGCTTCGTGCTCAACGGCGTGGTCCACGTCACGGGCGGCGGCATCGCCGACAACCTGGCCCGCGTGCTGGCGGGCAACGGGCTGGGCGCCCACTTGGACGAGATCCACGAGCCTCACTCCTTCGTGCGCGCGCTGCAGGCCCTCGGCGACGTCCCCGAAGCCCAGGCCTACCGCCTGTGGAACATGGGCAACGGCATGCTGCTGATCATGCCCCGAAAGAAGGTCAAGGAGTCCTGCAAGTTCGCCGCCCGCAAGGGCTACATGGCGCGCCCCTGTGGGCGCATCACCGACACCCGACACATCGTGATCGCGAGCCAGGGCTGCCGCCCGACAGAGCTCGTCTACGACTAGCGAGGCAACCATGTCCGAGGCCCAGCCCTCCGTCGTACAACTGCACCTGGATCCGGGCATGCCCGACGTGCCCGGCCGTCGCGTGGCCGAAGCCGCCCGCAGCTGGCTCGGCCTGGAGACCGGGCGAGTCAAGACCGTGCAGGTCTACGTCATCGACTTTCCCCTCGACTCGGAGCAGCTCCTGCGCTTCGCTTCCGAGGCCCTCCGAGATCGGGTGCTCGAGCAGGTCGTCGTAGACCAACCCTATACCGACCCCGAGTACCGCTCCTTCGTACTGGTGGCCAAGCACCCGGGCGTGACCGACGACGTAGGCATCTCGGCCCAGCGGACCCTGGCCGACTGGCTGCAGCGGCCGATCGACGTACACACCCAGCACGTGTTCTCCCAGACGGTCTACCTCATCGAAAACACCATCCCGGAAGACGAGCTCCGACAGCTCGCAGAGCAGGTCCTGGGCAATCCGCTCATCAACCAGTTCCGCTTCGGAGCCTTCGACACGCTGCCGTGGGTGCACCCAGTCGTGAGCCTGCCCGCAGAACCCGTCACCCACACCGTCAGCCTCGATCTGGCGGACGACGATCTGCTAGCCTTGTCCCAGCGCATGGTGCTCTCCCTCGATCTCACCGAGCTGCACGCCATCCAGGCCCACTTCCGGGAACCTGGAGTGCTGGCCGGGCGGCGCGCACGAGGCCTGCCCGCAGATCCCACGGATTGTGAGATCGAGGTGCTGGCACAGACCTGGTCCGAGCACTGCAAGCACAAGGAGTTCAACGCGCTCATCACCTACCGGGACCTCGACACCGGGCAGGAGCGCCAGGTCGACTCCTTGTTCGAGACCTACATCCGCGGATCCACCAAAGCCATCCGCGAGCGCCTGCGCGCGGCGGGCAACAACTGGCTGGTCAAGATCTTCTCGGACAACGCCGGTGTGGTGCGCATCGACGACGACCGGGTCTTCGTGTGGAAGGTCGAGACCCACAACACTCCCTCGGCGCTCGATCCCTATGGCGGCGCCATCACGGGCATCCTGGGCAACAACCGCGACCCCTTGGGCACCGGCGTGGGCGGCGCCAAGCTGCTGTTCAACACCAACGTGCTGTGCTTCGGCCCCCCGGGCTACGACAAGCCCCTGCTGCCCGGCCAGCTGCACCCGGCTCGCATCATGGAAGGCGTGCGCCACGGCATCGAGGACGGCGGCAACAAGTCGGGCATCCCCACGGTCAACGGCGCCATCGTCTTCGACGACCGCTACGCCGGCAAGCCGCTGGTCTACTGCGGCACCGGCGCGGTGATGGCCAGCCACTACCACGGCCGCCCCAGCTGGCACAAGCCCATCGAACCCGGCGATCGCATCCTGATGGCCGGAGGCCGCGTGGGCAAGGACGGCATCCACGGCGCCACCTTCTCGAGCGCCGAAGTGGACGAAAACTCCCCCCGCACGGCGGTGCAGATCGGATCGCCAATCACCCAGAAGCTCTGCTCGGACTTCATGCAGCGCGCCTGCGAGCTGGGGCTGATCAAGTGCTCCACCGACAACGGCGCTGGCGGCCTGTCCTCGTCGGTCGGCGAGTTGGCCACCATCAGCGGCGGTGCCGTGGTCCAGCTCGAGCACGTGCCGCTCAAGTACCCGGGCCTGATGCCCTGGGAGATCTTCGTCAGCGAAGCCCAAGAGCGCATGCAGCTGGTGGTCGAACCCGCCAAGCTCGAGGCCGTGATGCAGCTGGCGGAGCTGTTCGAGGTCGAGGTCACCGACATCGGCGAGTTCACCGACAGCGGCTACCTCGAGGTGCGCTTCGGCCCCGAGGTCGTGGCCTACCTCGACCAGGAATTCCTGCACGACGGCGTGCCCCGCAAGTACATGGTGGCCGAGTGGGCCGCCCCCGAGCTCTCCGAGCCGGCGTTGCCCGAACCCGAGGACCACGGCGCCGTGCTGCTGCAGCTGCTGGGCGCCGACGACATCTGCTCCCGCGAGCGGGTCATCCGCCAGTACGACCACGAGGTCAAGGGGAAGACGGTCATCAAGCCCCTGATGGGTGCCGCGGGTGTGGCCCCCCAAGACGCCGCGGTGATGCGGCTGGGCTTCGACAGCTACGACGGCGTGGCGGTCAGCTGCGGCATCCTGCCACGCTACGGCGACATCGACGCCTACGCCATGTCCGCCGGCGCCTTCGACGAGGGCGTGCGGCAGATCGTCGCCGTTGGCGGCCAGCTGCCCGACCCCCACGATCCCAACAACCGCTTCTGGACGGTCAACGACAACTTCTGCGTGCCCGACTCGGCTTGGCACCCGGAGCACAACCCCGACGGCAAGTACAAGCTGGCCCAGCTGGTGCGCATGGCCGAAGCCCTGTACGACATGTCCACGTACTTCGGTATCCCGATGACCTCGGGCAAGGACTCCATGAAGAACGACTTCAAGATGGGGGGCACCAAGATCTCGGTCCCGCCCACCATCCTGTACTCCATGGTGGCCCGCATCCCCGACGTGCGGCGCTGCGTCACCTCCCAGTTCCAGCGCGCTGGCGACGTGATCTGCCTGCTGGGCGAGACCAAGGACGAGCTGGGAGCCAGCCAGTACTACAAGCTCCACGGCCACCTGGGCGCCAACGTGCCCCGGGTCGACATGGCTCGCGCCCAGCAGCTGTACGAGCTGTTGGCCTGTGCCATCCAGCTGGGGCTGGTGGCCAGCTGCCACGACTGCAGCGACGGGGGCCTGGCCGTGGCGCTGGCTGAGTGTTGCTTCGGTTCCGGTTTCGGCTGCGAGGTCGAAATCTCGGTAGACCCGTGGGGGCTTTCCCCCACCGCCCTGCTCTACGCCGAGTCCCACTCCCGCTTCGTGGTCTCCGTGCCCGCCTACAAGCTCCAGCCCTTCCTCGAGCACATGGGAGACCGCTGCCACGTGCTGGGGCGGGCCTGCACCAAGCCGCGCATGTGGGTGTGCCACCACGGCGAGCCCATCATCATCCTCGAAAACGACAGACTGCTCGAGGCGTGGCAGGGCGGATCGGTCGGAGGTGTTTCGTGACCCGCCGCTCCGTCCGCGCCCTGGTCATCACCGGCTTCGGCATCAACTGCGAGGAAGAGATGGCCGCGGCGTGGCGCCTGGCCGGTGCGTCGGCCACGATCGTCCACCTCAACGAGGTGCTGGCAGGCACGGTCAGCATCCATGACTTCCACGTCATCAGCCTGCCGGGTGGGTTCTCGTTCGGGGACGACCTCGGCTCCGGCAAGGTGCTCGCCAACAAGATCCGCTTCGCCCCGTTGCCCTCGGGCCGCACACTGCTGGCCGAGATCCGGGACTTCCTGGACCGCGGCTTCTTCATCATCGGCATCTGCAACGGCTTTCAAGCCCTGGTCAAGATGGGGCTCCTGCCGAACGTCGGGGGCGAGCAGCGCCAGGAGGTCACGCTCACCACCAACAAGTCGGGCATCTTCGAGGACCGCTGGGTGCACTGTCGCGTGCGCAAGCCCACGTCTACACCCTTCCTGAAGGGCATCGACGTGATCCCGCTGCCCGTGCGCCACGGCGAGGGCCGACTGCTGCTGCGGGATCCGGCGGTGCTCGCAGAGGTCGTCAAGCACGGGCTGAACTGCATGGCCTACTGCACCCCCGAGGGAGACCTCACCGGCGAGTACCCCGCCGATCCCAACGGCTCGGACCTGCACTGCGCCGCGCTGTGCGATCGCAGTGGTCAGGTGCTGGGCATGATGCCCCATCCAGAAGCCTTCCTGTCTCTGTACAACCACCCCGACTGGCCCGCGCTGCGTCGCTTCGATCCCGACCTTCCCGAGCAAGGCGTGGGTCTGCGCATCTTCCAGAACCTGGTGCATCACCTCCAGGGCGAGGAGTGAGCCCATGAACGTCCCCGTCAAGCGTGCGCTGCTGTCCGTCTCCGACAAGACCGGCATCGTCCAGCTGGGCCTGGCCCTCCACGGCCTGGGCTGCGAGATCGTGTCTACCGGCGGGACCGCCCGGGTGCTGCGCGAAGCCGGCCTGCCGATCATCGACATTTCCACTGTGTCGGGAAGCCCCGAGGCCTTCGGCGGCCGCATGAAGACCATCAGCTTCGCGGTCGAGTCGGCGCTGCTGTTCCATCGAGAGCGCGACGCCGCCGAGGCCGCCGCCCTCGGCATCGTCCCCATCGATCTGGTGGCCTGCAACCTCTACCCCTTCGAGCAGGTCCGAGACGCCGGAGCCGAGCTGAACGAGCTCGTCGAGAACATCGACATTGGGGGTCCCACCATGCTCCGCGCGGCGGCCAAGAACTTCCACTCCGTGGCGGCCATCTGCGATCCCACCGACTACGCCACGGTCGTTGAAGAGCTGGCCGACAACGGTGGCTGCACCACGGCCCCCACCCGCCAACGGCTGATGCGCAAGGTGTTCAACCACACCGCCGACTACGACGCGGCCGTGGCGGTAGAGATGGACAAGATCGCCGGCCAGCGCAGCCTGCGCCTGGCGTACCACCAGCCCACCCTGCTGCGGTACGGAGAAAACAGCCACCAGAGCGCCGCGTTCTTCAGGCAGCGCGGAGCTCGACACTCCCTGCACGACGTCGAGGTGCTGGGGGGCAAGGCCCTGTCCTACAACAACATCGTGGACATGGAAGCCGCCCTCGAGGCGGCGGTGGGGCTGGCTCCGGGCGGCTGCGCCATCATCAAGCACACCAATCCCTGTGGCTTGGCCGTTGGCCCCGACCAGCCAGCCGTGTTCGCTGCGGCGTGGGCGGGCG
>CAZVHW010000183.1:10195-12272 GCA_964626835.1 uncultured Enterobacterales bacterium
TTCGGCTCGGTCATCGCGTTCAACACGCCGCTCGGCCTCGAGGCCGCCCGCTTCCTGAACCTGCACGCCGACAAGGTCCGCCAGCGCAAGTTCGTCGAGGTCGTGGCCGCCCCCGACTTCGAGCCGTCCGTGGTGGACTATCTACGGCGAAACAAGAACCTGCGCATCGTGCGCTACCAGCCCGAGCAGGTCTCGCGCGCCGAATCGTGGCGGGTCGCACCCGGCGGGCTCTTGGTCCAAGATGCGGACAGACAAGACCTCGGTGAGCTGCGACAGGTCACCCGTGTCACCAAGCTCATCGACCGCGAGCTTCTCCTCTTCGGTGTCGCCGCGTCCCGACAGGTCAAGTCCAACGCGATCGTGGTGGTGCGACGCCTCGACACCGGTTCGAGCGAGAGCGTACTCCAGCTCCTGGGCATGGGCGCTGGGCAGCCGAACCGCGTCAACGCCACGGGTCTGTCCCTCGAGCGCGCCCGGCTCAACCTCGAGCAGGAAGCCCACTCCCTGGGCCACGAGCCCTCCGCCTGGATCTCCCAAGAGCTGGGCCGCGCATACCTGGTGTCCGACGCCTTCTTCCCCTTCCCGGACAACGTCGAGGTCGCAGCAGATGCCGGCATCCGCGACCTGTTCCAGCCAGGCGGATCCATCCGCGACAAGGCCGTCATCCGCCGCTGCGACGAGCTCGGCCTGTCCATGACCTTCACAACCCTCCGCCACTTCAAGCACTAGCCCCCAGGAGCAACCGATGATCACCCTCAATGACTTCACCATCGGCCAACTCGAGCACCTGCATCGAGGCAAGGTCCGCGAGATCTACGAAGCCGGTCCTGGCGAGCTACTCATCGTGGCCACCGACCGGCTGTCTGCCTTCGACAGCGTGTTGGACACACCCATCCCCGGCAAGGGCGCCGTGCTTTCCTCCCTGGCCGCGTGGTGGTTCGAGCAGACCGCCGACATCGTCCCCAACCACCTGCTGCGCGTAGTCGATCCCTCGGCTTGCGTGGTGCGCCGCTGCGATCCCGTAAAGATCGAGGTCATCGTGCGGGGCTACCTCTGCGGCTCCATGTGGCGCCGTTATCGCGCCGGCGAGCGCAACTTCGAGGGCCACCTGCTGCCCGATGGGCTCACCGAGAACGCCCGGCTGCCCCACCCCATCGTCACGCCTACCACCAAGGAAAAGAGCGACCGGCCCATCACCCCCACCGCCATCGTCTCCGAAGGCTGGACATCCCAGGAAGTCTGGGTCCAGATGGAGCGCACGGGCCTCGAGCTGTTCGCCCGTGGCACCGACCTGTTGGCCAGCAAGGGCATCATCCTGGTGGACACGAAGTACGAGTTTGGCCAGCACGACGGGGAGCTTCTCCTCATCGACGAGATCCACACGCCGGACAGCTCCCGCTTCTGGCCCGCCGATTCCTGGCACCGCGACCCGGCCTCCGCGGTACAGCTCGACAAGGAGTTCGTGCGCAAGTGGCTCATGGCTCACAAAAAGAACGGCCGCGTGCCCTCGTCGTTGCCGGCCGAGGTCGTGGCCGAGACCACCGTGCGGTATCGGTCCATCTTCGAGCGCATCACTGGGCGAACGGCGCCGGAGCTCCCTCGAAACGCGGCGAGCCGCTTGTACCACAACCTCGTGACCAGCGAGATCATCCGCGAGGGTTACATCGTCATCATCATGGGTTCCCCGGTCGACGAGCCCCACTGTCTCGAGATCAAGGGGCTCATCGAGCCATACGACATCGCCTGCCACATGCGGGTGGTCAGCGCCCACAAGAACGGCGAGCGCATCTTCGACATGGCCAACTTCTACAATCGGTCCATCGACCCAGGCTCGGTCATCGCCGTGGCTGGGCTGTCCAACGGGCTGGGGGGCGCCTTGGCAGCCAACTTGGTGCTCCCGGTGACCAACTCACCCCCCTTCAAGGACCGCATGGACATGCTCGTCAACATCAACTCGTCGTTGATGCTTCCGTCGATGACTCCCGCGGGCACGGTGGTACGGCCCAAGAACGCAGCCATGCTGTCCCTGCGCAACCTGAACCTGCCATCGCTGCGGCGTCGTTTCCGCGGGGAGATC
>CAZVHW010000184.1:0-12219 GCA_964626835.1 uncultured Enterobacterales bacterium
GGTGTTGGGCGATGGACTCGACGAGGCGTGTCTTGCCGGTGCCCGAGTCGCCGACCAGCACCACCACGCCGGGTTCCTGCCGGCCAACCACCTGGCGTGCGACTTCCCAGATCACTTGCCGCAGTGCGTCGCGGCCGATGAGGGGGAGGTCCCGGAGGGCGAGCATGCCGAGGCTGGCGCGGGCCTTGGCACCCTGGCCGTGGGCGGTGGGGACCGCTGCTGGGAGTGGATCGGGGGCGACTCGGTTCCAGCGGACCGAGGACCCTTTGCCGGTCTGTGGGACGGATCCCGCCAGTGGGGCTTCTCCCGTAGACAGGGTGGGCCCCGTCGGCGCCGAGCTGCGCCTGTTGGCTCGCCCGATGGGGCGCACGCGTATGCCGGTCTCCATGATGGTGGCTGCGCGCTGCAGGGCGCGGCGGACGTCCGCCGCGCGATCGTAGCGTTGGCGTGGCTCCGGATCGAGCAGGGCGTCCAGGATCTCCTCGATCTCGCCGGGGAGGGGTTTGCCGTCGGGGAATGTCGGTATGGGGGGCGGCTCCAGGCGCTCGGCCAGCAGCTCCTTGCGCCCCCGTGAGAGGTGGGGCGGGCGGCCGCAGAGGGCTTCCCAGAGCATCAGCCCCAGCGCGTAGAGATCGGTCCAGGGCCCCATCTCCTGGGGCTGCGTAGCGAGCTGTTCGGGCGCCATGTTGGCCGGAGTGCCGCCGACCCCCCGTCGATCTTGGGTCAGCACCGCGAGGGCGTGGGCCTCGCCGAGGTCGCTGACCCAGGCGTGGAGGCGGTCGTCACCGGCGGCCTCTGCATCGCGGAACAGGAGGACGTTGGGGGGCTTGAGATCCTGGTGTACGAAACCCTGGGCGTGGACCGTGGCGAGTGCGCTCAACACCTCGTCCAGGAGGCGCAGCAGCTCGTCGAGCGGAGCGCCCGAGCCGATGTAGTCGAACATGCTGCCGGCGTTGGCATAGGACATGACCACGAAGGGCTGCTCGTCCAGGGTCTTGCCATGGTCGAGGATTGGGACCAGGTGGGGGTGGACCAGGCGGGCGCTCATGGCCACTTCGCGGGCGAAGCGTGCGCGGAAGCGACGGTGGACGGCGAGGTTGCGCCGCACCACCTTGACCGCCACGTCTATCCCCAGCAAGCTATCCCAGGTGCAGTAGACTGCGCCGGTGGCTCCCTCGCCGATGAGGGACTCCACGCGGTAGCGCCTTGGCAACCTGGGAAGGTGGCGGTGGGTCATGCCTTCGACTCGCGAAGCCGAACCGCCTCGAGGAGCAGATCGAGCTGCGATGAGACCTCGTCCACGATGGGATGGTCCCAGCGCTGCCTCAGGGCCTCACGGCATTGCTGGTAGTACCAGAGTGTGCCCTCCTTGCGACCTCGGAAACGAAGCCACATCGCCTCTCCACAGGTCTCGTAGTCGCGGACGCAAGACTGGATGTTGTGCAGCTTGTCTGCGGCGGAGATGAGCTTGACCTCGGGGGGGGCCGTGCGAAGGTGGACCAGGTAACGTTCCTTGCGGCCGCGCCAAGGTGGCTTGGGTCGCGTGACGGTGTCGGACAGCTCCTGTACCAGCCAAGCGACGTGCTCACCGAAGCGTACGCCGAGCTGCTCGACCGACGAGCCCTCGACATCCTCGAGATAGTCGTGCAGCAATGCGGCGATGAGCTGATCTTCGTCGCCACCGTGCTCGGCCACGGTGGCGGTGACCTGGAGAAGGTGAGCGATGTAGGGGATTCCCGTCGACTTTCGGCGTGTCTCACGGAACGCCTGCGCTGCGAGGAGGAGCGCATCGTCGAAGCGTGGCCCGTAGCAGGGCTCGCTCATTCCGGGTGGTCCTCCTCGCGTCGGCCCGACAGCACACCGGCAAGGGCCAGCAGGCCGAGGAGCAGCCATCCACCGGGGGCGCCGCGGGAGCTGCAGCGGCAGACCGGCTCGAGGGGTTCGGGCGTGTCCACCAGGCAGGCCTCGATGGCGCCGGGGGTGCCGTAGTTGCAGTCCTCGACGTCGTCGGACAGCTCTTCGATCTTCTGGGAGTAGGCCGCGGTGCACCAGGACGAGCTGTCGTCGTTGTCCTCGGCGTTGGCCAGATCGGGGTCGAGCATCAGGGAGTGGCCGTCCTGAATCCCCAGGACCGAGAACTGGAAGCTGATGGTGTCCACCACCACCTCGTCGCCATCGGCGTCGGGGCAGAGGAGGGAGAGGTGCTCTTCTTCGTCGGCGGAGAGCTGGATGGTGGAGTAGACGAACTCGTTCTGATCGCAGCTGGCGGTCTCGCCCGCGGTGTCGCTGGGTTCGGCCGTGTCGGTGGCGAACAGGCAGTCGCTGTAGGAGAGCAGCTGGATCGCGCCCGCTTCGACGGACAGGGCGCGCCCGTCGTTGCCGATCAGGTAGGTCTTGACGCTGCTGTCGTCGACGTTGCCATCGTCGTCCAGGCGGTGGCGCTGCAGGCTGCAGAAGTCGAGGTCCACGGCGGCCGATCCCAGGCTGTACAGCTCGATGTACTCCGGGATGCCACCCTGGGGGGAGGCCATGATCTCGGTGAAGATCACGTCACCCGCGGCGGGCCAGTCCAGCTCGAGGCAGCTGCCCACCATGCCGGGGGTGGCCCTGATGATCTCGTCGGATGGGTTGAGATAGGTGGGCTCGGTCGGGGGCACGCACCAGTTCTCGATGTCGTCGTTGTCGGTGCCGTTTTCGACGGCGGCGGGGAGGTTGGCGCTGCAGTTGGCGTCGGGGCACATGCCGGCCAGGGCGCCCCAGTCTGCCGGTGCGCTGTCGATGACGTCGTCGCCGCAGACGATGTGGACCCACTCGGCCTCGCTGTTGGAAAGGCTGATGCCGCTGGCGGAGTAGTCCGCCGGGATGTCGTCCTTGCCGGTGCCGTCGCCCGTGATCCAGTCGCTGCTGCGGGCCAGGAGGAGGTAGCCACCGGACTCGAGCAGCAGCGAGTCGCTGGCCGCTTCGATGTCCACCACGTCCCAGTCCCAGCCGTCTTCGTCGGTGGGCTCGTAGCTGCCGTCGGCCGAGGGCCCGAGCAGGAGCTGGCACGCGCCGATGTTGCAGTCTGCGTCGCCTTCGCCGTGGATCTCGATCCATTCCTTGTAGCCATCGGGGGGGGCGATCATGAGCTCGGTGATGATCGCGTCGCCCGCTTCGCACCAGGGCTCGGGTACGAAGAGCAGGTTGGCGGCACCGGGGGTGCTCAGAGCGGGGGAGCCGTTGTGGTCCCAGGCTGGGGTGGCTTCGACGGGCACGCCCCAGTTGGCCAGGTCGTCGTTGGACTCGTGGTCGATGAGCGCGGGGTCGAGGTTGACGCTGCAGTTGTTGCCGTACTCGTCCGGACAGTCGTCCGAGAACTCGCCCCAGTCGAAGGATACTTCGTCCACCAGGACCTTGTCGCAGGTGATGCTCATGGTCTCGGCGTCGCTGTTGTTGAAGCCCAGGCTGCCGTAGCGGTGCGTGGTCCAGACCGCACAGCTGGTGAGCTTGGCGTCTTCGTACGCCGCGCAGAGCGGTTCGGTGTCGCCGCTCGAGCCAACCATGAAGACGGCCCGGACGCCATCTTCGAGGATCAAGCTGTCATCGACGGTGTCGTCGTGGCCGGTCCAGGACTTGTCTTCGTTGTAGTGGCCTTCGGTCAGGGTGCAGCCCTGCAGCTCGAGATCGCCTCCCGAGACGTTTTGGACCTCGAACCACTCCTTGGACCCAGAGGTCGGCGCGATGACGAGCTCGCTGATGACCAGGTCGCCCTCGACGGGGACCTCTTGGGCCAGGGCGAGCGTGGGCATGCCCAGCTGCAGGGCGGGCAGGAGCGCGAGGGGAGATGCGACTCGGAGAGCCATCAGAACCTCCATTCCACGGTGAGCTGGAGCAGGCCTTCGGTGTCCAGTTCGGTGGAGAGATCGTCTTGAACCGTTTCTTCTTCACAGATGCAGGATCCGCAGAGGTCGGGTGCCCCCGCAGCGTTGCAGGGGGCTTCCCACTCCGACTCAGGGTCTTCCAGCTCGTGGTTGACGGTACCACGGAGGCCGATCTTGAGCTTGTGAGGGAGCTTCTGGTACACCTGCAGGTAACCTTCGACGTAGCGGGAGCCTTGGTCGCCGTAGACGTCTTCGTCTTCGTACTTGGCGCGCAGGGTGACGGCCGTGCTGTCCGCCGGGTCGAAACGAAGCTTGGCCCAGGCGTAGTGCCCGACCTGGTACCAGTAGCTGCAGTAGGCGTCCGGATCGGGGTAGAAGTAGCCGCTGTCGGTGTAGATGCGCTTGTACAGCGCGGTCATGCTGACCCGCGGGATGGCGTCGGTGCGGATCTGGACGCCCCAGTAGTTGCGGGCACCGGCCCCTTCGATCACGTCGTAGGTGACGTCGTCGTAGGTGACCTCGCTGGAGTCGGAGTCTTCGTCGATGCCCCAGTCGCCGCCGTACTCGCGGTTGCGGCCGTTGTTGGACAGGTCGCGGTTTTTGTGGTCCGCGAAGCCGACCAGGGACCAGGAGGCCCAGGGCTTGACCTCGACCCGGCCGTACAGCTCGGCGTTCCAGGTGCCCATGCTCATGCGCTGCCAGACGTCGCCGAGCAGACGCATGGAGATCCAGTCCACGGGCTCCAGCCTGGCCTTGAACCGGCCGCCTTGCTCGTCGCGATCGCGGTATCCGCCGTACTCGTCGGCGTTGGCCAGGCCTCGGGCGTGGGGGTTGTCGTAGTCGGTGCCGTAGTGCCGCAGGGACATCTCGACTTCGCCCATCATGGTGTCGAGGAAGCCCTTGACCAGGTACGCCTGGCCCCCGGTGAGAGAGTGCGCCGCTTCGGCGTGCAGCTCGAGCAGCCCCAGCTCGTAGGAGGCGTACAGTCCGACGGAACCGTAGGTGTGTTCCACCGGGAAGCCGCTGCGGAGCAGCAGCTCGTACTCGTCCTCGACCCCGTCGATTGTGGTCATGTCGAGGTGGCCCATCCACGCGGTGGCACCCAGCTGGCCCGAGTCCATGAACCGCAGGGTGGTGTTGGCACCCGCGAGGGACTCCCGGTAGGCGTTGGGCATGCGGAGCCAACCGCCTTTTTGGTAGGTGCCGTCAGGAGTCTCGACGTAGATGCGTGGCGACTCGGTGTCGTCCACCAGAGGATCGATCTGCTCGCCGCCGGCGACCCCGATGTCGTACTGGTAGATGTCGAAGGTGGAGCTGGACGCGAACAGGGCCAGGTCGATCGTCGCCACCTGCCCCAAGGGTTGGTCGAGCAGCTGCCAGCCGCCGCCGAACAGGCCCTTGCGCAGGGAGAACCGGTCGGTGCCCGAGACCGTGAGGTCGGGGTAGAAGCCGTGGGGGTGGCTGCGGCTGGTGGTGTCGAAGGTCAAGCCGAGGCCGAAGCCGGCGGTGTAGCTGCCTGCGATGGCTTCCCAGCGCAGGCGTTCGGCTTGGACGAAGAGCTTGCCGAGCTCGGCCTGGGGCGAGCGCCAGCTGGCGTAGAAGTCGCGGCTTTCGGGGTCGTAGGCCATGTCCGAGATGCCGTCTTGGGCCAGGCCGATGACGCCCGCTTGCAGCCACTTGCGGTAGCGGACGCGGGCAGAGAGGTAGGTGTTGGGGACCTTGCCGTAGCCCAGCTGCCGTGCGTTGTGGGTGCGGTTTGCGTGGTCGTCTTCGATGGGCTCGGTCTCGGCCAGCTCGAACGCGCTGCGCAGACGGACCTTGCCCTTGAGGTGCTCGCCGGGCTTGGCCGGGGCCACCGCTTCTGCGAAGGGCCACAGCTGCGCCAGGAGGTCCCGCTCGAAGCCGGGCACCCGCAGCAGGTCGGTCACGTCGCCGAACGGGCCGTTTTCGCGCCTGTCCTGGAGGACGGCGCGGGCGAGATCCCAGTCGACCCCCGGGAGGTCGTACAGGTCGTTCCTGCGGGCGCGGTTGATGTCGACTGGGTCTTCGAGCAGCTCCACCAAGACCTCGAAGTCGTCCTCCGTGAGCGTGCCGTCGGCGTACAGCTCGCGTAGGTCGTCTTCGTTGTCCACGACGATGGGCACGGGGTAGACCCGCGCGTCGGCGTGGGGGAGTGCCAGCAGGGTCAGGAGCAGGGGCGTGAGTGCCACGACCGTCACCTCCTCTCCGGTTGGCGTGGGCTGCGGAGGCTAGAATTCTTCACAGCGGGTCCAGAGATCCTGGAAAGCCTGTTCGTAGCGGATCGCCAAGTCGGGCGAGCTCAATATCACCAGGTTTTCGTCGTTGATCTCGTTGGCAGAACGGGTGTAGTTGAAGGAGCCTGTGAGTACGGTGTGCTGGTCTATGATGGCCAGCTTGTGGTGCATGATGCCACCGCCGAAGCCATCGGCGACGCGCACGTCGACCCCCGCGCTGTCACGTAGGATGCGCAGGGCTTCCTGCTGGTCGTCCAGCGTGTAGGACTGGCCGGCGTCGGCGCAGAGCAGCACTTCTACTCCCCGGACCAGGGACGCGTCGTACAGCGCGTCTCGGATGTCGGCCTGGGTGAAGGTGTAGATGGCCAGGTGGATGGACTCCTCGGCCGCCTGGATCTCGTCGGAGATTACCGGAACCAGCTCTTGGTCGGCGCTGAAGAAGGCCTGCGTTGACGTACAGCCGCCGAGCGCGACGAGCGCACTCAGCGAGAGTCCGGCTGCGGACTGTCTTTTGAAAAGAAGAAAGCCGATTTCCAACACCTGACAGCCTTCCTGGGCACTTGTCTGTCTACCACGTCTCGGGCGGTTCGAGCAAGGCCAACAGAGGGCCGCAGAACACGTTGGGAACGCGACCCGCGACGGGAGACCTGGTTATCCGGAGTGGGAACCAACAGTGGAAGCCTCCCTCTCGCTCGAGGGTCTTCACCTCGTGCCGTGTCCGGGCCGTCAGGAGTCCATGGTGTCTCGGAGCAGACGCCAGCGCGTGTTCCGTAGGCTTGCGGCCATCGCCGTGGTCCTGGCCGGGTTGATCTGCGCCACGCCCTGGTTGTTGGGCACCGACACCTTTCAGCGCTGGCTCGGGCTGGCGCTGGTGCGAGCCGCGGAGGTGGCCAGCGGGGAGCGAATCAGCGTTGGGGGGGTGAGGCTGCGGCTGTTCGAGCGTCGACTCACCGTTCGGGGGCTGCTGATCACGGCCCGAGAAGGGGGAGACACGATCCTGGCGGTTCGGTCCATCGATGCGGCCCTCGGACGCGACGGGCTGCGGCCCCAGCTCGACGAGCTCACGGTCATCGAGCCCGTGCTGCACTTGCACCTGGACGATGATGGGCTTCGGGAGTTTCGCGATGCCGTGAAGGGTGGCGGCGGAGGTCGGCCTTGGCGGAGCATGGCCATCTTGGACGGGGCCGTGGTGGTGGATCTGCCGCGTGGTCGGCTCAAGGTGGACGACCTGGACGTTCGCCCGGGTGGAGAGCCGGTGCTCTACACGCTGAGCTGGGACGATCTGGAGCTGTCGTGGGCGGACATCGAGCAACACAGCGGCCCGTTGTCCTGGTCGGGCATCGACTTCGATCTCGATCACGTCCGCTTGCCCGCCATCGAGATCCATTTCCCCATGCTGTCCGTGATGGGGGAGCTGTCAGCCGTCAAGAAGGGCTCTCTGGAGGGACGGCTCTGGGCCAGCTCCGACCTCGCGAGCCTCGACGGGCTGCTCCTGCCCAGGCGGCGCCTCGACGGCGTGGCAGACCTGGATCTCGAGCTGTCTGGCAGCACCGCTCGACCCGAGGTGAGGGGAGACCTGAGTCTCTCACCCTGGACGCTCACCATGGCGCGCAAGGGGGAGGAGCTCGGCCCGGAGCGTCCCGGCAGGTCCATGATCTTCTCCCCACTCGAGGGACGCTTCCGGCTCACCGACGATCTGGACGGTGTGCGCCTGGAACACCTCGAGGGTTCCTTTGCGGGGGGCTGGATCGGCCTGCAGGGACGCATGGACTTTTCGCCGGGGCTGCTCGATCTGCAGGTGGACATCAGCGGAGCCAGCTTGGAGCAGGTGTTGCAGACCACGGGTGCGGCACCCACGCCCTGGGTCGATCTCGTCATGGACGTGCAGGCGGAGCTCGATGGGATGCTCGAGCCCTTCTCCCTCGGGGGGCCCTTCACCATCGCCACCCAAGGCTTCCACGTCGACAGCGGCCCGGTCTCTCACGGCGCATCCGAGACGATCCTGGCCATTCCCCACGGCGCCCTCCACGGAGACATCCTCCTGGAGCCCACGGCCGTGAGCGCCGACATCCAGCTGCTCGAGATACCTGGTGGGCGCGGCGAGGGCGTGGTCGAGATCGGGCTGTCACCCCGCGGTCCTCTCGACGTGAACGTGCAGCTGCGTGACACCCGGCTGGCCGTGTTTCAACCGCTCGGGGCCCTACAACTGCAGGGGCTGGGCGATGTCCACGCGCACGTTCACGGGCCCTTCAATGGCCTTCAGATCGAAGGTGGCGCCGAGGTGGCGGGGCTCGAGGTGTTGGGAATACCCTTCGCGGATCACGCTCAGCTCGACGTCGTCTGTCCCACGCTGAGGCGGCTGATCTTCCAAGGGTTCGAGGCTCGCCGCGGCCGCACGCGCTACGCCGGCAACCTCGAGATTCTGTTTGGCGAGGAGCTCGAGCTCGACACCCAGGTGTTGGTGCGGGACGGCTACCTGTCCGATCTCGCCGGCATGTTCATCGATATCCCGGGCGTCGAGGCACGCCTCGACGGCACCCTGGACCTTACGGGCGAGCCCTTCCAGCTGGACGGGACGGGGGAGGTTCAGCTCAGGGATGTCGAGATCGTGGGAGAGCACTTCGCGTCCGGACACGCCAGCGTACGGATGAACGATGGCCTCTTCAACCTCAGGCACCTCGAGGTGTCGCGCCACAGCGAGGCCGAGTCCCTACTCATCCGTGGGAGCGTTGGCAGGGGGTACGCCACCAACCTCGAGCTCATCAGCGATGGCCTTCGCCTCGAGACCCTCGACGCACTGCAGGGTGTGGGCTGGCCCCTCGAGGGCAACCTGCAGCTGATCTCCTGGATGAGTGGAACCCTGACCGAGCCCAGGTTCAGAGGCCAGGTGAACGTCTGGGGGCTTCGATCCTGGGAGCAACCCGTGCCCGCTTCCAGCGTGGTGTTCGATTCCGAGGGATCGGTCATCACGGTGGATGGAGACCTGCTCGGAGGTGCCGTCCAGCTCGAGGGGAGCACCGACTGGTCCGACGCCAGCTATGGCTTCGACTTCGACTTCCTGGAGCTGCCGGTCCACGTGGCCAAGCCCATGGCCGCGGCGGGTTCCTCGGTTCGGTTGTTGGCGGATGGATGGCTCCGTGTCCGGGGCATCGGCGGCGACCCCCCCGACCTCGACGCCGAGCTCGACCACGTGGAGCTGGGTTGGGGTGAGCGACTGCTCGTGAGCGAAGAACCCTGGAGCTTCACCCGGCGAGGGCCTTGGTGGCAGTTGGCCGACGTCAACCTGCGGGGTGGCACGAGCTGGGCGCGGGTGGTGGGCGAGAAGCTCCCCGATCGCACCATGGACCTCGAGGGCAGCGGTCAGCTGGACATGGAGTGGATCCGTCTGCTCGGGCCCGACTTCCTGCGCGCAGGGGGGCGCCTCGAGTGGGACTTGAGCGTGGTCGGTCCCGCTCGCCACCCCGTGGTCCAGCTGCGGACACAGCTACACGACGGCCTGCTTCGGGCCAGCTGGTTCCCCCACAGCTTCGAGGGGCTCGAGGGCGGTGTGGACTTCGCGGCCTCGGGCTACACGGTCCACGGGCTCGAGGGGAGGGTGGGCGGCGGTGATCTGCGGGCTGCGGGCACCATCCATGCCAAGGACTGGATTCCGGTCTCCTACGACCTCGAGGGGAGCCTCGAAGGGGCCCGGGTGCAGTACATCGACTCCCTGCCCGCCATGGTTGGGGACGCCCGCCTGGACTTCGACGGACCCGTGGAGGAGCTCGTGCTCTCCGGGGTGATCGACGTGCGAGAGCTGGCGTTCTCCGAGCGTATCGACTGGGAGACATGGCTCATCGAGCAGGAGCGCCTCTCGGCCGCAGCCCCGGAAGAGGGCGCTGACTACTTCTCCATGGATCTGGCCGTGCGCGCGGACGGCACGGGCCGCATCCGCAACAACGTGGGCAACGCCCGCCTCTCCGCCGACCTGCGCGTCGTAGGAGACACCAAGCGCCCTGGGGTGGTGGGCCGGGTGTGGGCCGAGGATGACGGCCGCGTCTACCTCAAGGAACGGGAGTTCGACGTCACCCGAGGGGAGCTGCACTTCATCGACCCCTACACCTTCGATCCGGAGCTGGACTTCCTGTTCGAGACGGACGTGCGCAGTCGTGTTCGGGAGTACCACGTCTACTACCGCATCACGGGCCCATTCTCCGCCTGGCAGGCGGACGCCTCGTCGGATCCCTCTCTGTCCCAAGCCGACATCAACTGGCTGCTGCTCTTTGGCGCGACCCGGGCCGAGCTCGAGGAATATGGGGAGCTCGAGGGGGCTCTCGCATGGGAGGGGATCGACCTGCTGTCCAAGGAACTGGGCACCGGTGAGCTGTTGGACCGGTTCGGAGGGGGCGATCTGTTCTGGGATCGCATCGACATCGTCACCGGCACCAGCACCAAGGGCGTTCGCAACGTCAGCTCGGAACCCCGTCTCTTGGTGGAGAAGGACATACCCGAGCCCTGGGACCTCACCGTCGCTGGGGAGATCAACGTCACGAGGCCCGAGGACTGGTACGCCAGCCTGGAAAAGCGCATCGCGCGGCGACTCTGGGTGACCACCTACTATGCGAGCATCCAGTACGAGCGCAGCCTGAACATCGGGGGCGCGTTCGGAACGGAGTTCGAGCTGCGCTGGGAGGTGGAATGATCCACCTCGTCTTCGCACAGCTCGTCTGCCTGCTGGCCGGATCCGCCGTGGCCCAGGAGCATGACGACCAGCCTTGGTACGTGGGACAACCTGTCGAGATGGTGTCTCTGGAGGCCAGCGACGGAGGGCTGCCTGGCGAGGATCTCGAGCCCCTGCTCAACGTGCGTCAGGGCAGCCTGCTCAGCCCCTACGAGATCCGCTCCGACCTGGCCGTTCTGCACCGAGTGGGTCAGTTCGCGGCGGTGGAGGCCTGGGTGGAGCCCTGGGTTGGATATGACGACGAGGGCTTCCCGATGCAGACGGTGCGCCTGGTGTATCGGGTGCGGCCGCCGCCGCGCGTGAGGCGACTCAAGGTCGTCGGGGTTCGCGTCGCGGTGCGACGCCAGGTGGAGGCGGCCTCGGGAACGGGCAAGGGAGATCCGTTCTACGAGGAGCAGGACGTCGATGCCGTCACCGACCGCGTGCGAGCTTGGTACGCTCGCGAGGGCTACCCCGATGCAACGGTCGCGGTGCAAGCGGTGCGCGTCGACAACCGCAGGGTCGACGTCACGCTCCGGATCGAGGAAGGAGACCCACAGAGACTCGCAGCCCTCAACTTCGTGGGGCTCCCTGCCACGCTGCGGCAGACCGCCGGGTGGCAGGTCCAGCGGCGAGGGTTGCGGCTCCATCGTCGTTTCTTGCGCGAGACCGTGCTCCAGGCGAGGGAAGACCTGGAGGACAGCCTGCAGCGGCGGGGCTACCCCGAAGCGGACGTGCGGGCGTTGTTGGCGCCCGCTGGTGAGCGCGACGTCCAGCTCACCATGGTGGTGCAGAGCGGTCAGCACGTGGAGGTGAGGGTCCGAGGCGTGATGTGGCCTCTGCGAGGCCAGGTTCGCCAAGACGTGCGGAAGATGCTGGCGGGGCAGATCAGCGACGAGATCCTCGCCGAGGTGGAGGCCCGCGCCCAGCGAGACCTGCACGACAGGGGATGGTCCGAGGCGGAGGTCGCCATCTCGACGCGAGAGGAAGGCGACACGCGTCAAGTGCGGGTGCAGGTGGACCGCGGACCGCGACACGTGCTCGACGAGACCATCTTCGACGGGGCGGAGGCGTTCACCGATCGATTCCTCGAGGAGGGACTGCGAGAAGCCAGCCCCGAGGTGATCGGGGCTGGGTACGTGACACCCGACGAGGTCGACCTGGCGCTGCGAGAGGTGGAGGAGTTCTACCGCAGCCAGGGGTTCTTGGAAGCCAGCCTGGAGCGCCGGGACATCGAGCTGGGCCAGCCAGGGTTGCTTGGGCGAGTGCCGGTGACGCTCGAAGTGGACGTCGAAGAGGGACCTCGGACCCGGCTTCGAGCCCTCGAGCTGGACGGGGAGCCATGCCCGGGATCCCTCGTCGTGCTCGACGGCGCTCGCGAGCTCCTGGACCGTTCGCTCGATCC
>CAZVHW010000185.1:0-3819 GCA_964626835.1 uncultured Enterobacterales bacterium
GTCCGCGTGCAGCCCGGAGTCCTCCGCCTGATCGCAGCCTGTCGCCAGGACGAGCAAAACAACGTTCGCATGCTTCATGGGGAGTCTCTCGTACGGGTGAGGACAGGCGCAATAATACAGCGGCCCCGGGGCGGCGAGCCATTTGCCACGAGACCCCTTCTCGGGACGTCCCGCCAGCCCGGCGGGGTTGGAAGGTAGTCCGTTAGCGAGCTAGAGCCTCGCTTCGGTTCTTGGAGGTCACGTGCTTTCCGCCATCCTGTTGATCGCTTCCGCAGTCGCCGTCCCCCCCGATCTGGGCAACTGGCAGATCCTGAGTGGCGGCGATCCCCAGGTCGCCCACACCACCGCCCGCGGCCTGCCCTGGGCGCGAGCCGTCACGGTGATGCCAGGCTCGATGGTACAGCTGGTCATCCTTCTCAAGAACTTCCGCGGCTACCCAGACTTCATGGATCGTGTGTACGAAACGCGCATCTACGAAGAGAACATCGTCCACGTCATCCTGGACATGCCCTTCCCCCTGGCTCACCGCGACTACGTGGTGAAGTACACCCAGAGCCAGGAAGGCGACGTCGTGGTCTTCGACTTCGTGTCGGTCCAACATCCCAACGCCACGGCGGTCGACGGTTCGGTGCGTCTACCGCGCGCCGAGGGCCAGTGGCGGCTCGAGCCGGTATCCGCCACCCAGACCCGCGTCACCTACATCTGGAACGGTGAGCTGCTGGGCGACTTCCCGGACTGGGCCCTCACAAAGGCCTGGGTCACCCAGGGCGCCGAGGTCATGGACTGGCTCGAGGACGCCCTCTAGGAATCCTCGCCCTCACTTTGGAGCCCCATGCTTCCCATGCTCGCCGTCATCGCCGTGGCCGGTGCTACCGACCTCCAGTTCGGCTACCCCACCCACCTCGAGGGTGGCGACAAGCCCGGCCTGTTCGTGACGCCACCCCGTGCGGTGGACATCCTCGATGTCGAGTGCACCCAAGGCTCCGACGTCAGTCACTGGGAAAAAACCGGCCTGTCCGCTGGAGCCACCCAGAAGTTCCACTGGGACCGCGATCCCGCCAACCCCAGCGCCGAGTGCGTCATTCAGGTCCGTTTCACCGACGACACCGCCGAGGGCATCGTGCTCACCCTGGACTTCACCTACGGCGCCTCGCTGTCGGTAGACCTGGGCAACGCAGTGGTGGACCTCGAGGCCCACACGCTGTCGGTCGAGGTCACCGCGCCGGTAGACAAAGCCGAGATCGTCGCCTACGGCGCTGGCAAGGTGCTGCTCGACCAACGCGAGGCCCCCATCGGCAGTGGGCCCGGCATGGTGGACATCCCATGGGTGGGTGAAGCCTCCGATGTCGTCATCCTCGAGGTCAAGCTCTGGTCCGGCACGTCCTGGGCAGGCTTCACCTACTCCCCCTGGTTCCTGGACATCCCTCACGACGACGTGCACTTCGAGACCAACTCCGACGTCATCCCCCCCGACGAGGAGTACAAGATGCAGCGCACGCTGAAAGAGCTGACCGAGGTGGTGGAAAAGTACGGCGACCTGGTGCCCGTCAAGCTCTACATCGCTGGATGTACCGACACTGTCGGCGACCAGGGCAGCAACCTCGATCTCTCTCGACGCCGCGCCCGCTCCATCGGCCGCTGGCTGCGTCAGCACGGCTTCACCGATCCGGTCTACTACCACGGCTTCGGCGAGGGCCTGCTGGCCGTCCAGACCGGGGACGGCGTGGACGAGCTGTCGAACCGCAGGGCGCTGTACCTGGTCTCCTCCAACCCTCCTCCAGCGGGTAGCGGCATCCCCCAGGCGGGGTGGAGCGCGTTGTAGGTGTCGAGCTTCGACCTCCTCGAGCACACCGCCGACCTCGGCATCCGCGCACGCGGTGCGGACACTGGCGAGGCTCTTGGAGCCGCCATCCGCGGCCTGTCGTCGATTCTCGTCGGCGACGACGCCGCGCGTCCGCGCGAGCGCAGGGACCTCGACCTGGCAGCCACGGACCGCGAAGCCCTGGTCGTAGCGCTGCTGCAGGAATGCCTCTACCTCTTCGAGGTCCACGGCTGGATCGCCTGTGGGGCCGATCTGCACATCGACTCGGCCAGCCACCTCACCGGCGCGCTGCTGGGGGAACACCTCGACGAAGCACGGCACGCCGACGGTCTGGCCGTCAAGGCGATCACCTGGCATCAGCTCGCCGTGGCGGAGCACCCCGGCTACGTCGAGGTCACGGTCTTCGTCGACTGTTGAGCCTGTCCCAGGAGGGACCGTGAAGCCCCTGGTCGTACCAACATCCGCCGTCCAGCGCATTGACCGCTGGCGTGTACACATCCGGCCCTTTCGTCCCGACATGCGTGGGGGCGGGCTGATCTACGCGAGCGATGCCCTGTGGCCGGCCATGCAGCGGGATCAGACCGTGTCCCAGGTCGTAGGGGTCGCCACCTTGCCAGGGCTGGTGGGTCGCTCCATGGCCATGCCAGACGCACACCAGGGATACGGCTTTCCCATCGGCGGTGTGGCGGCGACCGATGCGGAGGGTGATGGCGCCATCTCGCCGGGGGGCGTCGGCTTCGACATCAACTGCGGCGTACGCCTGCTCGCCACGAGCCTCGAGGCCCGCCGAGCCTCCAAGCGCATGCGTCGCATCCTGGCCGCCATCCACGACCGTGTTCCGGTGGGTGTGGGCCGAGGCAAGGCGACAAAGCTCTCCACGCGGGACCTCGAGGGCGTGCTGACCGGCGGGGCTCGTTGGGCGGTGAGCCAAGGTCTTGGGGAAGCCGGCGATGCGGAGCATTGCGAGGCGGGGGGAGCCATGTCCGAGGCGGACCCCGCAGAGGTCAGCCGAAGGGCCAAGGAGCGAGGCGCCACCCAGCTCGGCAGCCTGGGGGCCGGGAACCACTTCATCGAGCTGCAAGAGGTGGACCGCATCGACAACAGCCAGGCAGCTCGAGCCATGGGGCTCGAGCAAGGGCAGCTGGTCGTGCTGATCCACACCGGTAGCCGGGGCCTGGGTCACCAAGTCTGCACCGACCAGGTCGCCTCGATGCAGAGAGCCATGAAGATCCACGGCCTGTCGGTCCCGGACCGCCAGCTGGCCTGTGCTCCCCTGCGTTCCCGCGAGGGCCAGGCCTACCTGGCCGCCATGGCCGCAGCCGCCAACTTCGCGTGGGCCAACCGCCAAGCGATCACCCATCGGGTCCGCGAGGCACTGCGGGCCTGCGCAGGCGATGGCACCACCGCCCGGCTGGTCTACGACCTGGCCCACAACATCGCCAAGCTCGAGCGACATGAAGTAGACGGCCGACAGCGCCTGCTCTGCGTGCACCGCAAGGGCGCCACCCGAGCCTTCGCCGCGGGCCACCCCGACATCCCCGAGCGATACCGATCGGTGGGCCAGCCCGTGTTCATTCCCGGGTCGATGGGCACCAATTCGTACGTCCTGGTCGGCACGGACGGCGCGATGCGGGAGACCTGGGGCTCGGTGTGTCACGGCGCAGGCCGTGCCATGAGCCGCACCAAGGCGCGCAAGCGGGCCCGGGCCGAGCAGGTGATCGCGGACCTGAAGAGCCGAGGCGTCGAGCTGCACGCTGGCAGCAAGCGCGGCATCGCTGAAGAAGCACCCCAGGCCTACAAGGACGTCGATGCGGTGGTGAAGACGGTTGTCGGTGCAGGCTTGGCCAAGAGGGTAGCCAGGCTGCGGCCGCTGGGGGTGGTGAAGGGGTAGCGAGCGACGCCGCTACCCGCTGCTCCCGGTAGGTTCGACCATGGCCCGTACGCGGCTGCGGCCTTCGCCCAGGTGTCCGCCAGGGACGCGTCCGCCAGAACCCGCC
>CAZVHW010000185.1:3829-12215 GCA_964626835.1 uncultured Enterobacterales bacterium
CTCGATGCGTTCTTGCAGACCGGCCACGTGGCTGATGATGCCTACCTGGCGACCTGACGCCCGGAGCTGTTCCAGAGCGCGCAGCGCGGTCTCGAGGGTTCGAGGATCCAACGTCCCAAAACCTTCGTCGAGCATGAGCGTTTCGACGGGCATGGAGCTGGTTCGAAGATCGGAAAGCCCGAGGGCGAGCGCGAGTGACACCAGGAACGACTCGCCTCCGGACAGGGTCTTGAGCGATCGTGTGCTTCCCAGCTCGAAGCGGTCCTCGACCTCGAACTCCAAGGTCGGCAAGCCGGTCTCTTGGACCTTCTCGGTTTGCAGACGATAGCGGCCGTTCAAACGCTCCAGGTGTCGGTTGGCGCTGACCAGGAGCTGATCGAGGTTGAGCGCCTGGGCGAAGAGCTGGAAGCGCTTGCCATCGTTGACGCCGATGAGCTTGTGCAGGTCGAGCCAGACGGCCGCGTTCGCTCTGGCTTGGTCGAGCGCCGCCCGGGCCGTCTCGGCAGCCTGGATGTTGAGCTGGGCTTGCCGAAGCTTGGCGCGGGCATCGTCGAGGGACTCGGAACATCGCTGGCGACCCGCTCGGGCCTGCTCGATATCGGGGGCCAGCGAGTCGGGCGTGGCGTCGTCGGGAATATCCTCGGGGCGCTGCTCGAGGTGCCTGGCATGCTGGCGCAGCGTCGCATCGGCCGCGGCGTCCGCCTGTACACGGGCTTGATGCAGCTTGTCGCGCGCAGCTCGCAGAACCGCCAATCGGTCTGTGGAGAGGCGCCGACCGGCGAGGCTTTCGACATCGGGGATCGCGAGCAGGGCCATCGCTTCGTCGAGGCTTGCCTGCGCGGTGCGGAGCTCGTCCCCGCAGGCCATGAGCTGCTTGCCCAGCTCCTCGAGACGCACCACCGCCTCGGCATGCTTGCTGGCGGCCTGGTCGAACGCTTGGCGTTCGGTGTCGCTCGTTTTCCCGAGATCCGCGACCCGCCGCTCCTGGGACTGCAGCAACGAGATGGGGTCGTCGCTTGGCAGCGGTCGCACGGGGGTCGCTGGGGGGTCCAGCGCGACGGCTAGCTGCCATGACCGTTGCAGGGCGGTGCGCGCTCGCTCGGCCTCGGCCTGAACGTCGGTGAGGATTCCGCGCCGCATTTGACGCTCGGTGTCGGCCTCGAGGAGACCGGCTCTGGCCTTCTCGACCGCCTGGTGACCGAGCTCGACCTGTTTGTGGGCGGTGTCCCGTGCGGCCAACGAATCTCTGGCCGTTTGATCGGCGGCTGTCCATTCCCGCTCTCTGCGCTGGGCTTCCGCCAAGCCCGCCTCGGCGGGGACCTCGTGAATGTCGAACACCGCGAAGGCGCGGGCGAGCGCGTCGCGGCGTTTGTCGAGAGCGCTCTGCAGGACCGCCAGTGCTCGCTGCTTGTCTTGTCGGCCGATTCGACGCTCTTGGAGGGCACTCGAACGAAGATCGAGAGCCGCGGCTTCTCGAGCCAGGGCACTCAGCGCGTCTTCCAGGGACGCTCGGGCCTGCAGTTCGGCAGCCCTGGACTTCTCGACGACATCGACCCGGGCCAGCAGCGAGCGGGCTTCGGCGTCGACGGCCTGCGCGCTGGTGCGAACGGCTTTTTCGTCGGACCCGGGGTCCAACCCTGCCTCGCGCAGCGCTTGGGCGACGAGAAGCTCCAGGTGCCGAGCCTGTTTGGTCGAGAGGTCTCGCTCGGACAGCGCCGTAGCCGCCCGAGCCTTGGCGGCAGCCAGAGCCTCGCGCGCTTGACCGACCTGTTGCGCACCGGCTTCCAGGGCGTCGGTGGTTTCTTGGAGGGTGGCCCGGGATGTTCGCAGCTCGGCCTGAACCGCGCGGGTCTGCTTCGAGTGGACCGGATCGTCCACGAAAGGATGTTCGAGGCTACCGCAGAGGGGACAGGGCTCGGCATCGGCCAGGGCTTCGCGCTGGTTACAGAGCTCGGCGATGCGCTCGAGGGGGGCGGTGACTTCCCGAGCCTGCTCGCGTTCGTGTGCGAGCCGGGACAGCTTTTGGTCTCGTTCCTGGACCACGGCCCGCGCGAGCTGCACCTCGCCGGCTTCGAGGCCAGCGCGGGTGGACCGTTCCGCGGCGCGGGCTTCGGCCTCGGCGCGCGCCACTACCTGCAGAAGCGCCGCTTCGAGCCGCTGTGCTCGTTGCAGGTGGGCTTCACGCTGCAGGCGCAAGGACCGCAGAGCCGTGTCCGGATCGGCGTCACCCACCAAGGCACGCAGCGCTCGTTCCTGGTTCTTCAACACGGATTGTAGGGGCTCGAGACGCAGGGCGCGGCCGGCGTCGTGGGCGTCGCGGTCTCGAGCGAGCCCTGCTGCGCGCTCGGTGAGGTCGGCATCGAAGGTCTCGAGGGCTTCGCGTTCTCTCTCCATGCCCGACCACGCCTCGGCGACGGCAGCGGCGTCTTGGCTTAGGCGCGGGTAGGCCTTGGCCAGGGCAGCATCTCCCTGGATGCCGGCCAGAGCCGAGCTGGCACTCGACAAGACCTGCTCGGCGGCTCGCTCGGCAGCGACACGCCCAGCCTGGGCGCGCTCTTCTTGGCCTAGCGCTGCCTCGATCTTGGTGAGCTTTTTCGAGGCTGCACTGGCCTCTGCCCGGGCTTGTTTCACGGCCCTGGCCGAATCTTGCGCCAGCTGCACTGGCTGACGGAGCCCCTCGAGCGCCGTGGAGGCATGTAGCACGGCCTGGATGGCGGACTGCGCCCGGGTATTGGACAGCTCGTGGGCTTCGGCGAGCCGGGGTACGTCGTCTGCGACGGCTCGCTGCAGCTCGTCGACCCTGGCCATGCGCGCACTGCGCTCCGATCGTTGGTCGAGCAACGTGAGCGCCGCCGCACAGCGCTCGTGTTCCGAGAGAGATGCCAGGTCGGCCGCCGCTGCTCGTTCGTGTTCGGCGACCACGGCTCGTTTGCCCTGCGCCAGGTTCCGCTCTACCAGCAACTTCGAGTCGAGGACGAGCCAGTCACGCCAGCCCCCGAGACACACCCACCGGGCATCGAGGAGCTCGAGGGCCTGGGCCCCGGTGTGCACGAGGTTCTGGGCAGCCTCGAGGTCTTCTGGCGTGACCGCCGTGATGGCCTCGACCCGGGCCTCGAGCGTCGCCAGGCGGCCTTGCCATGCCCCGCGCATCCGGGCAGCCCGGGCACCCAGGCGGAGATAGTCCGCCGTGTCGGTCAGGCGCTCGAGGATCGCGGCTCGCTCTTCGGGAAGGGCGTGGAGCATGGCGTCGAAGCGACCCTGTGCCAGCAACATGGAGCGCTGGAAGTCTTGGACGGTGAAGCGCTCGAGCACGGTCTCGAAGACGGGCTGGAAGACCTTGGCCCGCTTGTCGGACACCAGCTGGGTGAGGCTGCCGTCTTCCTCGAGACGCTCGATGCCTCGCACGGTGGCCTGCATCTTGCCTTGGGGCCGCTTGTGCGCTCGACGTGCGGTCCAGGTTGCGCGGTAGCGCACGCGGCGGCTGGCTGCTTGTTCCCACTTGCTGAACTCGACGACGGCCTGGGCTTCGCCGGTGCCCCGAGACATGACCTGCTCGGCCACGGCTTGCTCGGATCCGAGCTTGTCCAGGCGGGGGGTGGTGCCGAACAGCGACAGGCTGACCGCGTCCATGAGGGTGGACTTGCCCGAACCAGTGGGGCCCTGGATGAGGAACAGGCTGGCGCCCTGGAGATCACCATCGAGGTCGACGAAGTGTTCGCCGTAGAGGCTGTTGAGGTTGGTGACCCGGATCCCGTGGAGCTTCATGACTGGCCCCCCCGGACGTCCTCGACCATGGCCTCGAAGTCGTCTCTGGTGGCGCTGGCGATGCTGGCGAAAGCCGCTGTGAGCGCAGCGGTATCGCCGATGCCTTCGGCCCGACACAGCGTGTCGAAGACGTCTGCGGGCGTGAGCTCGGCCAGCGCCCGCGGCCGGGATTCCTCGAGGACTTCGAGCGGTGTGGCCCGCACCTCTCGCAGCTCGACCAGGACCGGCCGCGCGCCATCGGGGAAGCTCTGGAGGGCGTCCTGGAGCTGGGAGGTGAGGAGCGGCTGGTGCTGGTCGCACACGGCACGGCAGTACAGGAGCGGTGGCAGGGGCTGCTGCCAGCGGAGCGCGGCCACCTGGGCCACGAGCTGCGCAGGAGGGGCTTGCAGCTCGTACAGCGCCCGAAAACACGGCACCTCTACCGGAGTGACCTGCGCACGGCCTACGGGTTCGGCCGCCAGATCGACCTGGAGGACCCGGCGCGAGACCGCCGCTTCGGGCAGGGACACCGCCACCGGGCTGCCGCTGTACCACACGCGGTGATCGACCACCGGGTAAGGCCGGTGGATGTGTCCCAAGGCGACGTACTGCAGGCGGGGGTCGAGCACCGTGGGGGGCAGACCCTCGATCTGGCCTACCTGGTGGATCTCGTGGGGGTAGTCTTCTCGATCGGCAGGGCCGATCGTGAGGTGGCCGGTGGCCACCAGGGGCAGACCGGGCCATCGCTGCTGGGCCATGTCGGCCAGGGCGGTGTACAGCGCGCCGAAGCGCTGGGCGAAAGCCGCGCGCACCGCGGTGTGGTCGAGATCGGTGGTGCGAACACCCAGGCGAAACTCGTGCACGTAGGGTACGGCCAGGGCCACGGCTGCCAGCTTGTCGGCGCGATCGCGGAGCGGCACCAAGCAGCGTTCCCAGGACGTGGGCGCCCCCCCGATGCCACCCACCACGTGCACGTCGAGCGCAGCGAGCACGTCGGCTGGGGCGTCGAGCCGAGATGCGCTGTCGTGGTTGCCACCTACCACCACGACCTGCTTGACGCCGCTGGCACCCACGCACCCCAGGAATCGATAGTAGCGTGCCAGCGCGTGGGCCGAGGGTTGCATGGAGTCGAACACGTCGCCGGCCACGACCAGCACGTCGACCTCGAGATCGGCGAGCTGCCGCTCGAGCCAAGCCAGGAAGAGATCGTGGTCGGGGCCGCGTGACGCGACGCCGTTGGTGACGCCGAGATGCCAGTCAGAGGTGTGCAGGATGCGCATAGCTACTCCGAAACATGACCATAATACGCACGTGCCAGCTTTACCCGGACAGTTTCTGTCAGGTTCGGACCGTTTGGGTCGCAGTACTCAACGCTCGACCCCAAGCTCACCGCTCCCGCAAGCGAGCGCCGCCTCCCCCAAGGTGAACAGGGCCAGCTGTCGGTCTTCGAAAGCCGGTGCCCCCAACAGCGGCACCAGGTGGCGCTTCACCCGCGGCCAATCGCTGGTGGTACCGCCGCTGGCGGGACTGGGGCGTTCATAGGCTTGGATCTGGACCAGCACGTATCGGAATCCCAGGTCGAGCAGAGCCTGGGGGTCCGGAGTCTCGTGTGCAGCGCCGCTGGAAAAACGGCGATCACCCACGGCGTACAGCTGGCCGAGGAAGCCGCCGCCGGAGAGAAGCGCGCGGTGCTCCGCTGGAGCAAAGGCCGCCTTGCTGCTGGGCATGCCCCCGAAGAGGGGTTTCCCATGCAGCGTCTGCAGGTAGAGGTTTCGCTGACCCGTGTTGGATGGCAAGTCGATGACCGCGCCGGAGGGTGCATCGGCGAGGCAAGCCAGGCCGGGGCTGTGTTCGGCGGACCAGCGGTCGAGGGGGAGCAGGTCCTGGGTCCAACAACCCAGGCCGAGAAGCAGCAGGGCTCCGACCCCGAACAGCTGCCGCAGGCGCGGCGTTGGGATGCCGCCAAGGGCCAGGGCACCCGCCGCCACGGCCAGCAGCGACAGGAAGCCCACGGCCCGCCCGGGCCACCACCAGCGCCGGAGCACCTCGCTGGCGGAGAGCACCGCGGCGTAGAAGGGATCGGGCAGGAAGCCGTCGCCCACCACGATCACGGGCCCGGTGGCCACCAGCAGGCAGACCAGCACCCAGCCCGCCAGGAGGAGACGATGGCGCCGAGCGGCAACCAACCCGGCCAGTATCAGCCCCCACTGCAGAGGCCCTAGCAGCCGCGTCCCCGCGACGAAGCGCAGCCCGTCGTCCTGCACCAACGCGCCGGTGCGGCCGCTGAACGGCGCCAGCAGGTACAGCCCCTCGGTGTCGCCCTCGACGGTGCGAAGCAGGATGTCCCCCAGCGGACCTTCCCCCAAGGCCAACAGGCCGGGCACCTCGTCCCCGCGCAGGGCGCCCAGCAGCGGCCACGCTGCCGGGAGGAGGATCACGGCGGCCACGGCGGCCACGATGACGAGGCGTAGCAGGGTCGCCTTGCGCTCGTGAGCCCGGGCGAGGGCGACCACCGTGAAGAGCCCGGCGAGGACCCCGAGCAGGAGCCCGTAGTACCAGTAGGACAGCGCCGTCAGTGCGAGCCACAGCCCCGCGCGTGCCGGGCGCCAGGGCCGGTCCAGCCGAACGAGATCGGCCAAGCAGAGGGCCGGGAACAGCAGCATGGCCTGGGTCGGGCGGCCGTACTGCAGCTCTTCGAGAACGAAGGGCACGAACAGGGCGAGCAGCGGGGCCAGCCACGCACCGCGTCCTGCACCGAGAGCCCTCGCCAAGCACCAGCAGCCCCAGGCGTTGCCCAACAGCAGCAGCGCGACCCAGATGGTGGTTCCGAGGGCTGGCCCCGCCACCATGCGGAGCGGCCACGCCAAGGCCGCATCGAGCAGGTTGCCGCCCGTATGGGCCACCATGGACTTGCCCCAGGGGTGGAAGAGCAGGGGTGTCGGATCCAGCTCCGTCCGCCCCGCCAGCCACTCGCCATAGAACCAGTGATGCCACTGGGTACCGTACCCATCGAGCCATGCGCGACCGGTGAAGCTGTCCAGGGGGTCGAGGAGCACGGGCGCGAGCACCAGGATCAACAGGAACAACACCATGATCCATGGGAATCGAGGTGGGAGCCGATCCGTCACAAGGTCCCCAGGCTCAGGTGGAACCGGAAGAGCGCCTCGTCCCGCTCTTCCATACGCCACGGGTTGAAGCCGCAGTCGAGCTGCAAGGGACCCAAGGCGGTCACGTAGCGAAAGCCCACGCCGACGCCAGTGCGCAGGAAAGGCTCGGCATCGCTCTGGGTGCTGGTGGTCTCGGCTCGATCGCTCAGGAGGAAGACGTTGCCCACGTCGACGAATCCAACCAGGGCGGCATCGGTGAAGCGTCGCAGTCCGAAGACGGGAAAAGGAACCTTGAGCTCCGCGGTCGCAAGCAGCACGGCATCCCCACCGGTGGCCACCCAGCGATACGGGTCGCCACGCCGGAAGTACTCGAGCACGGGGGCGATCTCCGGAGGGAAGCCCGGATCGTAGGCATCGAGCCGATTGCGAGGGCCGACCGTCTCGCGCTCGAAGCCTCTCAAGGAACCTGCGCCACCGAGCCGGAAGCGCTCTTCCAAGGGCAAGGTGGTACCGACCTCGAGCACCTGCCCGAGTCCAGCCTGGAGACCGAAGAGCAGGCCCAGGGGACCGGCGGGAAGCAGGGTCTGGACCTGGGTGTGAGCCGTGACGAAAGGCACCGTGGACAGCACGCCATCCTCGAGGCGGGCGTCCACGAGCCAACGCACGCCGCGGCGGGGGTTCTGCATGTCGTCGCGAGCGTCGGCCACCAGAAGGAAGCCCGGGCCTGAGGACAGGCGCGCGGCCGATGGGACCCGTGGCTCGCCCCATGCGGTGGGATCGAAGGGTTGGCCGCCGGCAGTGGGCGAGTCGGGGAGCCCCAGCAAGGGCAGCCACGGATCGTTCTCGAGCAGCGCGCCCGGGTCCACGTCTTCGATGCGGCGCCACTCCAGCCGGTAGTCCATGATGAGCTCGCCGTACCGTCCCACGGCAGCCTGCACACCCAAGCCGCCCCCGGTGCGGGCGAGCCGGTAGGTGGAGTGCTGCTGCTCTTCGTTGATCAGCAGATCCAGGAAGGAGCGCTGGCCGTCTCCCGGTACGTTCGGAGCCTCGTAGCGCATACCGGCACGCCACTCCGGCTGGGTGGTGTCGAGCCCCCAGTCCTCGCCCCGGTAGCTGAGCCCGGCCTGGGTGACCAGGCTGAGGCGGTGGGCGCGCCCCCACACGTTGCGATGCGTGGCCCGCGCGAAGGCCCGCACGCCCTGGTCGGTGGAAGCACCGCCACCCACGTCGAACGCTATCCGTGGGTGCTCGTCGAGCTCGATGAGGAGGTCCTTCACGCGGTCCTCGTCCCCGATGAGGACGGTATCAACGCGCTCGAACAACCCCAGATCGTACAGGCCCCGCCGGGTCTCGAGCAGGCCCGAACGGGTGACCGGGGCGCCGGTCTCGAGGGGGATCTCGCGCTCGACCACCTCTCGTCGCGTATGCGCGTGGCCCTGGATGATGGTGTTTCGCAACACCACCAGCGGTCCCGGCGCAACCCGGAACCACACCCGGGCCGTGGACGTGGAGCGATCGACCTCGAGCTCCACCTG
>CAZVHW010000186.1:0-4664 GCA_964626835.1 uncultured Enterobacterales bacterium
CACCGCCGATATGGACCTCGAAGACATCGAGGAAGTCCGCCGCGTCTGGCAGTTCTACCGCGACCGCCGACCGGAGACCTACGGCGACATGGTCCGGCTGCTTCCGTAACGATCTCAGGAGAACGCGCTCATGGCCACCATCATCAAGAACGGCGAGATCGTCACCGCCGCCGACCGCTACCACGCCGACCTCCGCATCGAAGATGGGGTCATCACGCTGATAGGCCGCGACCTGCCGGTCGCGGCCGGCGACGAGGTCTGGGACGCTTCGGGCCGCTGGGTCATCCCCGGCGGCGTGGACGTGCATACCCACCTGGACATGCCCTTCATGGGCACGATGTCCAGCGACGACTTCTACACCGGCACCCGCGCGGCGGCCTACGGCGGCACCACGAGCATCGTGGACTTCGCCATCTCCTTCCGCGGCCAGGACTACGACGAGGTGTTGGACGTCTGGATGGCCAAGGCCCGCGGCAAGGCCGTGTTCGACTACGGCCTCCACATGGCCATGACCTGGTACGACACCGACCAGGCCCGCGCCGGCGTCCGCTCGTGCATCGAGCGGGGCGTGTCCAGCTTCAAGACCTTCATGGCCTACAAGGGCGTGCTGGGCGTGGAAGATCCCGAACTGTTCGACTTCATGCGCGACATGGGCGAAGTGGACATCCCCGTGTCCATGCACGCCGAGAACGGCTCCATCGTCGAGTCGATGCAGAAAGCCTTCATCGACCAGGGCAAGCTCACACCCGAATACCACGGCCTGTCCCGGCCCTCGGGGGTCGAAGGCGAGGCCACGGCATCCGCGATCGCCCTGGCTCGCTACGCCGACTGCAAGCTCTACATCGTCCACCTGACCTGCCAGGAAGCCCTCGACGCCGTGCGAGAAGCGAGGGCACGGGGCCAGGCTGTCTACGCCGAGACCTGCCCGCAGTACCTGATGTTCGACGACGAAGTCTACCGCCGGCCGGACTTCGAGGGCGCCAAGTGGGTCATGTCGCCTCCCATCCGCCCCAAGGGTCATCAAGACTACCTGTGGGCCGGCTTGGCCGACGGATCGCTGCAGGCGGTCGCCACCGACCACTGCCCGTTCAACTTCGACACCCAGAAGCAGATGGGCCGAGACAACTTCGCCAAGATCCCCAACGGCGCCCCTGGCATCGGCGACCGCATGGGCGTCATGTACACCTTCGGCGTCAAGACCGGCCGCATCGACGTGCACCAGTGGATCGACAGCTGCTGCACCTTCCCGGCCCGCTTCTTCGACCTGTTCCCTCGCAAGGGCACCCTCGCCATCGGCTCCGACGCCGACATCGTGATCTTCGATCCCGGCAAGACCTACACCATGGGTGTCGCCGCCAGCCAGCACAACTGCGACTACAACGCCTACGAAGGCATGCAGGGACGAGGCTCCTTCGACGTGGTCTTCTCCCGCGGCCGCGTTCTGTGGGATCACGGCGAGTGGAAGGGCGCCGCCGGCATGGGTGGCTTCCTGAAGCGCACGGCCGGTGGGACCGCAGAGATCGTCGAGCCCTGATGTTTCCGGCCGCAGTCCTGCTGGCTGGGCTCCCGCTGGCATGCCGGAGCCCAGCGGCCGATCCCACACCCACACCCGATCCGCTCCCTGCGGAGGAGGCCGAGGTCCAGGGCCCGCCCATGCCCTTCGAGCCCCCCGAGACCGTCGCCTCGTTGCAGGCACCGGGTCTGACCGAGTCCTCGGGCCTCGCCGCCTCGCAGCGAAACCCTGGGACCTGGTGGACCCTGAACGACTCCGGCAACGACGCGGCGCTGTACCGCTTCGATCTCCAGGGCCGCTTCCTGGGCCTGCACGAAGTGCCAGGCGTCGACAACCGCGACTGGGAAGACCTCGCCGCGGGTTCGTGCCCCTCGAGCCCGGAGCCCTGCCTCTACATCGCCGAGATCGGGGACAACAAGGAGCAGTTCGAGTGGGTGGCCGTCTACGCCGTCCGCGAGCCCCAGGGAGACGAGCCAGCCGGGATCGTCGCCACCTGGATCGCCCGCTATCCCAACGGTGCACGCAACGCCGAGACCCTGCTCCTGCACCCCGAGAGCGGTCGGCTCTACCTGGTCACGAAAGAAAAGTCGGGGCTGTGCGAAGTCTACCGCTTCCCGGCCGAGCCCTCCGAGGCGCCGGGCCTGCTCGAGCGCGCCGGCCAGTTCCAACTCGAAGGTCTACGGAGCGAGCACCGCAAGGCCACCGCCGGCGACTGGAGCCCGGACGGAACGAGGGTCGTCGTCCGCACCTACATGGCCGCCTGGGAGTGGGACACCGACCCGTCGAAACCCGAGGCCCACTGGGCCGAACCGCCGCGGAGAGCCTGGCTGGCCGTTGAAGACCAGGGCGAGGCGATCGCCTACACCCCCGATGGCCACCTGATCACGACCTCGGAAGGCGCACCGATGCCGATCAACATCGTGCGGAGGAGCTTCTAGCCTTCCTCGCAATAGTCCATCGCGCCGGCGGCGGACAAGCAGAGCTTGAGGGGGACTTCGGTCTCTTGGTCGCTCGCGCGGGCGTAGTCGAGCCAAGCGCGGGCATATTCCTTGGCCTTGCCGCGGGCGATGTCCGTGGCGTCCTCGGCCTTCAAGGATCGCGCCTGGAGGTAACGCTGCTCGGCCTGCTGCCACATGTGCATGCCCGCCTCGGCCCTGAGCTGATGCAAGGCGTACACCTTTTTCTCGTAGAGGCGGCCGGACCAGTTGTCCTTGCGCTCGAGGGCGCGGGTACCCCAGATGATCACGTTCTCGGCGTTCTCCATGCCCTTCCTGGACAGGTAGATCGTGTACTTGAAGCAGAGGTCCGGATCGGACTGGTCGATGTCCTGCAGGTGACGCGACATCAGCTGCTCCCAGCGGGCCAGATCCTTCTTGACCTCGGCGTCCACCAGCAGCACGCGAGACACCTTTTCCTTGTCGGTCATGAGCTTGTCTTCGACGATGCGTTGCTCGAGGCACGCGATCTGTCCCCCACGCAAGGCGCCGACGAGGGCTTGGTCCTGAAGCTTGATGAGCTCGTCGCAGGAGTCGTCCAACGGGGCGGTGGCGACGGTGGGGTCACCCGTGTCGGCAGGCTCGCCGCTGTCCTGGGGCTCGGCCGTGTCTGCGGGCTCGCTGGTGTCGGAGCCCTGAGCGGCGGCGGCTTCGGCTGCCTTGCGCTGCGCGTCGAGCTCGGCCATCATCTCGTCCCAGTGCCCGAGCTGGCGCTCGGCTTCGCGGACGTAGGGGACGTACTGCACCCACTGGATGGACAGCACCGGCCACTCCCAGTCGCGGACGTAGGCCTCGAGGGCTTGCTTGCCTTCGGGCTTGCCCTGCTCGACCAGGGACTGGATGCGCTTCCAGTCCATGAGGGCCCGCTCGTCGGCCTCGAGCAGGGTTCGGGCCAGCAGCTGGGCGCGCTCGCGACGGGCGAACTCGTCGAGCATGATCGGCGGGGGACCGGTCTCCATGGCCTCGAACTCACCCATGACCCAGCCCTCGACCTCTTCGCGGCGGTCGACGGAGGGCACCTGGAGCCGACCGAGGTGACGAAACACGTCGGAGACGTAGGTCTGGGCTTCGCCCAAGGTGACCATGCCGTCGGGCATCTCGCCGCTGACTCCGTCGGCCCAACCCCGCAGCGCCCCGAGCATGGTCCAGGTGAACAGACCGTGACGGACCGGGTCATAGACACCCGCCACCTGATCGCCCGTGGTGGCTGCCCAGATGGTGACGCCTTCGTGTTCGGAGCCCGAAAAAGCGGGGACCTCGAGCGGATCACGGCCGATCACGAGGTAGGAGCCGTCCCTGCCCTGGCGGCCGAAGGAACCATCGAGCATGACGATGGCCTCACGCTGGCGACCCTTGGCCAGGTTGGCCACGAGGTCGTCCAGGGCGTAGCCCCGCTCGGCGATCAGGCCTTCCTCCGCGGGCTGGTTGGTGCCCAAGAGGTAACGATTGCCGTCAGGCCCCGTCGCCAGGTGGCCGGCGAAGTAGATCCAGAGGGTGCCGTTGCGGCGGACACGCCCACGCACCCGTCGAACGCCACGCTCGATCTCCTTGACGGTGGCATCGTTCAGAGTGCGCAGACGGTAGGACCCCAACCCGCGCGTATAGCGGAGGTGCTCGTATACCGACGCGGCGTCGTTGCGGGCGTAGGGGGCGTCAGACATGTCGGCATAGGTCTGGTTGCCCACGATCAGCGCCGCATCGTTGCGGATCTTTGCCCCCGTCTCGATGGCCTTGTCCGTGGAGGGAGCCACCCAGGTGGAGGGGTCGATCTCCTGGGACTCAGCGGCTGGTTCCGCCGCATCCGCAGGCGCGGTGTCCGCGGCGGGATCGGTTTGCTGTGCGAAGGCCAAGGTGGCCATGAGAGCGAAGGGCAGCACGGACATCGATTCTTCCCGGTCGTAGTACGTGAGGATCGCCGGAACGACGCATGGTGCCACGAAGCCACGACCGCGGGCAAGGGGGGGGGCCGAGGCGGTCGGAACAAGCCCGCTTTGCACAGCCAGGCCGCGGACGCCCGAAGCGGGCGATCGCGCGTGATTCTCGGAGTGGTGAAAGGTTGAACCACGGCCGGGTAGCTGCCGATGAGATTTTCAGGAGCACCCCGATGATTCACGCACTGGCCTTCTCTCTCCTCCTCACGCCCCCCACCGCGGCCA
>CAZVHW010000186.1:4674-12215 GCA_964626835.1 uncultured Enterobacterales bacterium
GAAGGCGGGCGGGCACGTGACAGAGAGCTTAACTCCCTCTGCCGCCGTGCCGCCCCCCACCGCGGCCACGCCGCCGGTTCCGATGGTGGGCGGAGAAGAGACCTCGGGCCACGCGGCCGTTGGCGCGCTGGTGGTCTGCAACGGCGAGAGCTGCGCGAGCTTCTGTAGCGGAACCCTGGTAGCGAGCCACTGGGTTCTCACCGCAGGGCACTGCGTGGAAGCCATGCTCTACGACTACGGGGTGAACGAGGTCAGCTTCGCGGTGGGTGACGACGTGCGCTACTCCGACGGGCGGAATGGGATCGCTCCGACGATCGAAGGCGCGCTCCACCCCCGCTACGACGAGGATCTCGAGCACGACATCGGCTTGGTCCGGCTGGGCTCGCCCCTTGGCCAGATCGCCACGCAGCCGCTCGTCTCCACCCCACCCGACCAAGGCTGGCTGGGCACGGAGCTTCGCTACGTGGGCTTCGGTGTGACGGCCGAGGACGCCGCCGATAGCGGCGTGAAGCGCCAAGCCGACATTCCACTGGACGACTACGACGAACAATGGCTGATGGCCTTCGACCCAGAAGAGCAGGTCAACCTCTGCTGGGGTGACTCCGGAGGCGCCGCCCTGCTGCCCCTCGAAGACGGAACCTACGCCCAGGTAGGAGTACAGTCCTGGGTCGACGACGATGACGACACCCCCTGTGTCGGCGGTAGCAGCGGCGCAACCCGGGTGGACGCCCACCTTCCCTGGATCCGGCAACAAGTGGATGTCGTCGAGATCGAGGTGGAGGAGCCGGAAGTGGACGACGAAGAACCTGGCGAGGACACCGGGGAAGGTGAAGACGGCGAAGACGACGGCGAAACTGGCGAAGGTCAGGACGACGAAGGACAGGGGGGCGAGGACAGGACGAGCCAGGACGACGAGGACGAGCAGGCTGGCTCGGGAACCATCCCCTCGAACGACCCGACCCTGAACACCGGTGAAGGCAACAGCACGGCCAACTTCGGCCGCGTCGCCACGGGATGCAGCACGGCACCCGGGGGAGCGGGCTCCGCTCTGACAACGCTCCTGGCCTTCTTCGCGAGCCTGATGCTGGTCCGGCGACGCCCCTAGCCGTCCGCGCCCGCACCGTACAGCATGGCCGCCAGGTCGGCGGGTATCGGAGCGCGGAACGTCACCCCACCCCCAGCTGGGTGTGGGATGCGGAGGATGTGGGCGTGCAGCGCGTGGCGCGGCCAACCCAGGCGCGCAAGGGCCCACTCGTCCACGCCATGGTCCAGGGTGTGCAGAAAGACCTCGTCGGGCTGGCCGTAGAGCCGATCACCCAGGATGGGATGGCCCGTGTGCTCGAGGTGGAGCCGGATCTGATGCGTGCGACCCGAGCGCGGATGGGCAGCGACGAGGGCGCGGTCCCTCCACCGTGCCAGCACGAAGAAGCGCGTACGCGCGGCCGAGCCGTCAGGTCGGACGCCCATTCGAAGGCGCACTCGACTGCCGGTATCGTCACCGATGGGAGCATCGACCAGCCGCGTGCTCCACTCCGGCACGCCTCTACAGATCGCCCAGTAGACCTTGTGGACAGCCTGCTGTTGGAAGGCTTCCTTCAGCAGCCGATTCGTGTCCCTGTCCTTGGCCAACACGACCACTCCGGACGTGTCCCGATCCAGACGATGGACCAGGTGAAGGGACAGATCGGGCCGCGCCAGGCGTACCAAGGCGATGAGGGACCAGACGAAGGTACCCCCGGAGGGATGCACCAACATCCCCGCGGGCTTGTCCACCGCCAGCATGCGTTCGTCCTCGTACAGCACCGTTGGCAGGGGAGGAGGCGGCTCGCTGGGCACCAGCTCTGGTCGACAGAAGTGCAGCACTTCGCCCTCTTCCAGCAACGAGGAGGCCTTGAGTGGGCGCGCCAAGCTCACGATCCGCCCTGCTCGGAAGTGACGCTTGACGGCGCTGCGAGAGAAATGTGGAAAGCGCGAAGCGATCCAGACATCCGCCCGACGACCGATGCCGGAGTGTTCCACCTCGAGACATTCCCACTGGAACCCGGCGGGCGCGGGGGGGAGCTGAGTGTTGGAGGTCCGACGCTTCATGGTCCGAAGGCTATCCGCCCAGTACATTGATGCCATGTGCCCCCATTCCATACCGTTGCTGCTTCTGCTCACGGGCTGCCCCAATGGCACGCACAGCGGTGACAGCAGGTCCCTCCCTCCCGGTAGCGGCCCAAGGGACAGCGACAGCGGGTTGGTCGACACGGGAGACAGCGCCTATTCGCGTCCGGACTGGCCCCCCTACCGCAGCGAAGCCTCCTGGACCTCTGGCGACCGCGGCTATTGCACCGGCGGCGCATGGGCCGACATCGACGGCGACGGGGCGCTGGACCTGGTCGTGGCGTATGGCAACGACATGGAAGCCGGCCCCTTGGCGGTGCACCTCGACATGGGGGGGGAGCTGAACGAGTACGCCGACTGGAAGACTCCGGCTGATGCCTACCATGGCCACGTGGCCGTTGGTGACGTGAACAACGATGGCTGGACCGACGTCGTCACGGCCATCTTCATCGGGCCGGTGGGCTTCGAAGAACCTGGCGGCGTGGCCCTCTACCTCAACCAGGGAGGAAGCCTGCCCGACGAACCGGACTGGCAGAGCGCTGACGGCTTCTATTGTTTCTCCGCGGCCCTGGGAGACGTGGACAACGACGGCGACCTCGACCTTGCCGTGGCGACCGGCGAGCCCTACTACCACGACCCCGAGCCCGACAGGCTCTTCGTCAACCACGACGGCGCCTTCTCCGACCCCTCGAGTTGGGAGAGCGAAGAGGACAGCTGGTCCATGGACGTGGTCTTCCTCGACGCCAACGACGACGGTGCACTGGACCTCGCCTTCGCGCGCATGGACGAGCCCCACGCCATCTACCTCAACCAGGGCTCGGACCTGGACGCCGGGTTGCCCGAGACCACGCGCTCCATCGAGGTGCCAGGGGAAGGCTTCGAGGGCAACACCATCGACTTCGGCGACGTGGATGGCGATGGCTGGGTCGACCTGGTGGTCTCGGACAACAGTCAGCTTGGCGGCACGGGTACCGTCAGCCTCTACACTGGCCCCGACTTCGAGCGCGCCTGGGAAAGCGCCGACGAGCCGGCCTACCAGAGCGCCGTGGCGCTGGTGGACCTGGACGATGACGGCGACCTCGATCTTGCCGCTGGCGCATGGTGGGGCGCGCTCCGCCTGTACCGCAACAACGACGGGCTGCAAGCCGAGCCGGGTTGGCGGTCCGACAGCGAGGTCCCCGTCATGGAAGCCTGGACGGCGCCCAGACCTACGAGCAGATGGTCACGGGGCCAGGGCCCCTCCTCACCCTCCCTCGCCCATGCCAGGTGTTGTCCACCAGCACGCAAGGCGCCGTGGGAGAGGGGTTCTTCAGCGCCCCCACCGACGGCGACCTCGAGGTCACCTGCCGACTGACCACGGCGCCCGACCTGCTCATCACCGACTGGAACCGCGGCAGCGGCAACCAGCTGCTCGAACACCGCGCAGGTGGGTCATGAGATCCCTGATCGACTTCGTCCGCGATCCTCGCATCCAACGGGGCAGCCGCGTCTACGACCTGGGAGTGATCGTGGCCTTCGCCTGGATCTTCACCGCCATCGGCATCTCCGTGGTCTTCGGCCCGCGCCTGGGCCTGCGCGGCTGCGGCTGGTTGCTGGCCCACCACGCCCTCTGTCTGGCTGGCAGCACCCACGAGATTCGACGGGGCTGGAAGCGCAGAAACACGCCGCTACACGGACAACCGCCGGAAGAAAAAGCGGAGGAGTAGACGCAGCCTAGGCCCAATCGGATCCCAGGTAGGATCTCACGACGCCCGGGTAGAGGGCGAGGATTGGCTGGAGCGCGACGCGCTGGATCCCCAGGCGATGAACCAGGCGGTGGCCGAGGAGCGGCTCGAAGGCGTGGACGCCGTCGCCCTCGCGCAGCCACAGGCCGTAGACGAGGTCGGCCAGCCGCAGCATCCACGCCGGTTCCTGAAGCTCCGGCGGGGGCTGGAGATCGTGGTGGTGCTCCACCAACCGACTGAACCCACCGGGCAGCTTCCAGTGCTTGACGATGCGACTCCCCGCGCGTGCGTGCATCAGGTGGAAGAGGTCATCGGCCAGGCTCTCGTAGTCCCAATTCCCACCGGTCTCGTCGAGCACGTCGTCCAGCACGGAGGCGACCACTGGCTTGCCCACGTCGTGCATCAGGCCGATGAGGAAGGCCTGGTCGGCGTCTCGCTTCGAGCACTGGCTGAGAAGGCTGAAGGCGACGGCCGATCCCAAGGCGGCGTGCCAGAGGTCCATCATGAGCTTCACGCGGGGGCCGCGATAGATCGACTGTTGCATGGCGGCCGCGAGCACGACGTTGCGGGTCTTGTTGAAGCCGAGGCGGGCCAGGGCTTCGGCGAGGCTGGTGACACGCCTGCCGCCCCGTGGGGCGTAGTGGAGGGAGTTGGCGATGCGTAGGCACTCGCCAGCGAGGAACTGGTCCTGGTGGATGACCCCTGCCAGGTCGGACAAGGAGGCATCGTCGTCCTGCGACAGCCGCAGCACCTCGGAGGCGACGTGGGGCAGGCGGGGTGGCTCGAAGCGCCCGGTGCTCAGGGCTTCCCAGACCCGCTCACGCACGTCGCGGATGACATCGCTCTGGTCCTCGCGCCGACGAGAAGAGCCCTTCCCGATGGCCTTGTCGAGCTCCGCCAGCTCTCCACGGTCGATGACGTAGACACCCGTGTCCATGGCGTTGGGGGCTTCGTGAAGCTGGTTCCTCGGCTGGCCGGTGGACATGAATTTTTCCTCTGTACCCTCTACGAAACTTCCCCTGTGCCACTTGAGTGAAATCACCCAGGCAGTCTGTGAAGAGCGAATGCAATCATCCCATAACATGCCATGAACTTGAACGATCGCAGATAACTGATGTCGAGATCTGCCAAGCCCGCGGCCAGATCGCGCGAGCCTCTCCTCGAGTTCAGGACACCGCGGATTCTCGGCGCTCCACCCCCGTAAACAGAACGGCCACCCGTTCGCCCACGAGATCGGTCGCCATCGGCAACAAGCCCGCCAAGCCTGCGCTCCCGGTGGCGTCCACCGGGATGGGAGTGTGGGCCCGCGCCAACCGGTTCGCCCGCACCAGCGGATCCTCGTCGACCACGAGGGGCCACCCACCACTGCGGATCATGCCCTCGAGCGCAGCGAACCAGTCGTAGGTCTCGTCGTCCAGGATGCCGTGGGCCACGCTGTGGGGGGGGCTCTCCCACGGCCACATCAGCTCGGACCGGTGATGCAGCGCCCAGCGCAGCTCCCGTTGGACGATGGGACCCTCGAAAGCCTCGCGCATCGCATCCGCCCGCGCGCGGGGCTCGTCCGCGACGCCCAGGCCCACGGCGATACGGACCGCGACGCGCTGATAGGCCCTCGCCAGGGGCCAGGCGCTGCGGGTCTGAACCAGGTGGAGCCGCGGGAGCCGGGGAAGATCTCCCGCTTCCACGGCCTCTTGCAGCCCGGCAGCGCAGGACGACGCCAGCGCCGCCCCTCCCACCTGGACGAACAGGCGGTCCAGGCGCCGCCCGCCCAGCTGCTCCACCAATTCCCAGGCCAGTGTCTGGCCCCCCTCGATCGTCAGGCCGTTGTCGGGCCCCTGGCAGGTGAAGGGCAGCGCACCCGCCGCGACCGCGGCCACGAAGTGGTGGTAGCAAGGATCGCCCGGCGCGCTGTCGTCGCGATGACAGACCGTGGAGCTGGCGCCGAGGGCTTCGAGCTGCACCACCACGGACGGGTTGGCGTCGGGGGGAATGAACACCCGAAGTGGACGCTCGGCGGCACGAGCCACGACCGCCGCCGCCAGCGCGGCGTTTCCACAGCTGGCGATGGCCAAAGGTGTCTCCTTGGGCACACCGCTCACCTCGAGGTGCAGGGCCACCCCCATGAGGTGGCGGGCCTTGTGGGAGCCCGAGACGTTGCCCGTCTCGTCCTTGACCCAGAGCTCTCCCGCCAACCCGCAGGCCTCGGCAAGGGTCGGCTGCTCGTCGAACGCCGTGACCTCGAAGCCCCGACCGCCCACACGGGCCACGGCCTGATCCAGCCTCTCCACCAACTCCACGAAGCTGCCGTCTCCGAGACCGTGCGCCAACGCCCGCGTGTAGGCGTGAAGGCGGCGGCGGTAGCGCAAGAAGGGGTTGCCCTCTGGTTTCCCGCCGGACAGCGGCAGCGGATCGAGCGTGCGAACCAGCACGTGGTCGGTGTCATCCTGGCCCCGGTTCGGGCAGGTGAACGGGAGCTCCGGGTCCGCGGGGAGCGCCCCGCAGCGGCAGCGGAGGGAGGTGGACATGCAGGGCCTCGGCGGGCGGTTGCCGGGTTCCCTTAGCTCGAGCCGGGACTCGAGGCGTCGCTGCGGGCTTGCAGGTCACGCAGGCAGATCCACAGCGGCAGGGCGCAGGCGGGGGCGAACGCGGAATCCACCAGAAACCAGAGCGGCGGCAGGCCGCGGATGGGGATGAACACCCCCGCGAGCACGGGCACGCAGACGCAGCAGAGCAAGCCGAAGCGCACCACCATCACGTTGCGGATCGGGTCCTTGATGACCATGGCGAACAGCACGGCCAACATGATGTGTGCGAAGGCCAGCCAGTAGAAGCCGTAGAGCAGGAACGGGGCTTCGGCCTCGGCACGGCGCCAGCTGGCGAGCACGTCCAACAGGAACGCATGGATGGAGTCGGGAGAGGTGGGCGCGGCATCGCCCCAAACGAGGGCGACGAGGGTGGAAAGCTCCCATTCCATGGGCCAGATGGTCACACCCGAGAGGAACAACCCGGCGACCACCACACACAGCATCAGGCGTGCGCGAGAAAGGGAGCGGGTCGCAGACATGCCCACACCGTATCGCTCCCCGGCTGGCCATGAGCGTCTTCGGGGGTGGATGTGCAGGATTTGCATGGTGGTACCCTCTGGGGCGAGGCCGAGATGACCGACGACAAACACCATCGAACCGCGAAGCGATACGCCCTGGCCGTCTCGCTAACGGCGGTGGTTGGGCTCGGCAGCGGGCACTTCCTGTTGGGGCGCCGCCGCGCGGGTTGGGCGTGGGCGACGGTCGACGCCGTGGGTCTGGTGGGCGCCATCGCCATCCTTGCCTGGGCCGTCGCCGGTTCGGAGTGCGGACCCGATCTGCGCTGCGCAGCCTATTCGCTGCCCACCCTCGTCTGGTTCAACCTGCTCGGCCTGCTCAGGTTCGTCCAGGTCGTCGCGGCGTTGCTGGCCTGCAGGCGCGGAGGCCGTGTCTAGGGCCCCACGTCTCCCTGGGCGTTGCCCTCGAAGGTGTTTTCCAGCAAGGCCACGTTGGTACCAGACGCGAGGTAGATTCCCCAACCCGCGGAGCGGCGGATGGAGCTTTCCTCGATCTGGACCTTGGATGAGGTCTCCACCGTGATGTTGGCACCATCGACCTGTCCGCCGAATGCGATCTCGCAGCGCTCGATGGTCGAGGACCCGGCACCGCTCGCCAAGGTGATGCCCAG
>CAZVHW010000187.1:0-12189 GCA_964626835.1 uncultured Enterobacterales bacterium
CAACGACTGCGACGACCTGACGGACGAAGACGACGCGGTGGACTGCCAGTGAACGGGCGGGCGTAAAGCCAGCCCGTAAGCTGATCTTGGCGTTGGGGGGTGGCGCGCGCGCGCGATCGCTGGTAGGCTCTGGGTACCTTCCGAGGAGTCCTCCATGAAGCGCCGCGTTCTCTTTCTCGCCTCTGCTGCCCTGGGTCTGTTTGCCGGCTGTGGTGAGGGCGAGGTCTCCGACTACACGGGCTACGTCACCGACTACTCAGGCTGGTCCGCCACGGACGCCGACGACGACGGTTGGGACGAGGACGACGATTGCGACGACGCGGACCCGGACGTCAACCCCGGCGCCACCGAGATCTGCGACGACGGCATCGACAACGACTGCGACGACCTGACGGACGAAGACGACACCGAGGACTGCGGTTAGCTCGCCTTCTCCTTCAACGCCCTGGCCAGCGCCAGCACCTTCTCCACCGCGGGCTCCAGCTGATCGTGGGCGTGTCCGGGCAGCACCAGGCGGATCTTGCCTCGACCCAGCTCCGAGCCGGGGTGGGCGTGGACGACCTCGAGCAGGCCGGCGGTGAGGTCTTCGTCCGACAGCAGGGTGCAGGCGCCCTTCCAGTCATGGGCCTTGACTGCCACCAGCATGTCCAGCACGGGATTGCCCAGCTTGCGACGGAGGCCGATCCAACCCTGGTCCTCGGCCGTGTCCAGGTGGGCGACGGTCAGGCCGTCGGGCATCGCGGCTGGGGCGCGGACCTCGGTCTTGTGGCCCCGGCGATCGGTTCCTTCGCGGATCTGGATGGCGATCCCCTCCACCGTCCCGTCGAGCCGGCGGTAGGCCATGCCCTCGCGCGCCGTCCAGTCCAGGTGCCAGCGCTCGGCAATCCTCTCCCAGGGGGCGTCCCAACACCGGATCAGCTCTTCGGCGAGCTGACAACCGAAGTCCAGGAAGGCGCGAAGGTGCGGCTGATCGTCGTACCAGCCCGCGCGAGCGATACAGAGGACGCTTCCGCCCGCGGCAGAAACCTGCTCCAGATCGATGGTGAGCTCGGCCCAGGTGCCCGCGCGAGCCTGCGCCAGGCAGAGCTCTCTGGCGCGTGAGCCGAGCAGGGTGCGTACAGTGAGGTGATCGGAACCCGAGGCCTCGTAGGCCTTGTCGAATGCCGGGTCCGCCAGCTCGACGTGCTCGCGCTCGAGGGTGCGTTCGAGGTGCCGTTCACCCCAGCGAGGCTCCAGATGGAGGGGGGGCAGGACGCGACTCACGCCGACCAGCAGCACCAACTCGTTGCTGATGGGACCGCTTTGCGAGGGCAGGTGGCCCAGCAGCACGTTCCCCACGGGTCGCCGGAGCTGAACGTGGCCAGCCTGGAGCAAGTGGCCTGCGTGGTGCGTGCCGCCCTCGGCTTCGGCGAGCTTGACCAGGAGGGCGTCGCGGGTGCGCCGCCTGGCCTTGAACACCTGCCTCGCAGCTGCGGCGGCGATGACGGCCCCGCCTGCGAGGGCGCCCAGGATGACCGTTTCGATCGGCAAGCAGCCTCCACCAGGTCTCGGGTTACAAGCGTATCCGGTGTCGGGGTGGCCGTGCACCGCGGCATCACCGCCACGCGGAGTCCCCCTGGAATCCTCCACCACCAGCGCCTGGCTCCCCTGGGTTCCCGGCAGCAGCGGGGAGCTGGCCTGGGGTTGGATGCTGGTCTGCGTCGCCCTCTGTGGTCTGGGAGCCGCGGCCTGGAGCTGGCTGCGGCCCCGGTCCGAGTGCCCTCCCAGGCGTTGGGGATGGGCGCTGGACCTCGGAATCGTCGTGGCCCTCGTGCTCCTGGGCTGGCTGCGCGTCCGAGCACTGCAGCAGGCCAGCAATCCCGAGGCGTTACCCTATGGCGCCGACTTTCGGGACTACCTCGGCTACGTGCTGGCCTTCCTCGAGCCCTCTCTTTCGTGGCCCGATCACTTCCGCTACCCGCTGTTCGCCTGGCTGGCCGCCGGTCTCTGCCGCCTGCAGGAAGTCCCACCGGCGACCGGGGCCATGCAGCTCTCCCTTGCCAGCTCCGCGTTGTTGCCGGCCGCGCTCTTCCTGCTCGGTCGGCAGCTGGCCCCCCGAGCCGTGGCCGTGGTCGCCGGATTCTGGGTGTTGCAGCTCCCTCCCATGATGCAGACTCTGGGCATGCCCTCCGACTACGTCTTCTGCTCACTGATCCAGGCGCTCATGCTGGCTTCGGGCGTCTGGGCGCTGGGTCGAGGGGGCTGGTGGCGCTTTCTGCTCTTCGGCTGCGCCTCTGCGACAATGATGGGGGCTACGGCCAAGGGCTTCACCCTCGTCCTGCCGGCCTTGGGCTTGGCCGTGGTGTACGGCGCCATCGCGCTCGTCCGCCGGCAGTGGACGGGCGGGCTGGCTCCGCTGGCCTGGCTGTTGCCGGTGGTGCTGCTCTGGCTGGCCTACAGCCAGCACGGCCTGCAAACCTTCTCCCTCGAGTTCCAGACCTGGAACGTGCGCAGCGAGGATCTGCAGCAGCTGACTCAGCGCCAGCTCCCGGTGCCGGAGGGACTGGGGTGGGGTGAGCAAGGGGATGCGCGGAACATGGGCTACTGGCGCGTGGGCGATCCCAGGGCTCTGCAAAACCTCCACAGGATCGCCGGCTTCTTCCTGCAATCCCCAGCGGACGCGCCACCGCATGCGGCTCTGGAGGAGAGCCAGCACCGCGGCCTCGCGGAGGTCACGGGAAGCCGGGATCTCTGGTTCCTGTGGCTGATGATCCCGGGCGCCTTCGGCGTGGCGGTCTGGAGTAGACGCCGCCAGGCGGATCCGCCGGTGCGGGGTCGTGGGGTGGGCCTGGCGCTGGGCGTCGGGTTCCTGGTCGCCGTCCTGGCCAGCCAGTGGGCTGGCGTGCTCACCCTGCTGTACCGCTTCCGCTACCTGCAGCCCCTGGTCGTGCTCCTTCCGCTCCTCGTCTTCGGGGGGGCCGCCACCCTCGCCAGCCTCTTCTGCAGGCCGGGTACGCCGCGCCTCGAGCTGGCCTGGCTTCCCGTGCCTCTGGTCGCGCTGCTCGTCCTGCAGGGCGCGGGGCCCCTGGGCTTCGGCCAGGCCGCGATCAATGGGCGCAAGGACCAGCTCGAGATGCAGCCCCTCACCGACCTGCTGCGTCTGGTGCCGGAGCTGGAACCCGACGAGGGCATCACGGATGTCAGCTGGCGCCACCTGGCCTGGTACCTGCTGTGGCACCAAGACGTCCCGTTGCAGGCGGCGGGCACGATGGATCACGCTAGTGGCCAGGTCGCGGTCGATGTCGAGGGTGTGCCCTGGAAGCGGCGCTACCTGGTGTCCGAGTGCCGAGGTGGGGAGCAGGGCAGCTCGCAGGACTGGTCCTACTACGACTACGACCGAGCCGTCGCCGCCCAGCCCGAGCGCCTGGTGCGGCTCACCCCGTGCGTCGTCGAGGACCTCCGGCCAGGGGATCCCCTGCGGCTGGGTCCGTCAGAGTAGGTCGTACAGGTTCGCGATGGGCGTGGTGCGGCCCAACCAGCTCCCCTGGGAGAAGCCGACGTCCCAGACCACCTCGCCCTCGGGCGTGACCTCTCGGATGCGCGCCGCCGTGCCGTAGTTGTGCAGCGTGTTGCCTCGAGGCAGGCGGTGGGCCTCACCCAGCTCCGGTGCGAAGATCCCCTGGTCCTGCCCGAAGCTCCAGATCTGACGCAAGGTATCGCTGTCCTCGTCCAGCTCGTACTCCCTGATCACGGTCTCCTCGATCTCGGTCGAGCGCCGCGCGCTGACCAGCAGGGTGCCCTGTTCGGTGAAGTGGGCGCCGTGCTGCCAGATGAACTCGGACTCGTCGGGATCGAAGGCCCAGCCGTCAGGCATCTGCCCGAACCAGCGGGTGGTCTCGCCGTTGTCGCCATCGATCTCCACGACGGTGTGGGTGGTGTAGGAGGAGAACAGGTAACGATCGGTAGTGGGATCCCAGGCGAGGGTGTTCGAGGAGCAGCTGGTACCCGCCGCGTCGCGTTCTTCGTGAAAGTCCGTGCAGTCCCAGAGGGTGCGTTGGTTGCCGTCGACGTCGAGGACTTCGATCGTCTCGAGGTCTTCACCCCATGCACCCCAGGCGAGGGATCCGTCGTTCGTGTCGGTGAAGGGGTGGTGCAGCCCAGGGGTGTCCCAGCTGGCCTCCACGGTGCCCAGGACCGTCACGCGCTGCACCCGGGACGCCGCTCCCCGATCGAAGATACCGAAGTGGCTGTTGAGGTCGATGAGGAAGGCCTTGCCATCTCGGGCTACGCGGGGATGGAGGGTGAGCCGTTGGGAGGGGGTCGGCAGGGCCCATACGATGCGGCCCTGGCGGTCGAAGACGATGGTCCAGCTGGCCTCGGGCGTACCCACCTCGCTGGGCTCGTCGATGCTGGCCAGCAGGTAGTTCATGGAGGGGTCGTGTAGATCGGGGACATCGGCCAGGATCTCGATCTCGGGTAGGCCATCGGGGAGGGGGTCCGTGGCGGTGTTGCCTTCGGCCAGTCTGTCTCCCTGGGACCCCTGGACGTACCAGTCCACGGTCGCGCCGTAGGGCAGCCCCAATAGTGGCAGCTCCTGCTTCCCGGCATCGAGCTGGGCCATCAGGGTGGGCCGCCAGTCCTCGCCTGCGACCCTGTAGTGCAGGTTGACGGTTCCGGTGCTGGGTTGCTCCCAGCAGGCGTGAACGATCGAGCCGACGGTGGAGTCCACGCGGGCGCAGTCGGCGACCTCGCCGCTGTCGGTGGGGCCGGAGCAGCCGAGGAACCAAGGGATCGGTACGAGCGCGCGCATGGACATTGCAGACTGCATGGTAGCCCGGTGGGATAGGAGGCGTTCACCATGCATCCCGTCCTCTTCTTCGTGCTCGCCTCTGTCCATGCGTCCGCCCAGGACGACCCCTGCGCCGTGAGTGAAGGCTGCCGGAACGATGGGGCCTGCCACACCGTGGGCGAGGTCTGTTCAGCACGGCACGACGCGGACTGCCAACAGGCCAAGGTCTGCGGAGAAGTGGGCCAGTGCTTCGAGCGCGAGGGCCTCTGCGTGGCGACGGCCGAGAGCTGCCCCACCTCGCGCGCTTGTCTCGAGCGGGGACGCTGTGAGCTGGACGGTTCGAGCTGCGCCGCGCCTGAAGAGATCGTCCAGTCCGGGCTGCTGGGGGAGATCTCGAGGACACCCTCGGACAGACTGGTGCTCACGCTGCTGTCTCCGCCTGCGTCCGGGGACGGTGTCGACACGGTCCGCCCCTTCCGGCGGCTCGATCCCTCTTGCATCCAGTGTCCCACCGACACGGCGCGCCGCCACGAAAAGGACGACGACGGCGACACCCGCATCTGGTGCGCCTTGCCCGACGGCCGCAAGAAGGGTCCGGAGTTGGTCACCTATGTGGGCCGGGGCCAGCGCATGTACACCGAATACCGGTTGGATCAAGCCCACGGCGAGCACGTCATCACCGAAGCCGACGGCCGCGTGATGGTTCGAGGCCAGTACGAGATGGGCCGCAAGTCCGGCTCGTGGGAGAGCTGGTATGTCGGTGGCGGCCGTGCATCCCAGGGCGAATACCAGGCTGGCAAGAAGGTGGGTATCTGGACCGTGTGGCAGCGGAGTGGTAGCGAGAAGCTCTGCGACTACCGGGATCCCGCGGTACCCGACATGCAATGCGTGGCGCCGAAGGACTGAGGGCTCGGGGTTGGCCGCCGCGGTCAGTCCGCCTCGCCCCCCGCGTGTACGCCGGTCTCGCCGTCGCCGTCCACCGCACCGCCGAACTCGGTCTCGTGGGCGTTCCACTCGTAGCCGAAGCTCGAGTCGTCGGCGGGGACGGGGTGGTCGCCGTCAGGCCAGTCCCAGCTGTCGGTGTCGCCGCCGGAGTCCATGAACAGACCGATGGTGTCCACCGCGGTGCGGGAGGTGTCGATGCACTCGCCCGAGTGGTTGCCCAGGCCCGTGGAGTAGGTGCTGGACACCAGGTAGGTGTCCGAGCCGTCGTTGTCGACGAACAGGCCGATGCCCTCGCAGTTCGAGGCCCCTGCGGCCAAGCCGCCGTACAGCCACGTGTCGTCGCCGCCTTCGTCCACGATCACGCCCACGGAGAAGTCGTGACCCGCCCCCACCATCATGTAGTTGGGGGTCATGTTCGTGTTGTAGGCGTCGTCTCCATCACCGTCATCGAGCAGCGCTCCCGTGGCGTAGTGCGCCGCTCCGCCTTGCACGTAGTAGTAGGCGTCGTACTCGTCGTGGCCGTCACCATCGAGCAGCAGGCCCACCGCCTGCCAGTAGCCAGAGCCCTGGGCGAAGGTGCCCGCGGTGTAGCTGTCGTCACCGCTGGCGTCGCGCAGGACGCCCAAGCCGCCAGACAGGAAGGCCCCGTCGCTGTCTCCGCGCCGACCGAAGCCAGCGCCCTGGCTGAAGCTGGAGTTGCCGCCGCTGGGCAGCTGGGGGGAGTAGTAGAGGGTGGTGCCGCCGTCCTCCTCCTTGCCCGGGTTGGCGTACCAGACGTCATCGCCTCCCCCGTCCCAGACCATGCCCACCGCTTGAACGTATGCGAAGCCCTGGCTGGCATGGAAGGAGCGGTGCTCGTCGTTCCCGCTGGCGTCCATGAACAGGGCGATGCCCATGCTGGCCGCACCCTGGGCACCTTCCTCGGCCAGGTAGGTGTCGTCGCCGCCATCGTCGTACAGCACCCCCACGCCCAGGTTGGCCCACCCCTGGCTCATGCGCAGGGACTGGTAGTGGTCCTGCCCTTGGCCCAGGTCGAACAGCATGCCCACCCCCAGGCGGCCCGAGCCTTGTCGGCCGATCCTCGACAGGGAGAAGGCGCCGTAGCTGGCATCGCCCGCGTAGCGACCGTCCTCGTCGTTGGGCAACAGCGCCTCGGTACCGCTGGTCAGCTCTTCGTAGCCGTAGCTGTCGTCGCCCCCCAGATCGACGTGCACGGCCACCGGGACGTCGAGTGAGGAGGCGCCGGCGGGGTGCACGTAGGTGTCGTCTCCACCCAGGTCCAGGTAGAGGGCGACGGGCCCGATGTCCCCGGGTGCGTCGTCACCGCGTCCGGCCACGACGATGCGGCCGATGTTCGTCTCTACGTCCAGCGACGTGTCGGCGTCCGCGAAGCGGCCCAGGTCGGCGTGCTCGATGGCGTAGGCCAGCACCAGGGCAGGATCGTAGAGCACTCGGGGCCCCTGGTCCGGATCGAGCACCCAGTCCTGGACGCCCGCCGCGGCGAAGTCCGGATCACCGTAGTAGTCGATGATGACGCCGCCGTGGCCGTACTCCACCAGGAACTCTGGCTCGGCCGGCGGATCGACCAGCATGGCCTCCCGGGCGGTAGCCACGGCCTGCATGGCCTGCAGGATGGGGGTCAATGCCTCGGCCAGTTCTTCGGGCAGGCTCGACAGGTCCACCAGATCCTGGGTGGCCTCGGCGGGGTCGATGGGCTCGAGGTCGCGCTCGAAGCCGAGCTTGGCGGCGGCCTCACCCAGGGCCGTAGCTACGGGGTGATCGGTGGTGGCGGCGTGGTCCAGGTCCGCGGCCACCTGGCCTCCGAAGCAGGGCAGGCGCAAGGGATCGAAGTGTACGTCGTAGAACCAGGAGAGCCTGAAGGCGTCGTCCAGGTAGCTGCCGTAGGAGGTGTAGTTCCAGTCCGCGTCGTCGAAGCCCACGTCCTCGATGGACAGCCCGGCGTCGGCCAGCACGGCGTCCAACAGGGGGGCATCGACGGAATCGACCGCGCAGCTGATATCGGCGGCTTCGGCGTCCCAGGATGGGCTGGGTACGACCTCGGGGGTGGTGTCGCCTGTGTCGCCTGTGTCGTCGGTGGGCTTGGGGCAACCTGCGAGGGCGAGCAGGAAGATGAGGGAGGTGCGCATGGGATCTTTCTCGCGGCGAAGGGGGCTGACATCGTAGCGCATCGTGGATCAGCCCATCTGGCCTGGCTAGGTGAGCGACATGCCCTACGCTTCTCCCTGGTGTGCCGTCTGCCTGCTGTTGGCCTCTGCCAGCTGCGCGGGTCGGGCGCCCAATCCGAACGACGTGGTCGAGCTGTGGAGCGGCGACCGTGCGGCGGCCCTGGAGGCCTTGGCCGCCCTGCCCAGCGAACGCGAGCGGGCGATGGTCGTGGAGGTGTTGGTGTTGGCCCACGGGCACACCCTGCTCGACGACGGTGGCTGTGGGCTCTTCCCGGACGGGGCTCCCCGGCGCCGCTGCGAACAGCTGCTCTCGCGCGCTCACCTGTACCCCGAGCGCGGCAGCGAGGAACCGGATGTCTCGGCGTTGAACGGCAGGGATCCCGCGGGCTGTGGAGGCGAGCGCACGCCCACGGAGTGTGCCCTGTCGAGCGCATTCGAGCTCGTCGTCAGCGGCCAACCCGATCCCTGGGGCCCGTGCGGCGAGCTCGCACACCCCAAGCTGGCCAGCGAGTGTGGGTTCCTGGTAGCGGAGGAGTTGATCCGCGCTCGGGGCTTCGATGGCTACGAACCCGCCATCGCGGCCTGCGGGTCCTCGAGTCTCTACCTCGAGCCATGCCAGGACCACCTCTCCAGCGAGCTAGCCCGCGCGTGGGTGGGTTCGCTCGAGGGCTGTCCGGGCGCCGCGGAGGGTGTGGATCCCTGGGGTTCGGCGCGACACCAGGCCGACGTGATCCGGGAGCGCTGGGCTCCGAGCGATTTGGATCGGGGAGCCGAGCTCGCCCAGATCTTTCTGGCGGTGGCCGCCAGGAGTGTCCTGGTGGCGGCGGATGCCCAGGAGCGCCGGGCGGCCTTGGAGCGGCAGCAGGCCGAGCCTGTGGGGACAGCGGGAACGATCTTGGCCACCCGTTGGGATCTGGGCAGCCTCACCTTGGACACGGCGCCGTCCGGGGAGGAACCCACCGGGCCCTCGGGAGGCAGCGAGGCCTCCGCCGGTCGTCTGTCCGAGCTGGCCCGCGCCCTCTCGGCGTTGGACGCCGACCTGCTCGTGCTTCGAGGTGTCGAGAGCGAGCCAGCCTTGCTGGCACTACGCGACGCCACCGCCTGCCTGGGTGGGCCGGTCTACGAACATCACCGGTTCGAGGCGGACGCCGATTCCCTGTTGGCGCGGCGGCCGCTGGCCTCCAAGGGGGCGGGGCTCGCCGGGAGCTGGGTACCGCTGCCCGCCTCGGTGCAGGAGTGGCGTCAGCCCTTCCTGCTGGATCGTTCCGGGCAGCCCATGGCATACAATCCCGCATCGAAGAGGGGATTCTCCAGCGAGCTTCCCGTCGCGTACTCCCTCGTCGCCTCGCGCTAGAACGGCGTGCTGAACCCGATGCGGCCACTGACCGTGGGTCCGGTCAGGGGGCCGGCCACGAGATAGCCGCCGTCCAACGAGAGCTGCAGCACGGGCCCGTCGGCGATGACCTCGACGCCGAGGTCGCCCCCCAGGGCCACCCAGCCACCCAGGCCGCGGGTGGGAACTCCGGGGGCCTCGCCCATGCTGTTCCAGTTCTCCTCGTGGACGGGGCAGAGCCAGGCGGCCGCGCCGCCTTGACCACGCAGGCTGGGTTGGAAGGTGCCATCGCGGGGCTGCCAGCTGGCCACGGGGCCCACCAAGCCCACCATGAGGTCGCCCGGAACCGTGACCTGGCCCGTCCCTGCCTGAATCTCCCAGTGGGTGACGTCCTGGTGGCTGGCGTCCAGCAGCAGGCCCAGGCGCAGGCTGGGCAGCAGCTGGGCGCCGAGCTCGAGCCTGGTGGACTCGCTGAGGCTCGCGACGTCCGCCAGCCCCAGCAGCTTGACCTTGCCAGCGCTGGCCAGGGCGTAGAGGCGGTGGCCTCCGGCATCCGGAGCCGGCTCGTCGGCCATGGCGGGTAGGGAGAGGGCGCCCGACAGGGCGAGCAGGGGGATCATTCGCCGAGCCATACGGTCACCTCCAGGGCCCATAGCAGGGTGCTCTTCATCTCCAGGGTCAGAGAGCTGACGGTCTCTACGTAGGTGGTGCGCTCGAAGCGCAGGCGCCCGCGCACGGTGTCCCCGCCGACTTCGCTGAACACGCCCCAGGTGGCGGTGGGGTGGTTCTGGCTGGCGGTGGCCAGCGCCCAGGGGTCGTCTTCCTGCTGCAGCGCCTCGAGGTCGTCCTCGGTGTGCACGACGCCAAGGCCGCCGTAGGCTCCGGTGTGGGCCTCGAGGATCCCGATGCGGTGGATGAAGGGCACCACCCGCAGCTCGCCCCGGGCCTGGGCCGTCATGAGGCTGATGTCCGGAGCGATGTGGTTCTCGTTGACCATCTGGCTGGTGAGTGGGGTCCAGTTGCCCTCGCCGAAGTCCGGGTAGTAGGCGCCCGACAGGCCGAAGCGCAGCTGGGGTCTGGGGGCGAACTCGAGCCCGAGCCGGGGGCCAGCGCGGACCACGAAGGGGTCGTTGCCCGTGAACTCCATGCCGCCAGTGAGGCCGACCTGGCCGGCCAGGGCGCTGGAGAGGACGCACAGAAACGTGATCATCGTGTCCTCCTTGCTTTAAAGCCTGACCAGCAGGTCGAGGGCGAGTGTGGGGGTGGCTTCGAGGCTGGAGTCGGCCGCTCCGTCCCAGGTGGGGTCGTAGACCGGGTTGGATTGGACGCTGAGTCGTGCGTACCAGCCGAGGCGGAGGGTGACTCGCTGTCAGGCCTGCATGTCCAGGCCGAGTCCCACCACGCCCATGGGCTGGATGGCTGCGGCGCCTTCGCTCACCTCCACCTCGGTTCCGTTCCAGGAGGCGTGGAGACTCTGGATGCGGCGCACTTCCACACCGCCGTACAGGTGGGGACCGGCGGTGAATCGCTGGCCGGCGGGTCGCTCGCCGAAGCCCCAGTCCGCGAGGGTCGAAAACGACCACCGATCGACCGAATAGGGTTGTTGGAAAGCGACATCCGGACTGTACTGGTAGGCGATCTGCACCAGTGTGTCCGTGAGGGAGCCGTGGTCGTTCGGGTTTGTGCGGTAGAAGGCCGCTGCCTCGACGGTCACCGGCCCCAGGGGCAAGCGACCGATCAGCCGTGGTCCCTCGAGGGTGCCCGGATCGTCAAGACCATCCAGCGAGTTGCGGAAGCCCAGGCCAACTTCGGGACGGCCTGGAGGGGTGGGCTCTGCGGCGAGTGTCGCCGCGAGCAGCGGGAGCGTGAGCAGCATTGGCTCCTCCGGGTCAGGGGTGGCTTGTCACCTGTCAAACACCTTGTCGCGTCCCTCTGGGAACCTTCATTTTTTTCTGGCTTACAGACGCCACCGTGGCGGTGGAGGACTACTGTCGGACGGGCGATGTGCGGCGGTTTTGGGCGGGGCGCGTGGCGGTTTTCCTGGACTGACGTCCCGCGCCGTTGTTGACGGTGCAAGACGTTTATTATGGAAATTCTCTTGACTCCCCGGGGGGCGGCCAGCGACAATTAATTACATTGCGGTCCGAATTCCGAATAGCCGCCAGAGCCTTGCTCCTTGGAGGTAGCCATGACTGCCGCAGCGATCGCCCGCGTGTCCGCCTATTTGATGCTTGTCGTCGGTGTTCCCCGCGGGTGTGATACCTGCCGCAAGGACCCGGATCTCGACACCGCTGCGGTCGAGGTGCCAGAGGACACGGCCGATACGGGATGCGAAGACACGGGGTCCGACGACACCGCCATCGAGGACACCGAAGCACCCGTCCCCGACATCAACGGGCTGATCCGCGGCACGGTCCGCGTCGAGCTGTACTGCATCAACGACGAGGAAGAGACCGTGGAAGTGGCCTGGGACGACTACGCCAGCAGCTTCCCGTTCGGCTCGATCTTCGTCTCGGCCTTCAACTTCGACGAGGAGACCGAGGAGACGACTCACTACGCCTACGACACCGTTCGATACCCCAACATCCCGGGAGACGAGTACACCCTGGACCTCTACGTCCCGGGCGTCGACAGCGTCCAGGTGGGTGCCACCCTCGATCGCAACAGCGACTATGTCATCGGCAGATGGGATCCCACGGGTGTGTACTTCGAGGCCGTGCAGGTCTACGACGGTGACGAGGTCGATGGCGTGGACATCGTCATCATGACCGAGGTGCAGGTCACGAACTGCGTCGAGGGCGGCGGCGGTGACGGTGGAGATGGCGGCGACGGCGGCGGCGACGGTGGTGGAGATGGCGGCGACGGCGGCGGCGACGGTGGCGGCGACGGTGGCGGCGATGGCGGCGGCGACGGCGGCGACGGTGGTGGAGATGGCGGCGACGGCGGCGACGGCGGTG